>NZ_JBARVX010000053.1:0-9138 GCF_049646505.1 Microcoleus sp.
CATTATGCGATCATACTGTATCCATAACCAGGATTACATCACTCAGGAGCCGTGTGCGGTGAAAGTCGCTCTTCCCGGTTTTGTAGGAGAGATGGTGGGGGACACCCTGCCATCGACTCTCTAACAACACCGTCAGGTGATGTTGACTGTTGACTGTTGACTGTTGACTGTTGACTGTTGACTCGATTTTATTATTCCGATGCAACCGGAAACGATATCACAAGTCGATCGCCCGCAGCAAAAAATCTCAACTTTCTTAACAAATGCCCGCTAATTTTGTACAACCTCGTAGGAATAGCGAGAAACAGGCTTTTTTACAGAAATATAAAGGTTGCAGACTGCAGATTCGCTAAAAAAACAAATTCATTAGGTTAAACTGCATCCCGGAGTAAGTTAAAATAATGACTTGCTAGCCCAGATTCATCAATCCGAAAAACATTGCAAGTGCAGTTCCCTAGCATAGCCACAATAGATTTTTTTAAAATTGTTCATCTGCGTTCATCCGTGTTGATCGGCCTGATACTATTTTTCTAAAGATGTGCTATTGATTAAGTCTTAGCCCCACCCGAACTCGCGGGGGGGTTGGGGGGGGTAATAT
Organism: Microcoleus sp.; assembly: GCF_049646505.1. Classification (GTDB taxonomy): domain Bacteria; phylum Cyanobacteriota; class Cyanobacteriia; order Cyanobacteriales; family Microcoleaceae; genus Microcoleus. The sequence continues at coordinate 599 of NZ_JBARVX010000053.1, forward strand.
CTAGCGCTACTTTATGAAATTGGGATGACATCTGCGGTTCACCTCTGGATCAAAAAATACTGTAAATGTCATCCCATATTATTCTTAAAAATTGATAAATCGTAATTACCTTGGCGCAATGCACAAATGGCTTTCGGTGGTGGGGATTGGCGAAGACGGACTTTCGGGATTGAGCTCGATCGCCCGATCGTTACTGGATCGATCTAAAATCATTGTCGGCGGCGCCCGTCACCTCGCAATGCTACCAACCGACGACACCCGCGAAAAATTAGTTTGGGCTTCACCCCTACAAACAACCATTGACGACATTATCCGCAGGCGCCCAGAATCTGTCTGCGTGTTAGCAAGCGGCGATCCGATGTGTCACGGAATTGGTGTCACGCTGTCGCGCCAAATTCCGATTTCGGAAATGATTGTGATTCCCGCAGCATCGGCTTTCAGCTTGATTTGCGCGCGTTTGGGTTGGGCTCTGGCGGATGTTGAGACTTTTAGTTTAACAAATCGCCCGATCGCCTCGATCGCCCTTGCTTTGTCGCCGGGGGCGCGCTTGCTGGTGTTGAGTGCCGATCGACATACACCGGGAAAGGTCGCCGATTTGTTGACACAGCGGGGGTTTGGCAGCAGTTTGATGACTGTGTTCGAGCGGATGGGGTCGGAGGCCCAACGGCGGATCGAGGGGGTTGCAGCGGCTTGGAATGTGGCGGATTTGGCGGATTTGAATGCGATCGCCATTGCAGTTGCAGCCGATCGACAAACTCTTATCCTCCCTCGAACTGCGGGTTTACCGGATGCTGCGTATCGCCACGACGGACAGTTGACTAAACGGGAGGTTAGAGCCGTTACTCTGTCTGCGTTAGCGCCGATTCCGGGGGAGTTGCTTTGGGATGTGGGGGCGGGCTGCGGCTCGATCGCGATTGAGTGGATGCGGAGTTATCGGAGTTGTCGGGCGATCGCGATCGAACGCCATCCAACTAGACTGGAATACATTGCTGAAAATGCCTCTAATTTGGGTGTTCCCGAACTCAAAATCGTGGCGGGAGACGCACCGGCAGCTTTGGCAAATTTGCCTCAACCAAATGCTATTTTCATCGGCGGCGGTGTCACTGTTGAGGCTTTGCTGGAAACTTGTTGGAATGCTTTAGCTGAAGGCGGCCGTTTGGTGGTAAATGCGGTGACAATTGAGAGTGAACTTACGGTGCTGCAATGGCATTCTTTGCACGGCGGCGAACTAATTAGAATTGGAATTCAGCGCACGGGGGCGATCGGTTCTTTTGTGGGTTGGAAACCGCTGGCAACGGTGACTCAGTGGGCGGTAGTTAAGGGGTAATTCCGATTAAATAGGAATGATTTAACCGCAGAGAGCGCAGATAACACAGAGGAAGAGATCGGATAGATGAACGATAAAGAATTAGCAACTGCATTCAAAATTCCCGAAAGATTGCCATTTCTTCAGGCTATATGCTGGCAAGTTGCTAATGTAAAAAACTTAGATTTAAAGGAAATGCTCTGTCGCTACGAATCAGGCTGGCATTATTGGGGAGTATTGGGAGAACCAAACTCGGAGGAACTAATTTTTATTCAACAAATTAGCCAACACTATCAATCTTGGCTGGTAGCGGAACTCTTAAGCATTGGCCAGCCCCAAAAAACCGAAAACCTGGTAAATTTGCAACCAATGTTTAAACGCGAAATTCATCAAAAAATATTAACTGTACTCGGCCACTTGAATGTCGAGTTTTTACAGGAATGTCGCGCTTATTTTGGCGGCGGAACTCTGGTAAGTATGGAACATGGAGAATATCGGTTAAGTCAGGATATTGACTTTATGTGTCCGATGGATGGTGGCTACAATCTCCTGCGCCGAAAAGTGGCGGCAGCAGGCTATGATGTGATTTTTGCTAATCGCGATCGTATTGTTCTACCGAACGAAATTCAATCAAACCAGTACGGTATTAGATTTCCAGTTATTGTTGATGGTACGATAATTAAATTCGAGATGGTTTGTGAAGGGCGAATTCAGTTTGATGAACCAAGTTATCCTAGTTGGTCGCCTGTTCCTTGCTTGAATCAAGTTGATAGTATAGCAGAAAAGCTGTTAGCAAATGCCGATCGATGGCCGAGCGATCGCGTAAACTCTAGAGATTTAATCGATTTGGCAATCCAAAGGTTGGCAAGCGATCTTCCCCAAAAGGCGATCGACAAAGCTGAAGCAGCTTATCAAGTTATGGAACCGCTGAATCGAGCGATTGAGTATTTCCAAGACCGTCCCGATTATCGGGAAAAATGCTATGATATTTTAAGTATTGCAGCACCCGATCGAGTTATTGACGGTATCGATTTATTAGCTCAGGATTTAGGTAGAGAAATCACAGTCAGGACATTTAGCGAGACTATTTCCCCGTTCCCTGGCTCTTTGTTGTAAAGAAAGTTTCTAGTTTAACGAGCCGACTGGTGGCAAATTGTCGGGTGTCATCGTCTAAGATTTGAGCGGCACGAATGCTGATGGAAGGTTCGCCCCGAAATGCACTAATTAGAACACCTGAATCCAGATAAGTTAGTTTATCAGACACCGTGGCCACCTCGACGATCGGCAATTTCTTGCTCTAACTCCACTTCATTGAGGAGTTTCATACCGTTGGCGATCGCCCGTTGGCGAAGTTTCCACAGGGTTTGACCGAGTTGTGTTTTGGGGGTAAATTCAGGTGAAGATTTGAGCGCTAGAGTTTGGGTAAACTGAAGGACTTTTGCGCGATCGGCGGGGGCAAGTTCGCGCCAGTATTGTAGGAGGATTTCTTCGGGAGGCATGGAATTTTTTTGGGCGTAACTCTATAATTTATTTTACTCTTTTACAATCGATCGGGTCAATGCCATTGGCGATAAAAATCTAGTTTATTCCCAGAGTCTTTGAACAGCATAAGCATCAAACATTTCCTCGTGGCTGATTAAATAAATAGACGTTTCTGTCCACTATGCTAAGATGAAGGTTGGTTTACATTTTCTGATGAGGTCATTATGACCAGTTCTCTATCATCTACAAGCCTTTCTCGCTATGTCACCCGCAATCCTGAAGTTTTGCAGGGCGAACCGATTATTGCGGACACTCAAGTTACTGTACGGGATATTGTGGTGTTTTGGAAATCAGGAATAAAGCCTGAAGAAATCCCACAGAAGTTACTTCAACTCGTGACGGCTGCTCAAGTGTTTGATGCGATTAGCTTTTATCTGGATAATCAGCCAGAAATTGACGATCGGATTGCTTGGTATGAGGCGCGTCCGATGTTGAATGTTTCACCTCTTTTGAGATGCAATCCGTTGTTGAATGAAGTCACGGAATATGTTGCAGCGTATCGGCGCGATCGAAATGCAGATATCGATTTTCCTGAGTCTGATACTTTATGACTCAATATATTCTCGATACCGACCATATCACACTGCTGCAACACTTTCCTATGCAACTCCAAACCCTGTATACTCTCGCGCATAGGGAGGCTGAACTCCTAACACGATCTCTTCTTTCGCAATCCCCATTTGTACTAATTCATCAGCAAAACTTCGATCGGTTTGATTGCGCTGAATCCAAATTTTTCCATCTTTGATATCTAAGTGAATGAAGCAGTTATAAATACGGTCATGTTCATTCCATCCTAAATCGATAACCAGATAGCGATCGCGTTCTTTGTCAAAAACGAATTCTACTTCTATCTGACCATTAATCGGCGGGTCTTCACCCGATTCTATCAGCAATTTTTCGATGCACTGGCGATAATAATCTAGTCGATCCATTTGACTATTTCCTCCCGTACTGGGTTGTATACAATAATTTTAACTTGATGTCGTTTGACTGATGCTTTGGGTAATTCGCGTTGGAAGAACGATTCGTAAGAGGCAAGTGGAACTGCTAAATATAAGGTACGCTCTGGATCGAGTTCTTCTAAGACTAAGCGATAATTCAAAAATTGTCCCAAAGCCGTATGAAAATCAGCTAATGCGGAATCGTTCAAAAAACTCTTAATTTCGACTGCGATTTTCTCTCCTGCTTTCTCTGCACCCAAGAGTCTTTCTGCTCCCAAGTCAATCTCCACGCGCTCGTTTTTTGCATACTCAAGCTTCAATGGATCGTGAGTAACCGTCCATTGTTCTTTTTCAAGACCCCGCTTTACCGAATCATGAAATTTATCTTTAGCTGCCATACTTTCAGAGTCTCAAAAATATACATATTCATTTTGTACGATAAGCTCATGATAACAATTGCAAAGCAAAACTTACCGATCGCCCTGAAGTTCTGCGAGATGCCAGAATATCATGCCATTTTCAGTATGACTGAGCAAAATCCCCAAATCTTCCAGGCTTTCTAGACAGTCGAGAATGACTTTTTGTTTGCGATTTGCTGCTTTGAAATGGGCGGTGACTTGGGCTGCTGTCCATTCGCCGCTTTGGGTGCGGAATAAGTCGCGGATGGCCCAAAGTTGCTCTTTGAGGGTTTTGGGAAAGGGTTGTTGTTCGGTGGGAGTAATGGCGGTTTCGCTTTCGGTGGTGATACCTTCTAGAGTTGGTTGTACGTAGGTTTCGCCGGGAGATTGGTAGTCGGGGCGCAGCCAGCGAATGTGTCCGTTGCGTTCTTCTTCGGCGCGTTGGGCGTTGAGGGTGACGAGGTTTTCGAGGATTTGGTCGTCGGTGAGGGTGGATTCCCAACCGTAGGCGGCAAATACGGCGGCATCGAGTTCGTCGTGGATTTGTTTGAGGGTGGAGACTAGGGCTTTTTGGTTGAAGGCTTTGTCTTTGTCGTTGAGGGGTTGGCCTTGGCGGAGTTTTTCGAGGAGGTTGTACATCCCGGTGATGGTGACTTCGGGATGAGTAGTTTGGACTCGTTTGCGGTGGCCCTCAAGGCGTTCTCCGAGTTCTCGGATGGTTTGTTTTTGGGTGTCGGTTGGGGTGGGGAATGGGAAGGGATCGAAGCAAACAGTTTTGACATAAACAGGGGTCGGACCAAGCTGTCCGCCACATACTAATGCCCATTTAACATGAATTTCACTAGAGAGAACTCCTAGAACATAAGCATCATCTAAAGCAATAGTAACAAGTTTATTATCTGGCAAAATATCAGCATTTAGAAATATAAATACGCGATATTTTGAAGTTTCAACAGTAACTATATAACGTTGAAGAGTCTTCAGCGCATCTCTCAGGATTGTGTTGGCTCTACGATACAGCCACCATTCTGAACGAAGTTTTGGATCGTTATTCATTAAACGTTCAGGCTTGACTCTCTCCAACAGATATTGATATGTTTTTGGATAATTTGTTCTGAAATTATTTTCTCTAAGACCTACTGTATCTATAATTAACTTATTTCGAGAATTATGTAGAAGATCTCGACCATTAAGATAGGGTCTGAGTAAATCAATTTCAACTAAATTTAAATCTTGAGAAGCCACTTGAAATCCTTCACTACCTGACATTACTCCACGACTAACAAGATTGAAATTGGCTTGTAAGACCTTACTTTTTGTTACATCAGTACCTGCACGAAGGTTACTAAAAATTTTATCAAAACTTCTCCAGATAATTTTCACTCGATCAGCCGAGTCTTCAGGAGTTAATGCTTCATCCTCAGAAATCACAGTTCCCAATTGAGCAAGTTGTTCAAACCTTGAATGGTTAACTTCACCAGCCGTCATTGAAATTCTGACTGCCGCACCTTCATCAGTCCAGGGATGATCGGGAATGGCTAGAAACAGCTTGATTGATTTTTTGTGATTAAGATGAAATTCAATTACACTTCGCAGTCTAGCTTGATGAATACTATTTGTTGTAATAAATCCAAATCGCTCAACTTGACTCAACCGAACCAATTCTGCTGCCTTGTGCCACCAGTACATCACAAAATCAACAGTATCCGGCACATCTTTATAAACTTTCCGCAACGTTTCTGTATACCCATCTCCCAACATCTCCCGCATTCTCGCATTGCCAATAAACGGCGGATTCGACACAATATAATCCACCTCCTGCCACTCGGCCGCCCTCGGATTCAAATACCGATAAATTGTTACTTGGTTTGTAGGATCGGGAATATCCTCCCCTGTCACCGGACTTTTCATCATCCTTCCCCCCCAGCGAGTTCTCACCTTCCCCGCCGCATCAATATCCGGTTCCTTCGCGTCATAAGCCAACACCGCATCCCCTTGTGTAATATTTTTGTACTCTCGCAACACAGGTTCGATCGGGGGAATGTCACCAAACCGCCGAAAATGCCACTGCAAATACCCAATCCAAATCACCAAATCTGCGATCGCCGCCGCCCTAGGATTGATCTCAATACCCAAAAACTGACTCGGATTAACTTGAGCAATATCTAACCGCAACTGCGCCGATCCGGTGACATCCTCCAAGCGCCGCAACACTTCCGACTCTAAACCCTTCAACAAATCCAACGTTACATACAAAAAATTCCCCGATCCGCAGGCCGGATCGAGAATTTTCACCCCTTGTAACTCAGTCAAAAATGCCTCTAAAACTGATCTCGCCTTTTTCCGTTGATTCGCAGTCGGTTCCGATTCCCCTGCGTTGAGCAACTGTTTAACCTCCGCTTGTACCGCAATCCAGCGATCGCCCAAAGGCTCCATCACCACCGGTTTTACCAACCGTTCCACATACGATCGCGGCGTATAATGCGCCCCCAACTTACTTCTTTCCCTCGAATCCAGCGCCCTCTCCAACAACGTCCCAAAAATCGCCGGTTCCACATTGCACCAATCCCGCTTCGCCGCCTGCAACAATACTTCCAACTGCGCCTTTGTCAGCGCAAACGCCTGGGATTCGGCAAACAATCCGCCATTAAACCGCAACAGTTGGCCGTGAAAACCAAAACTCGTCCCCTCATTCATCGCTTCCCACAGCGCCTCTACCTCCGGTTTAAACATTTTCGGGTTGAGAATCCAGCGCGTTTCCAGCGCCTTCGTAAACAGATGTTCCTTCAGCAACCCCACATCCTCAGCAAACATGGTGAAAATACAGCGCATCAAAAACTGGGCGACTTGCTGCGGATCGACATTCGCCTCCATTCCCTTCGCCAACTCTGCCAAATCTGCCGCCACTTCCCGCGTCACCCGCGCTGCAATCTTCTCCGGGTTGCGCTGCTGCGGATTGGTGAAAATATCGACAAATAAATCGAAAACATCCGCTTTTCGGAGTTCGGTTAACCCAATTTCTCGCCGCGCCCCATAGCCGCCGTAATCGCCGCTAAAACCCATCCACAATTCAAAATGATCGCCAATATCGCAAGTTAACAAAAACGGCGGTTTGCTGCTGAGACTGCGCGTATAGGCAACTGCTTGCACAAACGCTTTTTCCATCTCTCGCAAATAGGTATTAGTTCCTCGCTTTGCAGTTCCCTTTTTACCCGTGGTTCCGCCCTGTTTTGCTTCTATTAAAAAATGCTCTGCTTTGTGAAAGTCGATAAACCCCGGAGTCACTTTCCCGCTGGGGTGAAAAATTTTGACATCTTTATCAAAGCAGTAGGGATCGTTGGGAATTCTGCCTTTATCGATCGGGCGATCGACCCCCAGCGCATCGGACATTTCCGCAAAAAATAGCTGGTAGTTTGCTCGTTCGTTACCGCTAGAACCAGCCCAGCGCGCGATGAATGTTTCGACTCTGGTGCGATCGGCTTCATTCATTTTTCAACCCTGCTGCTTGCTTTTTCCTTATTCTATAGTTAGATTGGTTCGTATTGGCGATCGATCTGGCGATTTTGCTTGATAGCAACCGCCGTGGCGGTTAGGACGCTTTACTATTGACATTTGCTATAATATGTTTGACGATATTCCTAGATACAGGCGGAGTCAAAAACCCGGATTCTGCCTTAAAGTCGATCGTTCACAACGAAGATTTTGCGTAGCAACCGGGTTTTTATAGCTTTAGTGCTTGAAAAATACCTCAATAAATACATGAAAATTAGAGCGATCGTACATCCTGCAGAAGAAGGTGGCTATTGGGCAGAAGTTCCAGGGCTTCCCGGCTGCATTACTGAAGGGGAGACGATAGAAGAAGTAATAATTAATTTAAAAGATGCGATTGAAGGTTGGCTAGAAGTTGCTAATAGTCGTGAAGCAATTGCCTCCACAGATCGAGTTGTGGAAATTGCTGTATGAAATCTATTTCTGGCAAGCGACTTTGCAAAATAGTAGAGCATAAAGGTTGGGTTTTGAAAAGAGTTACCGGCAGTCATCATATCTATGAAAACCCGGAATTAGAACAAATTTTGTCAATTCCTGTTCACCGAAATCAAGATTTGAAAGTTGGAACCTTGAGAGCCTTAATGAAAATAGCTCAGCTATCTGAGGAAGATGTACAAAGTTTTTCTTAAGTATAAGCTATTCTGCATTTAAATTGCATATTCGACGCGGGCTCGCGTGCCCACCCCACTCATTGTTTGATTGATTCTTGACACACAATTTAAATGCGGAACTGCTTAGCACAATACGGTTCACTTAATTCAACGTAGGGTGCGTCGCCAAAAACAACTCTCGCCCCACAAC
>NZ_JBARVX010000054.1:0-2229 GCF_049646505.1 Microcoleus sp.
GAATCTCTTCGCCGCGCCTGGGAGAAAGAGGTTGAATCTCTTCGCCCCCCCTTGATAAGGGGGGGTTGGGGGGGTTAGTTTCTTGCTGCTGCGATAGGAATTTAATTAAGTCGGTTTGAAGTGATGCGAGGGCTGGCGCGTCGCGGAGGCTTCGCCAGATGATGCAGTCGAATTCGTGTTGAATTTGTGGGATTAGTTGGAGTGTCAGGGCGGTTTTGCCAATACCGGATAAGCCTAGGATGGTGATGAGGCGGGTGCGGCTTGAAATCCAGTTTTCGAGGGTTGTGAGTTCGGATGTGCGATCGAAAAATGTGGATATTTCGGGTGCGTCGCCTAAGTCGATGCGGGGCTGTTTTGCTGTTGGTTGGGGGTTTTGGGGAGTTTTGGGCGATCGGGCTTTTTCACGACAAATGTTAAAGTTATTATTGACTGTGACATTCTCGCCAACTTTAATATTATCGCCCACTATAGCTAATTGATAATTATAAATTTTTTCCTTCTCTAATACAGTCCTAAAATTTGCTTTAGTAATATTTTTTCCTAATCCTTTAGAAAGTAGTTTCCAAAGGTGCGAACCAACATTTCTAACATGACTTGGACTTGAGTAAACTTCTTGAGCAATTTGCGTGTAAGTTGTGTCTTGTAAAGTTCCCCGCAGGATAGCTTCTTGCACATAATCCAAGTGCTTTCCCGTCTTAGCAAAAATTAGCTCATCTGCCAGTGTCAAAACTTCGGCAATATCCATAGATTAGGGAGAAGCTGGAGTTTACACCATTTATTATACCTGACATTTCGTACAATTGTGACATTTTTAATTTTGTCATCTATCTAAAGTCAGGACTTTTCCTACACAGCTCATCCTTTATATTAATTGATTAAGGTATTACCAGGATATTTTTATGAAGCGAGTGCGGTGGCTCAGTGGTTTGCTCTCGGCTGGGGTGTTGTCTTTTACTCTAGCGACTGTTGGCGCACAAGTGGCCCAGGCCCAGCGGCCCATTCCTTGGACTGACCTAAAATGCCAAGTTAAAGGTCGGCAGCGATCCATGTTCGAGGATATTGTGGTAAGTAGAGAAATATACACCAGTATGTTGCGGATTTTTCCAGGTACCAGTTTCACCTGCAAGCTTCCCGGTGGTCGTGCCTCTCTCGAATTACAATTTGCAATTCCTGATAAGGAAAGGAAAGCCCCAATAAAAGTAGATGTTTATGTAGATGGAAATCACCTTAAATCCCTCACAGGTGAAAAAGGTAAAGTACATACAATGTTAGTTGATGTCAGTAATGGCAAAAGTTTATCAATAGACGTAGATTGTGCTGCTGCGACAGATTGCCTTAGTGTGAGTAGTGGGCCTTTTAGTAGTATCTTAGATGGTTATAACTTCATTAAATTTCAAGTTGTACCGGGGGCAAGCTCTCCAGGGAGAAGATAAATTATGAGTCTTAGCCGCCGTCAATTTAATCGTATCATCATCTGGGGTGGCGCTTCTTTTGCTGCTTCCGCAACATCCGGCATCTTTTTTCCCAAACCTGCTGAGGCTTATTCCCTGGAATTTCCGATTAGTGCCTTATCAGCCGATCGCGTTTTCAACGGTATTCAGAAATATTGTGGAGCGCAAGCTATCCCTGGTGTTCTATCACCAATCTTACAAGGCAATACTAATGTTAGCAGTAAAATAGATGCAAGTGCCGCTAACGTTATTCGCACCGCAGACCAAGAATTTGTAGATCGAAATTTTACCACCAAAAGAACCGAATTAGCTTTAGCAGGGGAAGGTATTAAGGAAAATAGAACTATCAGTCGTTTATGGGGTAGGCAAAGACAGGATAACTTTGGGCCTAATGTTGGTTTTGGCTTCGTGGAAAAGGTTAGTGGTCAATACAAAGATTCCAAAATTTCTGGGCCGACAATGTGCGCTATTCATAATGCTCAACAAGTCTTAGCAGATCAAAGATTAACGCCTCCAGAAATCGCGGCTTCTGTCTTACCAACGCGATCGCGATTGGATGATTGGGGCTCTTGGGGAGGGGATGCGGATGCGTCTGCTGGGAGGAATCCTGGTGCTGTTTTTGCTCAATACACTACAGCCGCGGGTACGGTAACATCTCGCTACGATTTAGTTGAACCGGGGCCGAAAGGTTTTGGGCGGGTTGAGTATACTATTGAAGCTGAAAATCAGCCGCGGCGGGTGATTTTGGTGACGGTGAGGTTTTAGGGAAGGTAGGGAC
>NZ_JBARVX010000055.1:0-4320 GCF_049646505.1 Microcoleus sp.
AAGGGGGGGGACAAGAATACTGTTGCATTATTTTTTGAAATTGGTATCACCTGCGCGAAATTGCGACAAATGCTCTGCAAAAACGCACAGTACCAGTAGAATTTATTATGGAGGCAAAAGCGACTGCTATTCGCCCCAACGAAGTAGAATATCAGCGCCGCGGCCAGGCGGAAACTTTATCAACAGCTACAGTAATTTGGACGGCGGGAACTAACATTAATTCGCTAATTAAAGGTTTAGCAATTTCTGATGAATCGCGAGACAAACACGGTCGCCCTTTCGTGAACCCTACACTGCAACTGCTAGATTTTCCAGAAGTTTTTGCTGGGGGAGATTGTGCAGCAGTGCAAGGCAATTCTTTACCTCCCACCGCTCAAGTTGCTTACCAGCAGGGAGCTGCAATCTCTCACAATTTGAATGCTCTGGCTTTAGGAAATGAGCTAAAACCTGCGGAAGTTAACCTGCGGGGAACGCTGCTAAAACTTGGGATAGAAGAAAGTGCGGCTAACATTTACAATAGCTTTGAAGTAACCGGAGAACTCGGTCACTTAATCCGCCAAGGTACTTACTTACAGTTGTTGCCCGCTCCGGTTCATAATTTTAAAGTAACAGGGGAATGGCTGAAAGATGAAATTTTCGATCGCCATTTGCACCCGATTCACACTGCTGATGCGGTTAAATGGATCGGCGGTGCGGTAGTGGGCGTTGTCGCCGCCCGAAAATTGATGCAAATGTTAGGAGATAGCAAAGACAATACAGCTAGTTAATGGCTAAAATTTAGCAATCTTTTGAAATAGCTCAGGATCGAAAACTTAATAACTTAAACACCTCCTACAGCCTTCTCTCCTGTAAGTTGCCTTCCTCAAAGGAGGCAGAGCCTCCGGATCTGCATTACCAGGCAGAGCCTGGTAACGAGCAACAGTTAACAGTTAACAGTTAACATCATTCCGGTTCAACCGGAATTGATGTCAGTAAGATTGCGTGTCCGTCAGGATCTTTGACGAGGCAACTTTGGCGGGAAAAACTGGAATTATCTCCAAATTGTACGAGCTGCGGCGAGATAAAGTCAACCCCATTTTGTCGCAACTTTTCCAATAGTCGATCGAGCTCGTTAACAATTAGTTGGACTTGCATACGAGCAATATCGCAACTTTTCCAATCGCTCGGTATGGGGCGGCCTTAAAGCTCGCACGCCAGCAGCTTCTGGATTTTCCGGCGGTATTGTCTGGGGTGCAGTGGAGATGGGGACAATGGGAAAACAGCGCAGGTGTGCAAAAGCGCGATCGATGTCACTGACTGCAATTGCCAAATGTTGAAACCACAAGTCATTACTTTGGGAATCTTTGGGGATGGGTTTTCCCTCAACGTTCAGATATTCCATTAACTCAATTTGTTCATCTCCAAGCTGCAAAGTAACAATGCGGATTTTTGCCCCCTCAACACCTTCGAGCTCGCTGTAATTTTGCCCTTCAACCGTAATATCCGAAACAAATTCAAAGCAGAGTGCTTTGGTACAAAACTCTTGGGAGCGATCGGCATTTTTGACCGTCAATCCAATGGCTCGAATTTTCTGCACTTGACGAATCCTCAAAAGCCAGTAAGCGCGATCGGGCAAAATGCCCGATTCACAATTAATAGAACAAGTCTAATGAATAAATTGCAAGTCAGTAGGAAATCTTTCTTCTTCCGGTTCTGGATCGTAAATGTAATCGCAGTCAAACTGGAAAGCTTGAGAGTGGCGGCTGATGGAAAATCCGCATTGAGTCACCATTTCTGTCGTAAAACTTGCCATAACTAACTCAATGAGTTTTCTGTAAGAAATGTTGGGCTGTTGAACGTAATAGGTGCGTCTAGCAAAAAAGATTCTCTCATCTTTCGGTACAATTATGCCATTAATTCTGTGGGCGTGTTGAATCGGCTTGATGTAACTTTCAATAAACTGCGACTGACTTTTTTGCAGTCTGGCTAATCTTTCATGTTGCAACCAGCTCATTTGAAACACAATTTTAATAAACTCAAAACCCAAAATGTAGTTAAAAACATTATTGCGTTCTTCTGTACTCAAGACAAAGCGGACGGCAGATTCTAAATATTGATCGGTTTCTCGGCGCGCTTGTTGGGCTGAGTGAATATAAAATTGTTTGATGTAGCTTCTCAAATCAGATTCGTTTAATTCTTTTTTGACTTTAAATCTGATTAAATACTCTTTGACTCGGTGGAGAGTATCGACATCTTCAAACATTTTTGAGACTAAGCCGTCGGCTGTGTAGTCATCTAAAAATTCGGCTTGTAACTCGGGAGTAGATGCACACAATATGTAAGAAATGGACAAGACGTAGCGCCGCTGGTTCCAAGGCAAACTTTCAGCCCAAGCTTTGACTTCTACTGGGAGTTTTTCCAAGACGGTATCTGTGTGGGTGCGTTGAGAAAGGTCGGCATATTTATATTTTTGTCCAATCATTGCCTGAAACCTTATGTTAGTAAGTTGATCGGGTAATGTCTCGCCGGTAAGTAGTAGGCTAAGGCAGATGCAGGTAGTGAGAAATTATCTTAATTTTTTTGCTCTGTCTTATGCTACACGACCTAAAGAGTACACCAGGTGATTTGTCTCACATTTTTGCGGACTTACAATCACGACTGTAAACTTAATATATCACATTTTAGGGCGTTTAGTATCACGCAAAAAACTTATTCGCGTCACACCGAATCGCGGGGGGTTTGATTGATAATTAAGAAAAGCGATTCAGAAGTTTTTATTAGTAATAATTACTGAGGTCAATCATGAATTCGACTACAAGAATTTTTCCTAAAAATCGGTGTCAATACTTAAGTTTTGCCAAGTTCCTCGTCCAACCAGCGCGACGGTGGCTCGATAGCATTGCAGTGGGCGATCGGCAAGTAGCTCGGTGGTTGTGCCAACTTATACCCTCACAGTGTCCTTTTGAGAGAGATATCCAGCTATGGGGACACCATCTTTTCCACGTACCCCCGATGTGCAAGCTGAATCCGGTATATGAAGAATTAGTGGGGTTGCGTTTTCGATCGCTCTCGTTTTTGGCTGACACGTGCGGGGAAGATGTAACGCGGTACTGCTGATTGAGGGGTGTTATACCTCGATCGCCCGCCGAGATCGATTATTTACCGGGTGCACCGCTCTGCTAGTTGCGAGATTCCAAATTTAAGCCATGATCTTTGATAATATCAGTGGATGCCTCTAGATAAGGAGCGGGCATCCATCGCGGCGGGTAAGTCAAAAATAATACAAATTCTCAATTATGCAACAGCAGTCCTGGGGTGCGTCGCACGCTCAAAAAATCCTGAAGTGCGATCGGCTGTTTCGAGGGTGCCGCGCACCTGACAAACAGGGTTGAAAGCAAAAATTATTTTGTATCATTAATTTTGCGAAATTCTAAAACATCAAACGGTAGCATCAAAAACAATAAGTATATAAAAAATTTAACAAGCTACTTTAGCTCGAGCAAGTGAATATGTTTAACGCAACTGAACTGCTGATTAACGCTTTTGTAAATCGGCTAATTGAAGGCTACCGCCACACCTACGGCGGGTTCAAATCTGACTATGGAGAAATTATTGCTTGGGTAGCCGATATGGCTTTACAAAATATTGCCAATAGCGACGCTCTTTACCACAATGTAGAACACACTATTTTAGTGACATTGGTAGGACAAGAAATTCTGCGCGGGAAGCACATCCGCGAAGGCGGTGTTTCCTGCGAACACTGGCTGCATTTCCACATTGCCTTGCTGTGCCACGATATCGGGTACGTCAAGGGCGTTTGCCGTCAAGATAGAACAGATTTGGGACTTTATGCGACGGGCATCGGCGACTTGAAATTAACACTGCCTCGGGGGGCGACGGATGCGAGTTTGACGCCTTATCATGTCGATCGCGGAAAAATGTTTGTTGAAGAGCGTTTTGGAGGTCACAGACTGATTGATGCTGACTTGGTTAAGCAGAATATTGAGTTAACTCGTTTCCCGGTTCCGGCGGGCGAAGATCATCGAGATACTGCGAATTATCCGGGTTTGGTGCGGGCGGCGGATTTAATCGGTCAGTTGAGCGACCCGCGATATTTGCAAAAGGTTGCTGCGCTGTTTTACGAGTTTGAGGAGACTGGTCAAAATCAGGTGTTGGGATATCGCAATCCGGGGGATTTGCGGGACGGGTATCCTAAGTTTTACTGGAATGTGGTGTATCGGTATGTCAAGGATGCGATCGGCTATTTGGAACTGACGCAGCAGGGGAAACAAATTGTCGCTAACCTGAATGCAAATGTGTTTCGGGTGGAGCATTCTGAAG
>NZ_JBARVX010000056.1:0-13269 GCF_049646505.1 Microcoleus sp.
GTTATGAAATTTTAGATTCCGAGTAATAACCAATAACTAATAACCAATAACTAAGGGCGGGCACGGGGGCACCGCCCCTACCAACTAATGACTAATAACTAACAACTAACTAATAACCAATAACCAATAACCAATGACTAATGACCAATGACTAATGACTCTACCTATAGATTTGCTTTAGCATCCTGAACGGCGGCATAGAAAAATACCCCTGTTAGCGGTACGCTGAGGGCGAGGATGATGCCAGTAAATACATTGCCGAGTTGAGCTTCTCCCGAAGACAGCTCAAATATAGAGCCGACAGCCGCGATCGCAGTGATGCACGAAAGAGCTAACAATAAACCACTTTTTGGAGTTCCTGCCATCATATCGATTTTACTGCCTTGGGCGAAAATTTTTGCTTGACTAATTCTTCATTCAATGCGAGCTTGTTTTCTACTCTGTCTACAAACAGCACTCCGTTGAGATGATCGATTTCGTGCTGGATCACCTTAGACAGCAAGTCTTGAGCTTTGAGTGTTTGGGGGCGGCCGAATTCGTCGCGGTAGGACACTTCAATGACTTCTGGGCGTTTGACTTCTAAATACACTCCCGGAATGCTCAAACACCCTTCTTGCAAGATGCAGAGTTGGCTGCTGCTACTTTTAATGGTGGGGTTGATCAAAACCAATGGAGGTATCGCGGGATTGTCGGGTTCGCAGTCGATGACAATTACTTGTTTGTGGACTCCGACTTGGGGGGCTGCCAAGCCGATGCCGTCGGCACTGTACATGGTTTGCAGCATTTCTCGGACAAGCTGCCGAATTTCTGCATCAACGCTGCTGACACGCTTTGCTGGCTGCCGCAGGACGCGATCGCCTAAAGTGTGTATTGTTAGGGGCGGTTTTTCTAACTTTTTCTTTTCCACCAAAACCTGAGCCGTCATAAAACCTCGCGAAATGTTGGGAAATCCCCAACGAAAGCTGTTGGGGATGAAATTGAAACCAATACTATTATTTTCAATATTAATCTAATTTTAAGTAGCCATGACTGGAAATGCACCAAACCAACGGCCGATTATTTCTCTGGGGATGTCTCCTGCTGATTTGGCGGTAGAGTTCGCCGGGGCGATCGCGATTGTGCTTGCTGTTTTGCCGATCGTACAATTTTGGGCTGTTTTGCCCGATCGAATTCCGATTCATTTCGGATTTTCCGGGCAGCCTGATGGTTGGGGCGACAGGGTAACAATCTGGATACTGCCGGCGGTGGCTGCGATGATTTTTGCGGTTTCCACTGCCGCATCCCGCTATCCGCATACTTTTAATTATCCAGTACGGATTACCGAAGAAAATGCGCGCCGACAATATCTCCTAGCCAGAAGCCTTTTGGTTTGGCTGAAAGCGGAGATTTGCTGGCTGTTTGCCTTTGTGGTGCGGCAACAAATTCTTGTGGCTTTGGGCAACGCTCAAAAATTTAGTATGGAATTGCTTTTAGGGATAATTGTTTTGATATTTGCGACAGTTGGTTTGTATTTGTTCAAGGCTTATTCTGTTCGCTAAATGTATGTAAATACCGTTAATGAAAAGAGTTAGTAGTTAAAACTTTAGTCGTTGCTTAGGAAATTTTGAATAAAAACTAAAGTCCTCACTGCGAACGAATCGACTAACCCATCAGATATGTTTGCTGGTTGTTCATGGGCAATACTCGCAACCGTCGATTTTTCAAATCTGGTTCTAGGCCTAGTTCTTCCATTGGAATCACGCCCAACAAAACAGCCGAAACACCTTCGGGTAACTCTAAACAATCAAATCTGCCTTCTCTCCCCTCTACAATAATTTGAGCGTCGGCAAAAATTCTACCTTTTTTGATGCCAGCCGATGTTTCTACGTCTCTTTCTCCTACTTGTATTAAGCCTAGTTGGCTAATAATGGGAGCTGGCAAAGAAAGCAGAGTTGCTCCGGTATCGACAACAACGTTATCGAGGTTGACAGAGCGAACTTCCTCAGCAGAAATAAATCCCCGTTCGGCCATAACTCGATCGATGCGATTCGTGACGGTGATTGTAGTGATTACTTGACCCATTTGTTTTTCTTGCAGATTCGGGAGTACCAAGGTCATAATATGTTACCTCTTTGAGTGTAATTAATGGATATTTCTATTGTAATTCTATCTAGAATTATGCTTAGTTCGTTAAAATCGTTTTAATGACCGGCCAAAAATTAGAATTTGCCTCAACGCATGACACCAGAACCAAACTCTGCTCAACCCAATCCCGGGGAATCTAACGTGACTGTAGAAAGTCCTAACGGTGCAATCCCTCCTGCGCCGCCTGAACCCGCGACAATCGTTGCTGCTGCAGAACCGGAAAAACCGCAGCCCTCGACGACTCCAACCCGCAAGGTTTTTGCGTCGCCGTCGCAGCCGACCCAAACAACTGCTGAGATGTCGGGGTCAGTGCTGACGCTGGGGTCGATCGTAGCGATGATTGTTGGGCTCGCCAACGACAATATTTTGCTGGGCTTAATCGGGGCGATTGGTGCGATCGGGATATCCCTGCGGCTGATGTGGCCGAGTTGGGGCAAAATCTGGTCGCAGGTAATCCCGCCGACTTGGCGCACGCTAATCGTCGCCTGCTTCGGGCTTTTAGCTGGGATTGTTGGCTTGCTGATGCTCAGCGGTACTAATACTGAACCCGGAAGCCGCAACATCCAAATCAACTGGGACGCTATCGGAGCTCTGGGCGAGTTAATCGGCGCTTTGGGCCAAATTTTGATCGCAATTTTGGGCGTTTATGTGGCTTGGCGGCAGTACGTGATCTCGAAAGATTTGACGATTCAGCAAAATCGAATTACGCAGCAGCAAACGATCGATGCTTATTTTCAAGGGGTTTCCGATTTAGCGCTGGACGAACAGGGGTTTTTGGAAGATTGGCCCCAGGAAAGGGCGATCGCCGAAGGCCGCACCGCTGCGATTATGAGCAGTGTGGATGCTGAAGGTAAAGCGAAGATTCTGCGGTTTTTGTCCCAGTCGAGATTGGTGACTCCTCTGAAGCGCGATCGGCTTTTGGGCCGCGCCATCCTTGACGGCGACGGCGGCTACGCAGAAGACAGAGATCACGGCATCCGCGTTATCGATCTCAATGTCATGTTAGCGGGTGCTGACCTGGCTAGCAGCGATTTGCGGTGGACTGATTTGAGCGAAGCCAACCTCGTCCGCGCCAATCTCAGCAAGTGCGATTTAGTCAAAGCCAACCTCGCGCGCGCTGTCTTGTACGATGCCAATCTTGCTCGCGCCGATCTCAGAGCCGCGAAATTATTTTACGGCAAGGCAGAAACGGCATCTCCCCGCAGCCGTACCGAATTTGCCAACTATGAAACGGGCGAATATACTGGCGCGGTTGTCGAACGCGCTGATTTCACCGCTGTCAAGCGACTCTCAGATGAACAGCGCTATTACTGCTGCGCTTGGTGCGGCTCGAAGTCGAGAGAGACTATTCCCGGCGGCTGCGAAGGGATTCCAAATAAACTCGGACGTTAAAATTAGCAGTCCCGCTCTACTTTTGATGAATTTCTGTTGCCTTCTATCTGCTTTTTAATTCATAAATTTAGGAGCTGATAGCCCTCGCAATGCGAACCCGGGCAACAGATATTTACTATCAGTAAACTTGTGTTGGTTTTGGGCAATGCTTGTTTGTCGGTCGGATTATTTGGTATATTTATGCTCTAGGTTTCCGTGCGATTTGCGGGTTGGGTGCGGGTAGCTTGGGGGCGATCGATCTAAACATCTTTTGCATCAACTTAATTTACTCTATTTCCCAAGCTGCCTGAAAAAAGTCTCTTTCGCACAGCATGGCGTAGCGGTAGGTTGCTTCTACTTCTGGCCCTGTGTCCGCATAGCGATCGACCAAACTTTCCACTTGTTTTGCTAAAATCTCAAACTCAGGGCTGCTGTAGGTAGAAATCCAGTCGCTAAAGGCGTGTTCCGGTATCTTAGGCTTAGCTAACTGCTGTCCCAAAAAAGCATACAATCGCAAACAAGGAGTCATCGCCGCTACCGTCAAACCTGCACCGCTTCCCCAGGCTGTCGCTAATAAAAAATCAGTGTAGCGGCGGGTAGCAATTCCCGGCTTTGTATTTGGCAAATTTACACCCCATTTGGCTGCATATCCTTGATGCAAGCGAAGTTCTTCTAAAACACCGCTGCCGAGATTGTGGAGAATTTCAAACCCCTCCCAGTCTGGTGCTTTTGCCGCAGCAATACTGTAAGCGCGGGCAAACGCTTCCAAAAAAAATGCGTCTTGTGCAACGTAATATGCAAAACTCTTTTGAGCAAGGCTGCCGTCAGCAATACCTCTAACAAACGGATGTTGCAGACAAGCTTCGCTTAAGTCTTGATTTGCTTGCCACAGAACGTTAGAATTTGTCATGCAGTTTTGAATCGATGGGTGATAATTGTATTTTTTTTAGTTGGGCTAAACATATATGATAACAGATAATTTCGCTTGGCTTAAGTCAATCTTATTTAGCCTTTTATTGCGGGAATGAAAAAAAATAGATAAGGAACGAAAATTTAATAAATTAAACATCTGCCACACTTCTCTCTCTCCAGAAGCTTAGGGGTAAAGAGAGGCAGAGCCTCGCCTATCTGCATTACCAGGCAGAGCCTGGTAACGAGCCAATCGCTTAAGTTATTAAATTTTCATTCCTAAGTATTTGTAAGTGGCTGTTCCCAGACTCAAGCAGAAAAATTGCACGCCGAAGCTGTCCATTGAAGCCACCAGCGTGTTTGTTGACAAAAAATCCACTCTTGATTTAAAAATTAAAAATCTATTTTTTCAACCGAAACTGCGATGAACCATACACCTAAGTATTCC
This sequence comes from Microcoleus sp., assembly GCF_049646505.1. Taxonomy (GTDB): domain Bacteria; phylum Cyanobacteriota; class Cyanobacteriia; order Cyanobacteriales; family Microcoleaceae; genus Microcoleus. The sequence continues at coordinate 4,853 of NZ_JBARVX010000056.1, forward strand.
TTGATTGTTCCCATTTATAACGAAGAAGAAAACCTCCCTGAATTGTACCGGCGAATAAGCGGGGTGATGGAGCGCCTGGACGGCCCAGTAGAATTAATTTTAATCAATGATGGCAGCCGCGATCGCTCTCTCGAAATTTTGCGAGAATTGCACGAACAAGACTCGCGAATTTGTTACCTCAGTTTTGCCCGCAATTTCGGCCACCAAATAGCTGTAACTGCTGGTTTGAATTTTTCTACTGGTCAAGTTGCAGTCATCATGGACGGCGATTTGCAAGACCCGCCAGAGCTAATTTTAGATATGATAGAACAGTGGCGGAGCGGGTATCAAGTTGTTTATGCCCAGCGCACTCATCGCCGTCAAGAAAGTTGGTTTAAACGGTTTCCAGCTTATATATATTATCGCATTTTGCGGAATCTTGCTGATGTTGATATTCCCCTAGATACGGGAGATTTTTGTTTGATGGATAGGTGCGTGGTGGATGTGCTCAATGCCCTGCCCGAACGCAACCGTTATATTCGGGGACTGCGCGCTTGGATTGGTTTCAAACAAACTGCTGTTAAGTTTGAACGAGATCCGCGTTTTGCTGGCGATGTTAAGTATACCTTCAGCAAATCTTTTGCTTTGGCGATGAACGGTTTAGTGTCTTTTTCAACTGTTCCCCTGCAACTTTCGATTTATCTGGGTTTATTTTCGGCTTTGGTGTCTGTTTTAATGGCTTTTTTGGTTTTGTACTGGCGTCTTTTCTCTCCTGGTGCAGCATTAACTGGTTTAACAATTATCATTATGGCAATTTTCTTTTTGGGTGCGGTGCAGTTGGTGAGTATTGGGATTTTGGGTCAGTATATCGGGCGGATTTACGAGGAGGTGAAGGGGAGGCCGCTTTATACGCTGGCTGAAGTGGCTGGTTTTGGCGATCGCCCAAAGCCGTCTAAATAATTTTAGCAAACAACAGTTAACTATAGCATTTCGAGCGAAAGATGAAGTGCCGCTGGCCAAACAGGTCATTGGGCATTGGCCAAACAGGTCATTGGGCATTGGGCAAACAGGGCATTGGGCATTGGGCGTACCTCAGTTTCTTGAAAACCGCTATAATTGTGCCTAAATTCAATGAATTTATGATATGATTTAACACCATAAAATTTTCTCAAGACTCGTGTTTAAACTTTACGAATATTCTCCGTCAGGCAATTGCTATAAAGTTCGCTTGCTTTTAACTCAGCTCAATATTCCGTTCGATCGCACTGAAATTAATATTCTCCAAAAAGAAAGCCGGACACCCGAATTTTTGGTCAAAAATCCTAACGGGCGCATTCCTGTTTTAGAGATTGCACCGGGTAAGTTTCTGTTTGAATCGAATGCAATTATGTTTTACTTGAGCGAAAAAACTGAGTTTTTTCCCAGCGATAAATTTGAACGCGCTCAAGTGATGCAGTGGTTATTTTTTGAGCAGTACAGTCACGAACCTTACATTGCAACTTCCAGATTTTGGATTTCTGTGTTGGGAAAAGCTGAGGAATACAAAGAAGCACTTCAACAAAAACAAGCACCGGGTTATGCTGCTTTGGGGGTGATGGAACAGCATTTAGAAAAAAATGACTTTTTTGTAGGCGATCGCTATTCTATTGCTGACATTGGTTTATTTGCTTACACTCACGTTGCTGGCGAAGGCGGATTTAATTTGACTGGGTTTCCGGCAATTCAAAGTTGGATCGGTAGAGTCAAAAATCAGCCTCGATATATCAGCATTACATGAATGTAGGGTGCAGCCTTGCACTTTAGCTAATTTAAGCTTTGAAAAGCTGCAAAAAAAATTAGTTCGCATCATAAATCTGCTGCTTGCTGAATTGATGCTTTTTTCCCTACTGCTACACAGATCACAACTAAACAAGCGCTGCCTAGGGCGATCGGTTCTATAGTTTCACCGAGCAAAATTGCCGATGCTAGAATAGTCAAAAATGGTTGCAATAGCTGAATTTGCCCTACCCTGGCAACTCCGGCAATAGCCATCCCTTGATACCAAGCAAAAAATGCTACAAATTGACTGATAATACTCACATAGGCAAAACCCAACCATGCCGTCGGTGCAGCTATTAATCCATGTTGTATGACTACAAATATTGCAGGCAAAATCTCGAAGGGAGCGATAATTATCAATGCCCAACTAATAACTTGCCATCCGCCTAAAGTTTTAGCTAATCGCCCACCTTCGGCGTAACCAAAGGCAGCAGCAATGACTGATGCAAATAAAGCTAAATCTGCGGGTTGCAGTTGCCCTGCGCCGGTAATAATTCCAAAACCAACAACGGTTAGACTCCCGGCGATACTAGCAAGCCAAAAACTAAAAGATGGTCGATCGCCCGATCGCAAAACTCCCCCTACTGCTGTTGCTAAGGGCAACAATCCCAATACCACAGCACCGTGGGCGGCCGGTACTTGCTGCATTGCCCAAGCGGATAGTAGCGGAAATCCCAAAACAACTCCCAATCCGACCATTAATAAACTCCACAATTGCGGTTTGGAGGGAATTGGTTGATGCGTTATCCGCAGAGTAAAGGCTGCTAGTATAGCTGCTACTAATCCGCGCCCTAAACCTACAATAATAGGGTCTAAATCCTGTACTGCGGCTCTGGTTCCTGGAAGTGTCAAGCTGAAGCCAACTACGCCTAGAAAACCGTAAATTAGCCCGATTGTTTCTGGCTCAAATTGATGAGATTTCCAGGGTAATTTCATTTTTAATATATTTGTTAGGTAAGATATAGCCTTTCTGTGATCTCATAGGAGGTACTATAGGGCATAGGGCATAGGGCATAGGGCATAGGGCATAGGGCATAAGGCATACCTCACTTTTTTTAGAAAGGCTATAACGCTCGGTGGTTGATACCGCTACTATAGCAATCCTTGCAGGAGTCGTAAAATTTTTACCCCACCCCAACCCTCCCCTTGGTAAGGGGAGGGAGTAAGAAATTCACAAATGATTTAGGATTGCTATATACAGATAAAACTAGCTTCCGCTGCTTCAATCACTGGCAATTGAAATTACGTTGTTTGATTCAATCTTCTGAGAGAGAGGAAAGTTTGTATAAACATAGTTTCAACCGCCGTTTGATCGGAATAGTTATGAATTGTCGATCGCCAATTTTTGACCGATTTCGCTCGATCGCCTCGCAGCATCCGCCACCTTCAAAGCGTACAAGCTACTTGTATTCTTGACGTACAAGGGCGTACCGTTTAGCAAACAGTCTAACACCACCTCGGTATCTTTGGCAAACAAACCGCGCCGCGTTCCTACTTTGATGGTTTGTCGATTTTCTCCTTGAATTAATTGACCGGATTCTGGAGTGAAAATCAGCGTTCCTGCTTCTCCGTAGATGGTAAAAATGTTTTCCGACTGCCAAAAAGTCTCGCCTTTTCCGTAAACCGCTTCCGCGAGAACGCCATTAGCAAAGCGTAACTGTGCGTTGCACAAACAAGCTTTGTAGAAATCCGGCTGAGTGTCCCAAAATTGAGTTTGACAGTTAACGCTTGTGGCTTCGCCGAACAAATCAGTAAATCGGTGCAGTCGAGAAATTGCACCGATTAAGGGAAAACCAAATAGGGAATGTTGAAAAGTCCAGCGATCGGGTACTGAACGCACAGAGGTAATTGTAACGTAGCGGGCATAAAAAACTTTACCGACTGAGGGCAAAGATTCTTTGATTGAGGAGTGCAAACCGCCTAAGAGTTCGATGTGTTCGATGTGGAGGAGTTTTTGCTTTTGGGCGGCAAGTTCGATCGCCCTTTCGCCCTCAGATAGTTCTAAAGATAGAGGATATTCCACCACAACGTGCTTGTCATTTTCCAGTGCCGCCAGGACTATCGCCCCGTGATCGCGGTTCACCGTACAGACAATTACCAAATCTAAATCGTCTCTTTCAACCAGCTTGCGCCAAGAAACCGCAGCTTCAGCGCCGAAAGTTTGACAAAATGCTGCGGTTGTCTCCGGGTTGTGGCCCGCAACTGCTACCAAGTTCGATCGCGCGTCAGCTACCAGCGTCTCGGCCCTCAACTTAGCCGCAAAGCCAGTGCCGACAATCCCGACGCGAATTGGGGAATTTAAGGAAAAACCAAAGCCAGTATTAATTTGAGTCATAGAATTTTAGATTTTAGCCAGTTGCAGACTTGCGGTAAGGGGGGTTAGGGTTGATTGCCCAAAATTTTAGGCTGCGGGGACAAACTCAAGCAAGCCGGACTGAAAGTCGATCGACACACCGCACAGCAAAAAAAAGGGTTTTTGGGCTGTAGGGCTCAAAACAGGATTTTTAAGAGAAACCCGGTTATTTTGCGTAAGTCTTGCCGCAACAGTATCACAGGGCTGAGTCCCGCATAGGTATAAGCAATCAAGATGAAATTAGAAAAAGTTATAACTAATCCCATTCAAATTTTTTGTAAATGAGTGTTGCAAGCTTGCTTCTTTCCCCTACTATCATAAAGGGAACGAACCTAAGAGCTAATCTCAGAGCTAATAGAGCCTTGAAGGTTGCATTAGGAAAAATTATCAATATTGTTGAATTTTTGAGAGGATTTAGTGCATGGCAACTTACAAAGTTACCCTCATCAGCGAAGCCGAAGGAATCAACCAGACCATTGACGTTGATGACGATACTTACATTCTCGATGCTGCCGAAGAAGCAGGACTCGACCTCCCGTACTCTTGCCGCGCTGGAGCTTGCTCCACCTGCGCCGGCAAAATCACATCAGGTGAAATTGACCAATCTGACCAATCTTTCTTAGATGACGACCAAATCGAAGCCGGATTTGTTTTGACCTGCGTCGCCTATCCTAAGTCTGATTGTACGATCGAAACTCACAAAGAAGAATCTCTCTACTAAGAAAGGATTCACAGGCGCGATGCGCTAAAGAATGAAAATTTAATAACTTAAGCAATTGCTCGTTACCAGGCTCTGCCTGGTAATGCAGATCCGGAGGCTCTGCCTCCTCTTGCTCCTTCGATCTGGCAACTTACGGGAGAGAGGACTTTAGGAGGTGTTTAAGTTATTAAGTTTTCGATCCTAAATAGCCCGGTTTCTGGTTTTCGCAATTGAGCTGTTCGATCTCAATTACGTTCAGAAACCGGGGTTTTTTCGTTAAAATACTGCGACACCGCCGGCTCTCAATCAACTATTCGCGCCAAAATGTAATGGAATCATTGAGCGGCACAACTTGAGCGCCGGGAAAATAGAAGCCCAGAATTCGATCGCCACTCCAGCCCAAATTAGCTAAATTATAAGAACCAGTCTGACTCATTCCCACGCCATGTCCGAAGCCGCCTCCGACAAAAGCATAACCGTTGAGAGTTTTGTCTGGATTGTAAATCGGTTCTAGATAAAAAAGCGTGCTGATCGGCGGGTAAAAAGCATTGCGAATCTCATCTTTTTCGATATTAATCGGGCCCAAGTCAGTTTGTGCCGTCATTTGCAAAACTCGACCGGCGGCTGACCTTTTCACCACATCTACCTGTGTGAGAGTTTTAAAATTAGCTAGCGGGTGCTTTTTATTCTGAAGATACTGTTTGAGAAATGCACCCATTGATGTTAAAGAAACTTGTTCGCGCCAGCGGAAAGTATCTTCTTTATCCTCATTAAAGCCTTTTTGCAGAGTCATAAAGCGGCGGAAGTTGTTTTCGTCAGACAAGCTCTGCTGGGACAAATTCCAGACGTTATTGGGGGAATCGACGATCGATCGCAAATACGGACGTTCTGGGCCGTGCCACACATCGCCAAAAGTCGCTGTCACGCCGCCGCTAGACGCGGAATAGAGCGCGTCTACGAGCTGATTTTCGTAAGTTAGCACCAAACCGCTCGTTTGGGCGATCGCCTTATCGCTCTGCGGGTAAACCTCCGTCAAACCTCTATAAACTTGACAGTTAACATCAGCGCACAACTCGTAATTGTCCACAGCAAACCGGCGCAAATTTCTCAGGGCGTAAGTTCTCGCTAAAATAGTTTGAGCGACAATCGAAGCGTAAGGCGAAAAAGCCCCTATTTCGTGAGGAACTACTCCCCGCAAATAAGTTTCAATCAGCACGTCATTAACTAAAGTATAAGTGCCGTAAGAATTTTTTTGCAGGTGCAAACTCCCGCCATAAATGCGAGTTTGTTTGAGAACTTTTTCTGGCTCGGTAGCTGTCGCCTCTTGGGTAGTTTGTTCCAATACCTCGATCGCCTTTTTGCCCGCCGTCACGTCCAACTCATTGCGGTTGAAGCGAAAGCCATTTAAAATCCAAAATGCTTGGGGTATTTGTTTGATAACTTTGGATTCTAAAAAAGCTGTTTTGTTACCTTGAGCTTGCAAACTTTGCAACAGCCAGCGCCGCACAATCGGAGAATTGTAAATATCTCTTTTCGCCCAAACTTGCCAGCGCCAAGGTTGAGCAATTTCCACCTCAATACCCTTAGCGCGCCACTGATTGGCGCTATCTTCTGCGCTTTCAAAACTGCGGTGAGAGCTCAGAACAACTCGTTCTTCTACTAATGGCGATTGCAGGGGTTTATTGGCAATTTCTAGCTTGATGCTGGGAGCAGTTTTGGTTTCTGTGCCTTGAGGAGTTTTGTAACTTAATGTTAAGCTGTCGCCCGGTAATGCTTTCAGCGTCAGTTTGTCGGTGGCTTTAGTACCAAACCGCTGCACCACACCAATTTTGATGAGTCTATTTTGGGGAGTTTGGGCGTTTCCCGCAGCGCCCAAAATCGGCAACAGGCACAATGCGGCGAATACAGTGCGAGAAAGGCAGCTAAACCATTTGTAACTTGGAGTTGGAGGTGTTTGAGCGAACACAGTTATCTGTCTCCAGATAGTTGAAATTTGCGGAGTTTTGATTGTACGTTAGCACATTTGGCGGCTGCGGAGAGGGGAATTGCCGGAGATCGGCCAATATACTTGGGCTAGTCGCGAGTTCAGAAACCGGGTTTCTTCGGAGATTTGTCGCTACTAAACGCACAATTTCCTAGAAACCCGGTTTCTAGCCTCCCACGATCAGCCCTGAAACTGTCCAAACTGCAGTAACTGATATCGTGTCTGGTGGATTGATAACAACAAGATTAATGCGATCGTTCTGACTTCAATCCTCTAATTTGGAAAAAAACTGAATTCCTGACTGCGAACCTATGTTAATTTTGGGTAATTTAAGGGCAAGGATATTGTATCAATTCTGGTTGCACTCATACATGATGTTAGCTGTTAGCTGTTAACTGTTAACAGTCAACAGTTAATTTACTATTCCGATGAAGAGAGGATTTGATATCACTTAGTTGCTTGCTGTTTCCAATACTGACAGGCGGCATAGGCTAAGGTGACAGCGCCGGTCACAATAGCTGCTTCATCCACCTCAAATTGCGGGTGATGCAGGGGATAGTTGGGTTTGTCAGCCAGCCCCACTCCCAAGCGAAACATGGTTCCCGGTGCGTGTTCTAGATACATTGAAAAATCTTCGGCGCCGAGGGATGGTTCTGGTAAAATTTGGACGCGCGATCGACCTAAAGCTTCTAAAGCTGCTGTTTCTACTAATTGCGTCAGTTTTGGGTCGTTTTGGACTCCGGGTACGCCGCGCTTGTAGGTGAGTTCGTATTTTGCGCCGTAAGTCGCGCAGACGCTGGAAACGATTTGTTCGATCCAAGCCGGTAGTTTTTCGTGGGTTTCGGGATGGAGCGATCGCACGGTTCCCAATAATTTTACTCGATCGGCAATCACGTTCGGCGCTCGTCCGCCGCTAATTTGCCCGATCGTCAACACCACAGGCCTCAAAGGATTTTGCATCCGGCTAATTGCCTGCTGCAAACTGGTAATTACTTGAGAAGCTATCCAAATTGCATCGATCGCCTCGTGAGGACGCGCACCGTGGCCGGATTCGCCCATTACAATCACTTCTAGGTCATCCGCCGCCGCCGTCAGTGCCCCGTGGCGGATACCGACACAACCGCCCGCAATCGTCGGAAAAACGTGCACTCCGAGGATACCGTCAACATCTTGCATCGCCCCATCTTGAATCATCCATTGAGCACCTTGGGCAATCTCTTCCGCCGGCTGAAACAAGAAGCGGACGTGACCGGGCAATTTTTCCTCTAGCTGAGACAATATCATGGCTGCGCCCAAACCGACGGTGGTGTGGATGTCGTGGCCGCAGGCGTGCATCACTCCCTCGTTGCGGGAGGCAAATTCTAAGTTTGTGCGTTCTTGAATCGGCAAAGCGTCCATATCGGTGCGAATTGCCAGCCACCGGGACTCGCTGCTGTTGCCTTTGAGTTCGCCGAGCACTCCTGTTTTGCCGATTCCTTCTATGGCGCGGACTCCGCTGGATGCGAGAACACCGGCTACATAGGCTGCGGTTTGGTATTCTTGGCCGCTGAGTTCGGGGTGTGAGTGGATGTGGCGGCGAATTT
>NZ_JBARVX010000057.1:0-22665 GCF_049646505.1 Microcoleus sp.
ATTGGGAAGGCAAACTATTTTTTCTGGGGGTACTCCCTGAGAGTGCAATTTGCTGACAAAGCCGCTGTCGATGACGCTGACTTGGCTGGCTGTGCTGTAGGCAAATTTTTCTAAGGCGTCAGCAATCTTAATTAGCAGTCCGTTTTTTTTGACCAAGCCGACGCGCACGGCTGCTTCTGAGACTATATCCTGTACGTTGAGGACGATCGGACAAGCGCGACTCCACCCGTAGAGGGCAACAGGGACGCAAATCGGTAAAGGGGGCATTGTCGAGAAAATTACGTCGGGACGCCAGCCTCTGAAGGCTTGGACGGCGCTGGAGACGACAAAACTACCGTCTAGTAAAAGTCGGTCTAGGAGGCTGGGATGGGGGCCGTTGACGCGCAGGTAGCTGCGCTGAATTGTGACGCCTTTGTGTTCTTCGGTGAGGTAAAATTTGCCCTGATATTGCGGATAAATCCGGCGCTGGGGATAGTTGGGCATTCCGGTGATGACTCGGACTTGGTGGCCGCGCTTGACTAGGCCTTGCGCTAGTTCTGTCATCAGGGGGGCAATGCCGATCGGCTCTGGATAGTAGTTATAGGAATAAATTAGAATACGCATAATATTTATTTTGCAGCAAATTGTCCTGCCGCGACGCGAGCCTACACCCGGTGAGTTGCAGAGGATGTGGTTGGGTTCCGGGTAGCACAACAGGGGGCGGTGCTGGAACCTTCCACTTTTTGCAAAAGAAGCCGCTCTGAATTGGGCGGGCCGCAAGCGCTTTCAGGTAAGGTTTTTTCGCATTACCAAGCAGTTGCGGCGATCGTCGGTACGGATATAACGAAGATCGTCTGTGAGCTTGTACATGAAAACCAGTCCCCTTTCTCCTTCTCTGTCTAAGGGATCGCGCTGCTCTTGCATGATTGAGTGCAGCTTGGCTTCCAGGTTGAAGGGTTGACCCCTGTCCCAAATCCTAATTTCTAAGTAATCGGCAAACACTTTTACCTCAATGTCGATCGGCGTCGCGGAGGGCAAGTTCTGGTGAGCGTGGCGGACAGCGTTTGTAAAGCCTTCGTTGACGATCAGCCGGCACTGCCACCAGAAATCCGCCGGCAGCAGCGGCAAAACTATATTCTCCAACCATTCCAAAACGGATGTTAAAGCATTCAGGTCTGTTTCAACCTGAATGTGGGACTCCGCCTTTGATTGCTTGTCTTTCATCTTTTTTCCCCCTGGTCGGCCCCCACCAGCGCTATACTCAGCACCGGAGAGAGAGGAAAAGGAGGGCTCTGTCTTGGCAACATATTAGTTAAGTCAAGCTTGAGTTGAAGAAGCTCGTTTTGCCTCAAGGTGAGCATTCCTTTCGCACCATTTACTCGCACAGAAAATGAGAGACTTGCGATACTGTAACCCGCCTCGCCAAGGCGTTTAAATCGGAAAAATTTCAGAGTCAGCCTGCGACGAGTGATTTGAGCTTCCACTGTGTTAGGAGTCGGTATTTTTCTAAACATACGTGAGTTTTTGTCGTCTTCAAAAACCGTGCTGGCGTAATTCGAGTACGACAAGAACTGGTACATTGCTCATTCATACTCGGATCGCAGAGCTGGCAATTAGCTGCAAATTTTCTGTGTGAATTTTAACACTTAACGCTAACGTAGCGATCGCCACCGCTCCGGCCTAACTAACCATTGAGTTCGAGTTCTGGGTGTCGATCGGCAACAGCACCAGAGAGTTCAGCAATGGGTTGTTGGGGACTCCTACACAGCGCCGCTATTTTTGTTAAATAGAACCGTTATGGTTTTCACAATTAGTTTCAAGTCATACATTAGGCTCCAGTTTTCTTGGTATTTTAAATCTAAACGGATGACATCTTCAAAGTCGCGAACTTTAGACCGACCGTTGACTTGCCACTCGCCAGTCATCCCTGGCTTGACATCCAAACGCTGCCACTGAGGGACTTCGTAGCGTTCAACTTCGTCGGGGGTAGGAGGTCTGGTCCCGACTAGACTCATTTCGCCTTTGAGTACGTTCCAAAACTGCGGCAGTTCGTCGAGACTGGTTTTACGCAAGATGCGCCCGACTTTGGTAATCCGCGGGTCGTTGTCATTTTTGAAAAATGCGCCCGAAGCTTGGTTTTGAATTTGGTCTTTCATAGCTTCGGCGTTGGTACACATCGATCGAAATTTCCAAATCTGAAATTTTTGCCCCATCCAGCCGCAGCGGGTTTGTGCAAAAAATATCGGGCCCGGATTGTCGATGGTGATGGCGGCGGCGATGGGTACGAGCAAAATTCCTGTAATCACCAAACCGACGATTGCCCCAACGATATCTATCAGCCGTTTCACCAACGATTGCACTGAGGGGTGCGTCATCGGTAGGTGATTGTCCGACGGGTTGGTCTCTCTGGGAGTTGAGGTTGCAGAAGGCTGCTCGATCGTCAGCACTTGATCTAGGCTGGTGAGAGCAAATACTGCCATCACCTGCGGCTTGAGGCTCCGGAGCACCAAGTCGCTGCCGCGCTGTTTGGCAAATTTGAGATTGCTGACTAAAGCACCAATTCCGCTACTGTCGATAAATGTCGTGTGACTGAAGTCTAGAACAATTTTGCTGGGAACCGTGCTTCCAGAGAAAAGTTGCTGGCAAGTTGTTTTGAAGTTTACGGCTTCAAGTACGCTCAAGCGCACGGGTATGTGAACCGAGGGAATCTCGTCCAAGTACGTAACCCGAAAATCTTCTGCCTCTGGGGTGTGACTGACCATGAAGTCCTAGTTTCAAATTTCAAGCTGATGTCTTTAGCTTATTCTGTCCTAGCATCTCGATCTTTACCAAATTTTATTGTTAAGTAAAATAGCTTTATAAAAACTTTACAAAAAAGCGTGAAAACTTTGCTGTCTCGCGCGATCTTAAAGGTAAGAGTAGACTTAAGTCTACCAGTCATATCAATTCCGGTTGCACCGTCAGGTGATTGTTGAGAGTTGAGAGTTGACTGCTGACTGCTGAGTGTTGACTCGATTTTATTATTCCGATGCAACCGGAAACGAGATCGTTCGATTTTAGATTTTAGATTTTGGATTGAGCCCACGGATAAATTCGGGGGCTTGAGGATTTTAGATTTTTGATTGATTCCACGGATCGATCGCGTGGCGGGTACCATTAATAAATTCGCTTGTCAAAGTTTAGGACTACCGATTTTTGAGCGCAGCGGCTGGCAAACTTTCAACAGGAATCAAGATTTTTTGTCAATCTGAATTGATTAATCTTGCGGTTAAGAATTCAGATGCGTGTTTTGTAGGGGATATGCGCCGCCTTTAACGGTTAACAGCTAACAGTTAACTGGGAAGTCAACCGTTAACCGTTAACTGAAAAATCCCTGCACCAAACGTCGAGAAATAAGGTTAAGAATTGTAGACGTTTTCTGACTGGGAGGTTTCGCGGGTGATGGGTTTGACTTTGGCTTTGGCTTTGGCTGCGTTGCGTTTGAGCGCCTGAAGACGAGCTTCGTATTTAGCCCGCTGCTGTTTTTTGGAAGTTTGCTCGATTAAGGTTTTTAAGGCGCTGCCGAGGCTTTTGTAGGCGTTTGGGAGAGTGTAGCCGAAGCGGGTGGCGAGGGTGAGGGCTTTTTCGTCCGCGTCTACTGCTTCTTTTAGACTTTTCTCTCCGTTGTTTTTTTGGTAAAGCCTCCAGCCGGAGACGCCGCAGAGGGATAGGGCCAACAGCAGCAGCAAGCCGTCTTGCACCCAAAGTTCGCCGACTGCGCCGCCCAAACCAATCGCGAGGGCTGCCATTTCCCAACCGTCTCTGGGGATGGTGTCGTTTTGGATTCTGGCGACTTCGTGCCAAAATAGGAGGTTGCGCTGATCCATTGCTAGCTGTTCCCAGCGGAGCAGGTCTATTTGGATTTCTACTTGGTCTTTGCCTATTTCTTCGCTGCGGATCAGGGTGGGATTAACTTCTATTGTTTTTTCTACTGTTACCCAACTTTGGAGTTCTGGGGGCAGTATATTTTTCAAGCGCCGGATCTCACTCATCTCGGCTCTTGCTGTAGAGGTTGCATAGGATGTCATAGCTCCGGCCTATTGATTTTCCAAAGGTTAATATGTGTCTATTTCTGGAGTATAGCAAACCTTGAATCAAAATTTTGTCTGGCAGCGGGGGCGATCGACCTTTTGGCAATTTTACTTAATTTTACTTTCTTGAGGGGCGATCGCAACTGCCTGCTACATCCTTAACTTTCGACTACTCGATCAAAGGTTGGATTTCTGGTCGCAATTTCGACCTAGCAGCCAAAACATCAGGCTGAGAAGTTATCCTTTTTTTTGCTAAAAATAGCACTTCTGCATCGAAGGAGAAGCCTTTCAACAGTTTATAGTTGAAAGTATCAAATTTTTCTAATTTTTCTACTAAGGGTTGGAGGCGTTCGAGGGAGTATGCTCAGTCGCCATTCATGAAAAAATGCAGCCTGCGTCTAAATCTTTACATCATTTTTTGAACGCATATTCTTTGCCTTGACGCTGGCTGTAAGAAATTAGTTTAATGTGATGTGTGGGGAAAGCTTTTAGTTTATTTTAGATGATTTTTCGGGTATTGCCGGTCGAGCCGTCGTTAACAATGATAAAATTATAACCGTGATTTTTTTGAGAAAATTCTAAAATTTTGTCACAGGTTTGCTCTATGCAGTTTGCTTTGTTGTAAACAGGCTTAATTACTGCGATTTTCGTGATTGTTGTTCGATCGGGCGATCGCTGAAATATGCTACCACCTAGAGCGGGAAATCACAAGTAAAAAATTACAGGTAAAACTTCGGGTAAGAAATAAGCACGGTCAACTTTGGGCGCTAGTTGCATGAAAAGTGCGATCGACCTAACCTAAATTGTATCATGCTAAACTTGACCTAGCTCATCTTTACGGAAGACAAGGGCGATCGACAATCCAAATCCTCCCAGCACCCGGACTGAAAAAACCCTCATACTACCGCCAGAACCCTTTACCTCAAGAGGTTGTAATTGTCAATGGTAAATTATTTAGTTAACAAATGGCCGGAGTATTTTCAGCCCGGTAATACGCTCCGCAAAAAACGCATTATTAGCTTTTTACTAGCATTCCTCCTAACATTCATCACTTATCAAGCAATCTTAGAAATCGTCACAGTAGAAATTCCGATTTTTGGCTTTCACGATATTGTAAACCTTCAGAATCCCCAGGAAATACCGCCACAGCGGCGAAATTTTCCCGGCGACTACAGCCAGCAAGATTTGGAACCTTTTTTAGAAGATTTAGTCATTCACAACTATTGGTTTTTGTCAACCCAAGAGCTGTACGAATATTTCATCGCCAATCCCAGAAAACCGGTGCCGAGCGAATATCGCGAGCGCAAAAAAGTTATGATTACCTTTGACGATGGAAACAAAAGCATTTATACCCACTTACTGCCGATTTTAGAAAAGCTTGAAAATAAATATGGTAAAAAAACTAAAGTAGTTGTATTTGTCAACTCTGGCTTCTTGGGCCGTCAAAACTCCCTCATCAAAAAAGTAACTTGTCAAAATTTGAGAGACGGAATGCAGCAAGGTTATTATGATATTCAATCCCACGGGCTGAATCACGAAAACCTCACAAAAATTTCTATAAAAGCATTAAACAGAGAATTATCTCAAGACCAAATTAGACTGAGGAAATGCACCCAAGACTTAGACCAAAATCGCACAGTCGCCTCGCACATAGCCTACCCGTTTGGCGCTGTCAACAAACAAGTTGAAAAATACGTCGCCCAATATTTCTCATCAGGATACTTGTACGACAGTTCAAAATTAAAACTGCGCTTTTTTCCACCCAATAAATACCGAATTTCGAGATTGACAGTGAACAAAAAATACTCAACAAAAAGACTCAGCAGCTTAGCTTCAGGAAGTTGGCTGCACAAATTAATTGGCAAGTAAAATTTGGTAACTATACAGCATTCAAAACAAATCGGTAAGTGCATTGGAATACACAACATCAGAGTCACAAAACACGGTGAAAAACGAAAAGCTTTTTGCAGTTGCTGCGGTTTCCCAACGCGCCGACGCGCTGGATGCGCTGCGCGGAATAGCAGTTTTAGCAATGGTTTTATCAGGTACAATAGCCCGCAAAACATTGCCGGCGTGGATGTATCACGCCCAACTCCCTCCACCAGACCACATTTTTAATAACAAACTAGCAGGATTAACCTGGGTGGATTTAGTTTTCCCCTTTTTTCTGTTTGCAATGGGTGCCGCAATCCCCCTAGCTTTGTCGCGCCGCATCGCCAAGGGATGGGATACAAAAAAAATAATTTTATTTATTTTGCAAAGAGGCTGTTTATTGGCATTTTTTGCAATATTTCTCCAGCACATTCGCCCGACTGTAATTAGCCCGGAGGAAGCAAGCAGATTAAAGTGGTGGCTGGGATTGTGCGGATTTTTCCTATTATTTTTGATGTACGTTCGCTGGCCTCAAAAGTGGTCTGCACGGCTGCGTAGGGGGTTGACTCTGGCTGCTTGGAGTGCGGGAATAGTCTTCGTATCTCACATCAAATATCCCAGCGGTGTAGGATTTTCAGTTGACCGCAGCGACATCATCTTAATGGTACTTGCAAATATGGCCGTTTTTGGCTCGCTAATTTGGCTGTTTACTCGTTCAAATCTGTGGCTGCGAGTAGGAATTTTGGGCCTGTTGTTAGCGGCGCGACTGTCTTCTCCTGCTGACGGTTGGGTTAACTTAGTTTGGTCGTCCTCTCCTGCACCTTGGCTGTTTCAATTTGATTATTTGAAGTATTTGTTTGTGGTGATTCCGGGTACTGTTGTCGGGGATTTACTGAATCGGTGGATAGAGTATTCTTCGCCGGCAGAGTCGAGTTATGCGAAGTGGAAGAATTGGCGCTATTTTAGCATTCTGGTTTTGATGTTGGCGATTGATTTAATCTTGTTAATTGGACTGCAAGCTAGATGGGTGTGGCAGACTTCGTTAGTGACGCTGATGCTGTGTTTGTGCGGTTGGCTTTTGTTGAAAAAACCCGGAAACGTCACGGAAAATTTATTGAACCAGCTTTACAAATGGGGGTTTTATTGGCTGGTTTTGGGTTTACTGTTTGAGTCTTATCAAGGGGGAATCAAGAAAGATTCAGCGACGATGAGTTACTTTTTTGTAACGGCGGGAATGGCGATTTTTTTGTTGAGTGGGTTGACTGTAATTATCGACGTGTTTCAGAAGAGATGGTTTTTGCAGTTGTTTATTGATAACGGGGTGAATCCGATGATTGGTTATGCGGGATTTGCGAATATTATCTGGCCAATTCTGGTTTTAACAAAATGGGAACCGGTGATTGTTGAGATGACTTCAAGCAATCCGTTTATGGGGTTTTTGAGGGGTTTTGGATATACGGCGATTTTGGCGTTAATTGTGATGGGGTTTACCAGGTTGAAGCTATTTTTGAGAACGTGAGATAATTAAAGGGCGAGAACATCTTCACGTTTGGTAAATATAATTTCCTCATCGGCTTGCCTAAATTCAATATTAAACTTATCAAACACAACTTCTCGCCCTAAAAGCATGACATCTGCTGTATTATTTTGTATCCAAGCAGTAGGAACCATCAAATTATGTCCGTCAATAGTCATTTCAATCTGTCGCAAAACATACTCGACGGTTCCGCCGATGGTTTGACCTCTTGATATGTGTTCTCCATCGGCTAAAGCATATCCCAAATCTTGACCTGCTTTCAATGAGATTATACTAAAATCTGCTCCTGAATCTACGACCATAGTAGCATTGATTGCTAAATCTTTATGCTTGAGATTTACTTGATAGGTAGGCGACCACTCATGGGTGCTCACCGTGCGGAAATAAATCGGTAAAATCACAATAGAGGCTGTAAAACCAGGAACCAAGTAAATAGAAAAAATCTCTCCTGATGATTGTGCTAAATCTAAAACTTCGCGCAGGTTTTCACTATTCGCGATTGTGCCTTTAGCATTGTAAGCAACATATTGATGGGCATACTGTTGCAGGTGCTGGCGATTGCGGTTTAACCATTTTAGCATTTCCCGCATTTCGCTTCGAGAAGGTGTTTTGTTCATAGATTATGCTGTTTTTAACTATGAATATTTGCCTGCGGGATATCGGAGATTAGGCATTTATGAAACTGACTTGAGAATGCCGCTTTCTAGCTGATAAATTGCTGCCATAATTCCAGTTTCAGGATTGGTAAGCAGGGATTTTTTGACATCTTTCAAGTATTCTACAATGTGTTCCCGCAAAATCGGTCTTTCTACTGTGACTGTGTGATTGTAATCCCACAAATCCCAGATGATTATGCCGATGCCGACAATCGGGTCGATTAAACCTACTCCCAACTGACTCGCAACCGTACCGCCTGTTTTTGTTGCCATTTTGGCTGCGGCTTTGCTGGCAACTTTTGCGGTAACTTTGCTGCCAATTTTTGCAGCCATTCCTAATATTAAGGGTTTAGCAATTAAGTAACCGCTGCCGCCAACTAATACTTTTAATGATAAATTAGAAATGTTTCCTTGGTCATTAATTGTGGTGGCAATATCGTTAAGATATTTGTCCCAATGTACCTGCGGTATGTTATAGTTATTTTGAACTACTTTTACATTTTTGCTGACTTCGGCTATGTACAAGTTAGCAGTATCTTGAGTGATCAATTGAAATCGCATTTGAGCGTTTTTGGGAACCAGCACGCGGTTAGCAAATTCTCTTTGGAAGTCTTCGGTTAATTTTTCAGCAACAGATTGAGATGCTGCTGTCATGTCAAATTTGTTGAATACGGCGGATTTGACGAAAGTGAAAGGGACTGTAAACTCCATCTTTTTTTGATTGAAGTAATCGAAGTACCAATCGAGGAAGTTGTTGTCTACTCGTGCAATTACTTCGGTTTCCCATTTGTCCAATTCTTTTGATGCAAAAGCTTCGGCTGTTGTATGGGATTGTTGGATGGCGTTTTTGATGTCTTGGTTGACTTTGCTGAAGTCGTGGGGCGGGGAGACGACAACGGCTGTGGTTGCAGTATTTGTTAGGGACTGAGATATGAGAAAGTTACCTAATAGGGGAATGATGACTACTAGAATGACAACTGTCCAAACCATCGGTGTCACGGTTTTGATAAACTGAGCGAGCACCTTGAGGCGTTCTGTTTTTTCTGAATAGCTGATTTTTTCGTTTTCTCGACTCATGGCGGTTCTGCAAGTGATGAGAATGGGGGCTAGTTTTGATTATAGGCGGCGTTTTGGGCGATCGACCTACGGGTGTGGTTTAAGATTCTAGAATAGTGGAGGGGAAAGCGCGTGAAGCGCAGCTATCCGACACAAAATCGCCAGTTTTTAATTCTTGACTGCATAGCAATTAAAGTGGTACTATTTTTGAATATATTTCAAGCTGTCAATATGACTTCAGATCCTTTTATCCGCAAGCTAGCAGCCATAAATCAAGCTTTATCTTCCCTGTCAGCAGAAACCTGCACGGCGCCCGGATGCAATCAAGCAGTTTCAAAACCCGGTCACAAATTATGCTACGAACATTGGAAAGCTAACAACGCTCAACCCGTGTCAGCGCCCAAACCTAAACCCCAACAACCCTCTTCTCCCTCACTTCTGTCCGCTACCAGCATCAGCGATAAATTAGAAATATCAAAGCACAAAGTTAACCCAATTTTAGCAGAGTTAGGATTAGTAAACAAAGAGCGCAACGGCTGGGTAGCAACTAAGCGGGGGATGGGTTTTGGGGCGGTGCAAAAAACTTACCCTCAAGACAACACTCCTTATGTGCTTTGGCCAGAATCTATACTGACAAATCAAGTTTTTCTGGCGACTCTTGAGAGTTTTAAAGGTGAAAATTCAGAACAGAGCAAAACAGAAGTCAACACAAAGCTAGGGTTCCGCGAGAAGTTTCGGGCGAGTGCACAGCATCGAACAACCGACGGTCATTTTGTGCGGTCTAAAGCTGAAGTTTTGATTGATAATTGGCTCTATATGGCGGAGCTCGTTCACGCCTATGAACGCCGACTACCCATAGAGGAAGAAGCTTACTGTGACTTTTATATTCCTGGGGGAAAGGTGTATATTGAATACTGGGGATATGAGAACAACCCGGAGTATGCGTCGCGCAAGAAAGTCAAGCAAGAACTATATCAGAAGTACGAACTAAACCTGATTGAGTTAACAGATGAACATATCAAGAATTTGGATGATTATTTGCCTAGAATGTTATTAAAATTTGGCGTAATTGTAAATTGATTTAAAAGTTCGATCGCATTTTTCATCCGCGTTCATCTGCGTTAATCTACCTTCATCAGCGGTTCATAAAAAAAGAAAAGAGCGATCGCCCTTGAAGCGTGCCTCAAACTTGATAATCCTTATCTGATTATCTTTTAGCCTGCTTTACTTAACACAAGCAGAATATACTGGTCAAGACTAACTCCTTCCCTTTCTGCTTTTTCTGCTAAACTCAAATGTAGAGATTTAGGAATCTGTAACGATAAATTTCCGCTATACTCAACTTCCGTTGTAGGTAAAGGAATCTCATCTTCACACTCATAAGCTGTTTCTATCCATAATTCCCTAGCTTCCTGAATATTCTCCATCGCTTCCGATAAAGTTTCACCCTGAGACATACAGCCAGGAAGGTCTTTGATTATAGCTGTATAACCTTCGGATTCTGGATAAAAACTGATAGGATATTTAAGACTCAAGTAATAGTCTAGAGATTTAAGCTTGACTTTCATCTTCTGATTCATCACTCCATTCCTCCAGTTTTAATAGCACAACAATTTGCTTGACGTATACTCCTTTTACCTTTTTACCACCTTTTTTAGAAACTGTAATTTTTAATCCATCAGCATTTCGGAAAGTATGGTGACTTCCTTTCGATCGCTTTTCTTCAAAGCCAAAAGCTGTTAGAATATAGCACACGATGAACTATTAGTTAATGAGGCGATTGACTTCCTAGAGCAAGTTGTTGAGAGCATACACAAGATTTTGTAACATAGGTTGCTCTCCTAAAATAACTCACCCTGTACTCCCATATCCTGATTTTCCCTTTGCGTCTTCTTAAATGTCAATTCTCCCTGTTTCATATCGAAAAATTCTGGTCTTTTCTGTTTAGTTAATAATTCTTCAATAGTTAAAATTTGAATTTTCGCGTAATCCCTACCATTTCCAGCTTTATAAAATCCTGATGATGCTGCTTCCTTAATCATGGGTTTAGTGGGAGTAGTGAGAGTAACAAATAATCCAATATCAGCCTTATTTGTCTCCATTGTTCCTCGCAAATCTCTAATCATAGATGCGTTAATATTTTTACCTCCTTTGACGCTAACAATAATTTTCTTGACGGCTGTTTTATTCGATTTTTTGATATCAACTACATCTTCAAAAAAGATTAATCCATCTATACCACCATCAGCACCTTTCTTTTTATCTTTGTATGGCTGTGCATTAACGAGAGAACAAGCCCACCATTGAAATTGATAGGGGTCACGTTCAAATAAATCTAATGCTGCATCTAAATCTTTTGGTGTACCTTCTACCTCAAATTCAATCCCAGGAACTAACTTTTGATTTTTATTTTCATCTTGAATAAATTTATCAGGGAAAGCATCTTTTAAGCGTTTTTCTATCAGGGCAATTGCTAAATGAGTAATATCTATTCCAATCCAATTTCTGCCTAAATTTTCGGCGGCGTGTATTGCAGTACCACATCCACAAAAGGGATCAAGTATAATATCACCTTTATTACTACTAGCTTGGATAATTCTTTCTAATAAAGCTAAAGGTTTTTGGGTAGGATAGCCGAGACGTTCTCTAGCTTGTGAAGAGACAGGCTTAATATCACTAATTATGTCTTGTATCTGTGTGCCTGGAGCTTCATCTAAATATCTCTTGCATTGTGGTACTCGCCCTTTAACTGGCCAATAAATTAGATTATTAGCATCGAGAATATCTAGTTTTTCTTGTGTTGATAATGACTTATAAATGCTATTAGTTAAGCTTTCAATTGCCTTTACAGGTAATGCCCAGTGACGACCAACATCCGTAGGGTTAACACCCCGCCAAGGCTTACCAGAATCACCTTTTCTGACACCTGCTGCTGTTAGTGTTACCAGTCGATAACACCCTTTATCATCTTCAAATTTATAGAAGCCTTTAACATAATCTTCATCATAATCTTGATAAACTTGATTCCATGTATAAATTTTGGATTTTGTATATAACAATATAATATCGTGAACTGGCCCCCATCTTTTAGCTCCGCCGTGAGAGCCAGTACGTTTCCAGATAATTTCATTTCTAAATTTATCTGCTCCAAAAACTAAGTCTAAAATCATCTTTAAATAATGACTAGCCGTAGGATCGCAATGTAAATATAAACTACCTGTAGATTTCAAAACCCGATGCAATTCTAATAAGCGAATTGCCATCATTACTAGATAAGCAGAAAGAGAGTTTTTCCCTAACGTCCTCACCAATAAATCTAATAATTCATATAATTCACCTTTCTTATCCCTTAATTGATCCAAAAAATGCTCAGATTCGATACCCCATGTCCAAGTATCTTCAAAAGCAGTTATCTGAGCTTCTGAACGTTCACCAGTAGCATTTTTAAATAGCACATTATAATCAGCCTTAGAATTAAAAGGCGGATCGAGATAGATTAAATCAATAAACTCATCAGATATGTGTTCTCTTAAAACTTGTAAATTGTCACCATAGTAGAGACGTTTCATAATTCACTTAGACTTAATTAATTTTAACAAGAAAAAGGAATGGGGTTATTCTTACTAACCCCATTCTTTTTTACTAAACCTTCGCTTCATTCTTCACCAAATTACCCCAACCCAAATCCTTCAGCGAATTATTCCGGCGCAGCGGGCGAGTCACCAACTCCAAAATATCCCGCGCATTCCCAAAGCCGTGAATTTGAGCAAAAGTAAATTCAACAGACCACTTAGTATTAATTCCCCGCGCTTCCAAAGGATTAGCGTGAGCCATACCAGTAATCACCAAGTCGATGTTTTGCTCGTAAATCCGCTGTAGCTGATTGTAATTGTCCGGTTTTTCGACAATCCGAGGAGTAGGAACTCCCATCTCGTGACAAGTCTTTTCTAACAAAGCCAATTCGGCTGCTTGATAGCGCTTGTCCATGTAAGGAATGCCGATTTCCGGGCAAGTCATGCCGCAGCGAATCAAGAAACGTGCTAAAGAAATTTCTAGCAAGTTGTCGCCCATAAAGAATACTGATTTGCCGCGAATTATTTGCAGGTAATCTTCCAAACCTGCCCAGATTTGCGCTTCTCTTTCGTCTAAACCTTTGGGTTCAATGCCCATAACTGAGCAAATCTTTTCAATCCACGCGCGGGTGCCGTCTGGCCCGATCGGGAATGGAGCACCAATTAGCTTGCACTTACGGCGGCGCATCAGCGTAGAAGCGGTACGGGACAAGAACGGATTCATGCCCGATACATAATAACCTTCTTCCAATACTGGCAATTCAGTGTAGCGCTTGGAAGGCAGCCAGCCGGAAACTTTGATTCCTTGCTTCTTCAATTCTAAGGTTAGCTGAGTGACAACTGGGTCTGGCAAAGATCCGAAAAGTACCAGCGGTGTGTGGTTGACATATTCGGATTCATCGGCTGCAACTTCTTCTTTTTTCTTGCCGAAGTTTAGCAGTTGAGAGATGGCGTTTCTTTCCTGCTTCTGAGATTCTACTACAGGGGCTTTGTCAGGGCATTTAGCGGCCATTGCTGCTAAAACGGTATCTTCCCCTTGGGTAAAGGCGTAATCCAAGCCGTTAGCGCGGGCTGTGACGATGGGAATGCCGATTTCGGCTTCCAGCTTGGGCGCTAAGCCTTCCAAGTCCATTTTGATGATTTCGGTGGTGCAGGTGCCGATCCAGACAATGACGCTGGGGTTGCGATCGCGCTTAATTTGCAAGCACAGCCGCTTCAATTCATCAAAATCGTTTAACTGAGCGGAAATATCGCCTTCTTCCAACTCAGCCATCGCGTAGCGGGGCTCGGCAAAAATCATTACGCCCATTGCGTTTTGCAAGAAATAGCCGCAAGTCTTGGTACCGATGACTAGGAAAAAGCTGTCTTCAATTTTTTGGTAAAGCCAAGCTACGCAGCTAATGGGACAAAATGTGTGATAATTGCCTGTTTCGCATTCAAAGTTTAAAGCTTCGGGTTCGTTAGTAGTAATAGCAGTCATATTTCAAGTGTTCTCCCTTTAAATTGTTTTTAGTCTCGAACTGGACAGGCGCGCGATCGAGTAAATACTTGTTTTGGGCGATCGCATCTGTTGCTGCGGACAAGCATCTGTTGTTTTTCATCTCGAAGGCGAACAGGTGCAGCGGCGAGAAAATATCTGTTTTGGGCGATCGCCGCCAACAATAATAGAAATACCGGCTTTTGGCGTAATTTCTCTGACAAATAAATGCAGCCTACTGAATATTTCTGCAGCAGTCGCAGCATTCAAAATTCAAGCTCAAAAATTATGGGCGAGGGTCTATCATCCCTCACAGCATAGATTTAGTGTTGTTCTACTTGCTAATACAAACAGCCATTTGATAGTTGTGAGTTTGAGTTAATTAAGAATCAACTACTTGCAACTCACAACTGACAAATAGAGCGGGAAAATTCAAAACTACGACAGACTTGGCGATCGCAAACTCACTTAAAATCAGACAAAAAACCCGAAATTTCTTCATCGTCATCATCGGCATCCAAATCACCGAGACCTAGAGCATCTAAGTCATCTTCATCAGGATCTCCGGTAGTTGCTTCCCCCAGATCGTCAAGCCCGAGATCGTCGAGGTCATCGTCATCAGATAAAGAGAAATCGTCAATACCGTCTTCGTCCAAGTCGCCCAGGTCAAGGTCTAGGTCATCTGAGGTCGATGTCCCAAACGGATCGGGTATTTCTTCGGCGACAAAATCTGGATCTTCTTCCCCAAACGGATCGGATATCGCCGATTCGAGGTCCCCAGAAGTCAAAGTCCCAAATTGTGAGGCTTCTTCTTCCTCATCATCGAGGTCGAGACCGCCCAAAGCCGAGGCTTCTTCTTCCTCATCGTCGAGGTCGAGACCGCCCAAAGCCGAGGCTTCTTCTTCCTCATCGTCGCCCATGTCAAAGTCAGATAAGCCGTCTTCCCGATCGTCGCCCATGTCGAAGTCAGAGATAGCTTCTTCCTCATCGCCGCCCATGTCGAAGTCAGAGACATCTTCTTCCTCATCGCCGCCGAGGTCGAAGTCAGAGACAGCTTCTTCCTCAAACTCATCAAAGGATTCCTCCTCGGAGCTCAGTGCATTAGCCGCCGCCAGACCGGCGACTCCGGCGACTCCGGCGACTACTCCGGCTGCTGCTAATCCCGCACCGCCGAATTTATTGGATTTGGCATCAGCGGGTGCAGCAGTTGCTGTTTGAGTTGCTGCGGGTGCAGCAGTTGCTGTTTGAGTTGCTGCGGGTACGGGAGATTTGCCTGCAGTCTGCGGTGCGGTATTTGAGAGCATACCCAGCGCCATGTCTGGGTCAAAATTTAGCCCCAAGACTTCGATCAAGCTGTCTGCATCCGGCTTGAGTTGTGAGAAGGGCAGCATTAATTGCTGGAGTTCGGGCTCGAGGGCAGCCGCAATTCCCAGGATGAGGTAAGAAACGGGCCTTTTCCCGCCGTCGGGAGTGGCTACCGTGTTGTCAGCCGTCATGTGCAGGAGCAGCCAGGCTCGATTTGCCTGGTAGTAGTCCAACCACTTCTGTTTGAGAGCAACTGAAAAAGTATCAAAAAAAGCCATAACCTCTTTATCCCGATCCTGATCGCTAGACCTATTAAACCATCATCAGGTCTAGCTCATCTTCCTCCTTCTTGACCACTGGTTGCACAGGATTTAGATAAAAATCTGACAGCAGCGAGAATAATTCCCGATCGGGCGTGTCGTTGGGCACTACTCCTTCAGGCATTGCCAAAATCTGGTCGGCGATGTTGAGGTAGTAATCGCAGACGTAGTTTAGGGATGGATCGCTTTCGGCCATCTCAAACAATGTTTTACCTTTGACGCGAGAAACGCGGATGTCTTCAATTAGGGGCAGCACTTCCAGCACCGGCATGGGTACGGTGTCTATGTACTTGTCTATCAAGTCGCGCTTGGATGTGCGGTTCCCAATTAAACCGGCGAGTCGCAACGGGTGAGTGCGGGCTTTTTCGCGGACTGAGGCGGCGATGCGGTTGGCTGCGAATAATGCGTCGAAACCGTTGTCGGTGACGATCATGCAGTAGTCGGCGTAGTTCAACGGGGCTGCAAAACCGCCGCACACTACGTCGCCGAGCACGTCGAACAGGATGATGTCGTATTCGTCGAAGGCATTGAGTTCTTTGAGCAGTTTAACGGTCTCTCCGACTACGTAGCCGCCGCAACCAGCTCCTGCGGGGGGGCCGCCTGCTTCTACGCAGTCAACGCCGCCGTAGCCTTTGTAGATGACATCTTCAGGCCAAACGTCTTCGTAGTGGTAGTCCTTTTGCTGAAGGGTGTCGATAATTGTGGGTATTAAAAAGCCTGTGAGGGTAAATGTGCTGTCGTGTTTTGGATCGCAACCGATTTGCAAAACTTTCTTGCCGCGCTTGGCTAGGGCAACGGAGATGTTGCAGCTTGTTGTCGATTTGCCAATTCCACCTTTTCCGTAAACTGCGAGTTTCACTCTTTGTTCTCCTATAGGTTTCTATCAAAACGATCGGGGCTGGGGTTTCGCGCTTTGATGTTGCGATCGCCCAAATGAAATAGCCTTTCCTCCAAGACCCTTACTGCAATGCCATTTTTGTCTTTTTTGGGGTCGGCCGTGTCTTAGCTCGTTGAAAGCATTATTAGCTAACTTGCGAGGAAAAGAAAGGGGGCTGATAAATGAAAATGCTAGTAATTTTATTTATTTTGCATCTTGCAAGAATCTTAGCTGCTTTTTTGATTTACCAATCAATTTTTAGCTTTTTTTTAGATTTTAAATTAATTTTATAATGCTTTTTTTGGTTAAAAAGGAACAAAAACAAAACAAAAATTAACTTCTCCAACAATCTGGGCTTTTGGCTTTGGGGCTCTGATGCGGGCACTTGATGACTTGTACGGCGCGAGGGGAACGCGCACAAAGGCGCTGGTGGATGAGCCAAAGGGGAGAGTGAGTTCGATTAATTGGGTATGGGGATGCCAAAGTTAGACGATTTGAGATTTGGCATTTTTCGATTTGAGATTGGGAAAGATTGATTTTGTTGGGGTTTCTGGTGTTATGTAAAAAATTGTGAATTTTTAGGATTTGGCGCGACGGGCTGGGAGATTTGGCAGATTTGGCAGATTTGGCAGATTTGGGAGATTGCTGGAGAGTGGGAGATGAGGAAAATTTTCCTTCTTCCTCCAAAATCAGACTAATGACTGATGACTAATGACTAAAAACTGCCAACAAACAACTGCCAACTAACCACTGCCAACTGCCAACAAACAACTGCCAACTGCCAACAAACAACTGCCAACTGCCAACTGCCAACTGCCAACTACCAACTGCTGGCGATCGGAATTTCGATCGCAAATTCGGTACCGAGTCCGACTTCGGAAAGGCATTCAAGCCGCCCTCCGTGCTTTTCTACGACTAAGTGGTAGGAAATAGACAGCCCCAAACCCGTACCCTTGCCGACTGGTTTGGTAGTAAAAAACGGATCGAATAATTGGCGGCGAATCTCATCCGGTATGCCCCGCCCGTTGTCAGAAATGCGGATCGCTACAGAATCGCCAACAGCTTCAGTGCGAATTGTAATAGCGGGAACAGTCAATCGAGAACTAGGAATCGATGGCGGTGAATTTTTACCATTTCTCTTCGCCCAATCCCCGTCATGTATTTCTTCATCCAAAGCATCTATCGCATTGCCGAGAATGTTCATAAACACTTGATTCATCTGACCGCCAGAGCACTCGACGCGGGGCAAATCGCCGTATTCCTTAATAATTTGAATTGCTGGATGTCCGCCTTGTGCTTTGAGGCGGTGCTGCAAAATCAATAAAGTGCTGTCGAGTCCCTCGTGAATATCAACGAGTTTGATGCTAGATTGATCCGATCGCGAAAAATTACGCATGGACAAAACTATTTGCCGGATGCGTTCGGTTCCTACTTGCATTGAAGACAGCATCTTAGATAAATCTTCCACCAAAAAATCGATTTCCATCTCTGCTGCTGCTTCCTGAATTTCCGAGACTGGTTCGGGATAGTGTTTCTGGTAAAGATCCAAGAGTTGAATCAATTCTTTGATGTAATGATTGGTGTGAGAAAGATTGCCGTAGATAAAATTAACTGGATTGTTAATTTCGTGGGCGATGCCGGCAATCATTTGTCCCAATGAAGACATTTTTTCGGTTTGGACTAATTGACTTTGAGTTTGCTGCAATTTTCGCACAGTTTCTTCTAATTGCTGGGCTTGATTTTTCAAGCAAGTTTGCTTTGTCCGCAGCACTTCTTCGACTCGCTGGCGCTTAATAATATCTCGTCTCAATAATTCATTTGATTCTAAAAGTTGGGCGGTGCGTTCTTCAACTTGTTTTTTTAAGTCGTCGTGGGCTTGGCGCAGGGCTTCTTGGGCGCGCTGCCTCTCTAAAATTTCTTGCTGCAAAAGTTGGTTGGTTTTTTGCAATTGGGCGGCTCTATCCTCTACTGCTTGCTGCAAAAGCTCGATCGTCCCGTACATTTCAGATTGGTTAAAAACTTGCGGCAAACTTGTCAGAGAGATGACGCCCAAAAGTTCTCCCTGACTGCCAACTACTACCAAACGCCGGACTCCGTGCCGCTGCATTTCCTGGTGGGCCCGGAAGAGGGAATCGGCGGGAGATATGCAAAATAAGGGCGCACTCATCGCCTCAGCGGCGGAAATTTGGGAGAGGTTTAATTCGAGGGCGTGAAACTGCACGATGTCGCGTTCGGTGACAATGCCGACGGGAATAAGGTAATTTTCTATTGGTACGATCGCCCGCTGCGGATGTTGAATCGGTGCTTCGACAATGACGACGCAACTAACTTGATGTTGCACCATTAGCTGGGCTAAATCGAGGGCTGAGGCAGTTTTTGGGGCACAAATGACTTCCTTGGTCATTACATCTTCTGCACAGCGTAAATTCGCGAGCAAGTTGACCGGTTGCAGGGCTTCGTGAATGGCTTCGCGGGTGATCGTGCCCACAAGTCGATCGTCCTCATCCACTACGGGTAAGTGCCGGATTTGGTACTGGCGCAAGGTGAACATAGCTGTGAAGATGTCTTGAGACTCGGATTGTTTGAGGGTAATGGGCGATCGAGTCATGACATCAGCAATTGTCAGTTTGATGGCGCAAGCTTCGACGGTTGTTAGCTTGACGATATCCCTTTCTGTAAAAATGCCGATCGGGCGATTATCCTCCACGACTATGACGCAACTGCGCTTGACCTGGCCCGGAAGAGCTTGTTGTTTTTCGCTGCAAAGCTGACAGGAGACGCGCATCGGGTTCATGAGAGCCAACACTTCGGCGATCGGGGTTTCTGGAGCCACTGTCAGGGGGTGGCGGTCGATCGCCCGATCTAAAGGTGACAAGTAGATCGGGGTGCTGTTGCGCTCTACAGGGGATTCTGATGGTTTAATTGCTTGTTGCGGGACTGAATCTAGGAAATGCTGTAAATGTTCTTCTTGTAGCATGGTGATTATTAATCTTTCTTAATGAATCGTTACAATTTTGCGAGAGCGGGTTGGCAGACTTAGCATTAATTAAGCGGTTTACCCGATCGGCGGATACAAGCCTCCCCTGGCTGCGGTGGAAAGCCCCAAATTTTAGATTGATGTTCGGACTCTTGCGATCGATCTGTGGAGTAAATGGAAAATGGAAAATGGAAAATGGAAAATTGACTTGCGGTCGATCGATCGCCTCACATCTGAATTGCTAGAAAACCCCTAATTTTATTTTGTTTTTTTTGAATCCTATGTCGTGGACACCATTAAATCATCGAATTCATCACTTGCCGCTCATCCTGGCCGGCCCGATTTTGCGCCGCACCCAAACTCAGTCCGTGACAGTTTGGCTGGCTCTGAAAGCGCCCCGCCAAGTCGAACTCAAGGTTTATTCAACGGAGGGCGGCAGCGGCGAAATTGTCGGTGCGCCCTTGCTCCAAGGTGCGAACTCTACCGTGCAGCTCGGCAAGTACCTGCACGTAGTGGCAGTGACTGCCAAACCAATTAACAGCAATGTCTTGACATACGGACAAATTTATGCGTACAACATTGAGTTTTCTGGGGTTGGCGAGTCGCTGTCGGTTGCAGGCCCAGAAAATCAGAAAGAAAATCTCCTTTCTTGTCTGTGGTGTGCTTCCCCTGATTTGTCGGCTTTGGGGCCCGAGACGATCGGTTATTTCGCTCACGGATTGCCGACTTTTGCCCTGCCACCGCAGGATTTAAACTATTTGCGTATCGTTCACGGTTCTTGTCGCAAGCCCCAGGGAGACGGCAGAGATGCGCTGCCAATCTTGGATAATTCGATCGCACAGTTTGCAGGAATAGCAAACTTCCGGCCCCACCAACTGTTTTTAACAGGCGACCAAATTTACGGCGATGATGTTGCCGATCCGATGCTGTGGGCTTTGACAGATGCTGGCGATACGCTTTTGGGCTGGGAAGAAAATTTGCCCCTGATGAATGATGCCCAAATAAAAAAGAATTTGTGTATCAGTATACCTAAAAATTCGCAAAACGAAAATATAGTTGCCAAAGAGAGGGAAATTTTTAGAGAGTCGCCGATTCGGAAACAGTCTAAGGCTGAGTCTGACTGCAAAAAGCCAATTGAGTTAAAGCCGGGGACTCGCAGCGATATTGCCAGAGATTTTGGCGGCTTTACGGCGATGTTGGTGAATAAACCGGATAAAGCGAAAAGTCATTTGTTCGGTTTGGGCGAATATTGCGCGATGTATTTGTTAGTTTGGTCGCCTGTACTTTGGTGTACGAGTTTTCCGAAGGGCAAAGATATTTGTAAAGATTCTCAGCAGGCAAAAGTCTGGGATCGAGAAGTTGTTGAACTTGGGGGTTTTGCTGGCAATTTGTGGAGGGTGAGGCGGGCGCTGGCTAATATTCCGACTTATATGATTTGTGACGATCATGATGTTAGCGATGATTGCTATTTGAATCGGGAGTGGTGTTACCGGGTGCTGGGTAAGCCGCTTGGCCGCCGGGTGGTGCAGAATGCTTTGCTGGCTTATGCTGTGTTTCAGGCTTGGGGAAATACGCCCGCACAGTTCGATCGCGAAAATGTCGGAGATAAGTTATTAAAAGCTGCCGGAAAGTGGTCGAATTCGGCTGGTACCGATGTTGCTGTTTGGGAAGAAGCGGCTTCGTATTTGGGGATTCCGGGGGTTGATATTGAGACTGGTTTGCCGAAGTTAAAGTTAGATGAAGATGTTTTGATTTTGGATCGGGAGGGCGAGGGTGTAAGTGAGGTTTTGAGTTGGCATTTTACTGTGAGAAGTTTTAAGCATGAGGTGATTGTGCTGGATACGCGGACTTGGCGGGGATATCCGACCGAAAGTGCGATCGATCCGCCGATGCTTTTGACTCACAAGGGTTTTGAGGAGCAAATTCAGCAGCCTTTGCGGGAGACTGATTTGCTGAATAAAACTGGGGAATTTGCGATCGAGGCGACGCTGGTAGTTTTACCGACTAATTTGGTGGGTTTGTGGATTATTGATGCGGTGCAAAAGTTGGATGTGAAACAGGGAAAGGTTTTTAATAGTGATGCGGGGGATGCTTGGAATTTTCACGAGTTGGCTTTTGTGAAGCTGTTGTCGGAGTTTTTTAAGCAGCGCGATCGGGTGATTGTTTTGACGGGGGATATTCACTATGCTGCTGCTGTGCGGCTGAGTTATTGGTCTGACAAGCATTTTGGCATTTGTCGCCCGGATGTTGAGTGTTTGTCCCCTGCATCTGAGTTGGATCTAAAATCTCAAAGCGCAGGTAGAAAATATTCTGTGTTGGCGCAGTTAACGGCTAGTGCTTTGATTAATGAAGAGTGGAAAACTCATGTAATTCATACTAAGGTTAAGTCGGTGTTTCCAGAGCGATCGCACGAATGTTTGGGATGGAATGAGCCGCTGGAGTTGGTGAAGATTTCGAGAAAAGGCAGGAAAAAAGCTGTGGCTGCTGCTGTCAGGAATAGGCAATCTTTTCCTGATTGGGGCTATCGAATTGACTGGATGAAACGACAAAGAGCTAGGGTATTTTTGCATCATGAAAATGGTGAGCCGTCAACTAGAACGCACAAAAATAAACAATTGTCGTGGCTGCACAGGTTGTGGAATTTTATAGCGCTGTTGTGGCGCAATCGCTGGCTGCAAGAGGGTGATGAGATTGTGGGATACAGTAATATTGCGATCGTCAGTTTTCAGTGGCCGGCCGAAGGTGATGGAGAGAAGGCGGTGATCCAAAATGTCTATTGGCGGCCGCTTTGGGAGCCTGGTAGTGTGGTTTACAGTCAGTATTTTGTGCCGCTGGGATTGGATGAGACTGCGGTTGATTGATGTGGTGTTTGGTTGATTTATTTTTTTGGATGTGACACAAGAAGAAGAGGAGACGGCAGTGCCGTTTCCCTACCCCCAAAATAATCTATCGATCGCAAAATCCAAC
>NZ_JBARVX010000058.1:0-1915 GCF_049646505.1 Microcoleus sp.
ATTTTTGTTAGTTAAAACTACAGAAAAGTAATAGCTGCGACAAATTGGTTTTAAAAATAGTAATTCATGACACACGATGAGGTATAACATGACGAATAGTTTTTTTTGCGCCGATGCTTCTAAATGCGTTGAAGAGGATATTATTGGTAGCGGTACTAATTACCAAACCTATGTATTAATTGAATGCTGTTTGCCTTGGGAATCAGAAGTTTTTAATTCTAAGCAAATTCCCCAGAATCTCAGGGATTTGGTGAAGGAAGTAGAGAATTCAAAGCAAAAAATCAGATTTTTGTTAATCAAGAGTGAATCAACTAAATTTGCTGATAGGCGCAAAATCTTGATTTACGATAATAAAAATAAAGATGGTTTGGGCGGTTACGAAAAACACGAATTTAATGTGAATAACATTGAAGAAGTGGCGGGAACAGTCAAAAGCTATTTAGCTGGAGAAGCCCCGGATTGCGAAGTTGAAAATAACCCAAGTAGAGATATTTTGGTTTGCACTCACGGGAGTCACGATAGATGTTGCGCCAGATACGGCAATCCTTTTTATGCCGGAGCAAAAGCTGTGGTTTTTGAGTTAGAATTGAGTGATGTTCGTGTTTGGAAATCCAGCCACTTTGGCGGACACCGCATGGCACCGACTGCGATTGATTTGCCTGACGGTAGATATTACGGAAATCTCGATCGCACTTCGTTCAAATCTATTCTAACGCGCAGTGGCGATATTGAATGTTTGAATAAGGTTTATCGGGGTTCGGGAGTTTTGCCGAACGAAATTCAGGTTTTGGAACGAGAGTTAATCATCCGCTACGGTTGGGATTGGTTCAGCTACAAAGTTGCGGGCCGCATTGTTGAAAAATATCCAGAAAATGATGCTTTCTTGGCTGAAATTACCTTTGAGAAAGCGGACGGTACTTATAGTTATCGTGCTGATTTAGTGAAAGATGAAAGCAAAACTGTTCGACTCAAAGGTTCTTGTGGTGCGAAACAAGAATCAGAGTTTGTCAAATATTTGGTAAAAAATTCTTACTTTTACTCGAAGAAGGAGGAGTTAATGTTTGGAGGCTACCCCTTTTATAATTCGGCGATTGAAATCGCTTCTACACAAACAAAGTCCGCCTGCGCGGACTGAAGAATGAAAGATTAGGGTGTGCGATTAGATTTCTAACTGCATAAATATGTGCGAAATTCCCAGGTGTTCAAAGGGCTTCTCTTGTTCGGAAAATCCGAGTTTTTGGTAAAACTTAACGGCGTTAATTCGAGACATAAGTCTGACAGCTTTGAGATTTTTTTGCTGAGCTTTGACGATTAAGTTTTCAATTAATTTAGTGCCGATTCCCTGATTTTGAAATTCAGGAAGTACCGCAACGTAGCTGATGTTTCCTAGTCCTGGGGATGATTCGCGCAGTCGGGCTGAAGCAATGATTTTGCGATCGCATATTCCAATTAAATGCACAGCAGTATCTTCGTGACTGTCCCTTTCGCTGCCCTTTTCCATGCCTAGGGGCGATCGCAAAACCAGCCACCGCTGGTAAAACATCTCTTCTAATTCTTGTGAGTTTTCAACCGGACGTATATCTATTTGAGGCATTTTTTAATTAAATTAAATTTATAAAAATACTATAGCAGTCCTTGCAGGGGTCATAATTTTTTTGACCCCACCCCAACCCTCCCCTTGCTAAGGGGAGGGAGTAAGAAATTCACAAATGATTTAGGATTGCAATATATATTGCGCGAGTTACAAATAGCAGTCCTTGCAGGGGTCATATTTTTTTTGACCCCACCCCAACCCTCCCCTTGTTAAGGGGAGGGAGTAAGAAATTCACAAATGATTTAGGATTGCAATATATATTGCGCGAGTTACAAATAGCAGTCCTTGCAGGGGTCATATTTTTTTTGACCCCACCCCAAC
>NZ_JBARVX010000059.1:0-3489 GCF_049646505.1 Microcoleus sp.
CAAAAAGCTGGTAAGCTGATACTTGATAATTCACAGGCGACAGCTATCCAACAAATGGAATGGCACGTAAGCGATGCCCAGAGTCTGGGATTAATCGATAGCGAAATTGGCGACCACGGTTTTTCAGCGGCGGAGTACGAAATAGTCCGGCGCGTGATCTATGCGACTGCTGATTTTGAGTACAAGTCTTTAATTAGTTTTTCCGATCAGGCTTTGCAAGCTGGGGCGGCAGCTTTGGCTGCTCGAACTACGATCGTAGTAGACGTACCGATGGTTCAGGTGGGCATTACCCCACAAATTCAAAGTACCTTTGCTAATCCGGTTTATTGTTCGATGGAGGCTTTGACGCGCCCTCAAAAGGAAAAGACGCGGGCGGCTTGGGGGATTGAAACTTTGGCTAAACGCTATCCTGAAGGGATTTTTGTCGTCGGCCAGGCTCAAACTGCTTTGTCGGCCCTCGTCGATTTGATTGAGACTGAGGAAATTCGACCGGCTTTGGTGATTGGGACTCCTTCTGGGTTTGTGGGAGTGGATGTGGCGAAGTCGCGACTGAACGATTCGATGGTTCCTCACATTCGGATTGAGGGGCGCAAGGGATCGGCGGTGGTGGCTGTGGCGATTGTTAACGGGTTGGTGGATTTGGCTTGGCAAGCCTACGGCCAAGAGGGGAACAGTTGATCGAGCAGTCCTCAGTCATTAGTCCTCAGTCATGATTGTGGGAGCGATCGCACCTCACAGTAGCGTCAGAGTAATACCAATTTCATAAAGTAGCGCTAGATATTACCCCCCCAACCCCCCCTTATTTCGGGGGGGAGTGGGGGGGGTAGTAGCACATCTTTAAAAAAATGGTATAAGGTGCGTCGCCCCCTACAATCTGCAAGGATCGATCGCGCATCTGAGGCGCACCCGACAAACCCTACACCAACCTATGAAGGTGGCAACTGCTGCTTGATTTTAGCTAGTAGATGCTTGAATTTGACACCAAACGTCAAGACAAACCAGACTGCACCACCGGCACCCAAACTAATCAACAGTACCAAAACAAAAGGATGAATTTCTACATTCGTTAGTAACGGCCAGTAAAATTTGCGATCGGGCGCGTCTTGTTTGATCAGATAAGGAGCGCCGCCAGCCACTACTCCCGCCACTCCCAAACCAAAGCCCACTGCTTGAATCGTGACTTCTAATTTCGCGTCGCGATAAGCTTCTTCGATCGCCACAACGCCTCGAATTGCTTCCATTGCTTTGTCTAGCAAGCCCGTACCGTGTTTGAAATAAGCTAAATCTGCCTGAATCTGCCTTTGAAACCGCGGGCAGTTTTGCGTACTGAATGCTGCGAGGAAACTTAAATCGGCATCACTATCATTATACTTTTTACTCGATTTGATGTCAAGACTTATTTCATTTAATTTATCTGTGTAATTTTGGGCATTAATGGCGATCGTATTTTCGCGAAACTGCAAATCAATCAGCAACCGCGCATAGTTCACAGCCCGCGGCGGCAACTCTATCATCTGATTGGCCAGATATTCCAATTCATCCTCATTTAAACCCGCACCTTTCGATTGTCGTTGCCGAGCCCTATCCCGCTGCAAATACTTAAAAGTCTTGTCAATATCCAATTCAATTTGCTTGTACTCCTCGCGAATCACCAGGTAAAGCTTGCGGCAGTCGCGATAAGCCCGAAGAATCTTATTGCGGTACAAAAACAAATCCATAAAATCATTATAGCGCGTCTCATCCCAGATATCATCGGTTGTCGGGCTGTTAAAAAACCAGATAATAACGTGACAGTAATTATCGGGCTGATTAATATCTCCATACTCCAAAATTGGACTGCCGAATAACTCGCCTTGACGACAGAAATCCGGGCGACTGTCACCAGAAATCAAGTTTTCCAGACACTGTTTCCCCAAACCTTTGAGAAACTGCGAATCATCCCACGCAGTTTGATTTTTTTCCACACTCAGCCAAGCCGTAATCAGCAGAGTTTGCCCGAAATAACTCTGCACAAAATCCGGCAGCAAGCAGTTACCGGGATTAAACTGCTGGAAGATGCTAACATCGACAGCAGGTGTGTTATTGCCTCGATCTTTTTCGGGAACACGAACTTGCAAACCCAAGGCATAACTGTCATCAATTCGCATCGGTAGCGCCCAACCCTTGACAGGAATTGGCTGATTGTCAACCGAAATCTCCTTACCAAAATCCAGAGAATTGCGACCGTTAACTTTTGTTTTATCGATCAGGTTAACACGCCCGCCGACAGGTTCATCTTTTTTGTGCAAATAGCTGTCATTAAATTTGTTACTGACAGCTAGTTTAGCTTGCAAAATCTCATCGCATTTCTGCCACAAACTGCCGAATTCCACAGGAGAATTCGACTCTGACTCTAGGGGGTTGCAGAGGTGGAAGGCAAACAGATAAACGTTGGGGGCATAGATTTTGTTACTTGGAGTCATTGCTGGTATCTGATTGATTTTCTGCGGCGGCTTGAAGTTTTTTGTAACTCTCTTCAATGCTGGTACGCAGAGTTTGAGTAATATTGGTTAGCGGCTGCATTGTCGTTGGAGTAGGTTCGCCCACATCTTCGATTTCTTTCCGCGTACCATCTCTTAATATTTTTCCCAAATCGTGTTTTATACACCAAGTTTTGATTGTTTCGGCAATGGCTGATTCATTATCTGCTAACTTTAGTATGTCTGTGTTTAATTGAGGTAAATCTTGCCATGCTGTCGGCTGAAAAACTTTCGGTTCTTTGTTCAGCAAGTAGATAAAACTGGCTATATCTTTGTGAACAGTCATATAACAATTCTCCGTTAATCAAGGTTTGTAGGCAAGGGTGAAGAAACCGGGTTTTTTCCGGGATTTCAGGCTATCAACGAGTATTTTGGTAAAAACCCGGTTTCTGCCTGAATGCCGAGCCCTAGTATCCAGTAGCACAAAATGCTGCCCAATATTCGGGGTCTTTAAATGGTGGTTTATCCTTTGAGGAATAGCTTAACCACTCTTGGACTGTTTCCATACATTTTTCATCTAATTTTAACAATCCTACCCAAACTTCAAAACCCTCGCGACTCACCCCGCGCATCCAGTTTTGCGCCGAATTCAAAGCAATCGCTACTGAATCAGCATCGGGCAATTCTTGATAAAACTTTATCATCAAAATTGCCGTGGCAAAATCATCGACAGCCCACAGACTGCTGACAACATTCATGCTACCGGCATACAAGAAAGCGCTGGGTAAACCAATGTATTCATCAGTCATGGCGGTTGAAGTGGTTAACCCGGTTTCGCAGGCGGAAAGTGTGACGAGACTGCACTTTGGTAACTGCAATTCGCCAAAGATGTCGCGCAGGTTGAGACATTTTTCGGGGTGGGCTTTTCTGGTGTTGCGTAGGGTGATGTAGCGCCTTGTTTTTAGCCCCTCGTCTTCAATCCCCCCCTGAGCCAGAGAATTTTCTTCTCTTAGCCCGCCCTGAGCAAGGG
>NZ_JBARVX010000060.1:0-4483 GCF_049646505.1 Microcoleus sp.
CCTTTTTTTTTACCGCAGAGGGCGCAGAGACCGCAGAGAGAAGAGGGAATAGAGGTCTTGTGGTAATGTCAAATCCAGTACAGTCAGCTCGCTCGAATTTCTCTCCTCTTTCTCTGATTTCTCTGCGTTCTCTGCGGTTAGATATTTGAGAGCTTAAATCTGGCGTTGCTGAATACAAATATGAATTCAAGATTTCCCAATTGCTATAAGCCAAGTATGGTGAGCTTTGTAACATCAAGCGAAAAATTGATTCATACAGTGAATCAGCAACGCCATATTTTGAATGTGATATCGTTTCCGGTTGCATCGGAATAATCAAGTCGAGTCAACTCTCAACAGTCAACTCTCAACAATCACCTCACGGTGCAAC
Source organism: Microcoleus sp. (assembly GCF_049646505.1). Taxonomy (GTDB): domain Bacteria; phylum Cyanobacteriota; class Cyanobacteriia; order Cyanobacteriales; family Microcoleaceae; genus Microcoleus. The sequence continues at coordinate 371 of NZ_JBARVX010000060.1, forward strand.
CGGAATTGATGTGAATCCTATCCCATAACCACTATCAGGTGCGATCGCCCAAAATACAACTTGCGGAACAAACAAAAAATATAAAAGTCTCAAATATGAAATCTCAAACCTCGAATCAGCAATATGTCACTACTGGAAATAGGAGATCCCGCCCCTTGGTTTTCCATAGCTGCCTCCAATAACCCCTTATTTCATTTCTCGACGGTTGGCGGGCGGCGAACTGTGCTATTTTTCTTTGCCAGCGCAGCTTTTGCAGAAATTCAAGTTATGCTCAAAAGCTTTGAAGAGCTTTCAGGAGAATTCCAAAGCTTGGAAGTACCGCTGTTTGGAGTTAGCGTTGATGCAGCAGACAAAGAACAAAACAGACGGACAACAATTGCTCCGTCATTCATCTTTTTCTGGGACTTCGACAAAAAACTCAGCCAACAGTACGGCGTTTGCCGAGATATCGAACAAAATGGAGTTGCCGGAGTTCACTATGCACCCCAAACTTTTGTTCTCAACGAAAACCTTCAGCTAATTAACATTTTGCCGATGGGCGAACCCCACCAACACGCCCAGCAAGTATTGGATTTTCTCAAAACTTTGCCACCATTCGAGGAAGCCAGATTGGCCGCGAGACACGCTCCGGTGCTGGTAATTCCTAACGTTTTGGACAAAGCTTCTTGTGGCGCTTTGATCGATTTGTACAAAACTCACGGCGGCAGTCCCTCGGGCTTTATGAGGCAAATAGACGGAAAAACTGTGGGCATTCACGACGATAATTTCAAGAAACGCCGGGATTTTTTTATTGAAGATCCAAAGTTGCAGCAGCGATTGAGTGCGATTATTTTGCGCCGGGTGCGCCCGGAAGTAGAAAAAGCTTTCCAGTTTACAATTACCAGATTTGAACGGTATTTGGTGGGCTGTTACGATGCCCAAAGCGGCGGTTTTTTTCGGCCGCACCGCGACAATACGAGCAAAGGTACTTTGCACCGCCGATTTGCGATGACTCTCAACTTGAATGTGGGGGAGTATACGGGGGGATTTTTGCGGTTTCCCGAGTACGCGCCGCACGGTTATAAAGGGGATTCGGGTACGGCGATTATTTTTTCGTGTTCTGTGCTGCACGAAGCAACACCGGTGATTAGCGGCGAGCGTTTTGCTTTGCTGTCTTTTTTCTACGGGAATGAGGATGCTCAGGTGCGACAAACTAATTTTAAGTATTTGGCTGACGCGCCGGATTCTAGAATTGCCGAAACTGCCGGATCGCCGTAGTTTACCAACAAAAAACTGGTCCGAGAGTTCGATTCCCTCAAAACCCAGCCGTCAATTCTCGAAGCAATCTCAAGCTTGAATTTTTCATTACCCTCGCGCAAGTCCTAAAATAATTAGAGGCGGTAGTTAGGAGTTAGCCCGAAAACCTAACTGCTACCTGCTCACCGTTAAAAAATACTAATTCACGAGCATGAATTTCAAACTTTTAAGTTTAGCGGTATCGGGAATTCTAACAATTGGGGTTGCAGCCAGCCCTGCTGCGGTTGTTACCGCGCTCTCCGGGCGGCCGGAGGCTGATTTAAAGGAATTTAACTCGGTGCATTTCCCAGGTGCGATCGCCCAAAATGCCGCAGAACAAACCAACGTTCGAGTCTACGAACAAGCGAGTCCGGCAGTTGTTACCGTCGATACAGAAAAATCGAACGGTAGCGGCACAATTATCAGCCCCGACGGCACGGTGTTAACCAACGCCCACGTTGTTTCCGCAGGCGGTACGGTGAATATAATTTTGTCAGACGGCAAAAAAGTTGTCGCCGATGTCGTCGGATTCGGCGAAGACGGTTTAGACTTAGCCGTGGTAAAGATTCGCGGTCAAAACAATTTGCCCACAATTCCGATCGCCCGTCCCGGTTCGGTGAAAGTCGGACAACAAGCATTTGCGATCGGCAATCCCTTCGGTCAATTTCAAGGTACTTTGACAGTCGGAATCGTCAGCCGCATCGATCTGCAGCGGGGCTTAATTCAAACCGACGCAGCCATCAATCCCGGCAATTCAGGAGGCCCCCTGCTCAACAGTTCTGGAGAATTAATCGGCGTCAATACTTCTATTTTTACTCGCGGTCAAGGTGGAGGCAATATCGGTATCGGTTTTGCAATTTCAGCAGACAAAGTACCGGGTTTCCTAACAGCGGTGCGAGAAGGGCGAGCTCCCCGCGTTGCTCAGAGGCGATCGCCCTTTGGCAACAAATCACCTCAAAAAGTTGCGTTAAACGGGCCCGCCCTGAGCGGCAAACTCACCACGCAGTCTAGCGTTCTCCCCGCAGACAACAGCTTTTTTGACCTCTACTCCTTTGAAGGAAAAGCGGGCCAGCAAATCACAATTGAAATGACAAGTCAAGAAATTGACCCTTATTTAATTTTGCTCGGCCCCAACCAGCGCGAAATCGCGCAAGACGATGACGGTGCAGGTAGTAAAAACGCCAGAATAACAGTCAGGCTGCCAGCAGACGGCACTTACACGCTGCTGGCAAATTCCTATCAAGCTAGGCAGTCCGGGGCTTATACGTTAGAACTGAAAGCGAGCGCTTCTGGGGCACCTTCTAGGGCGATTTTGGAAGCAGAAGGCGCTTTGGTCGCAGGCGGCCCGGTATTGCCATCTGACAAGAGTCTGTATCGCGAGTATACTTTTGAAGGTCGATCGGGTCAGTCTGTAGCCATTTCCCTCGAAAGTACAGATTTCGATGCCTATGTGGCTATCTTTGGCCCTAACGGTCGATTGCTGGGAGAAAATGACGATGCCAGCGATTCGACTAAAAATGCGTTTCTGAGCGTTACTTTGCCCGCTACGGGTCGCTACCGCGTAGTTGTCAATGCTTACGATGCTTCCGGCCGGGGTCGTTACAATCTAACTATCCGTTAAAAATTGGGAATTGGGAATTGGGAATTGGGAATTGGGAATTGGCCAAACAGGGAATTGGCCAAACAGGGAATTGGGAATTGGCCAAACAGGGAATTGGCCAAACAGGGAATTGGTCAAACAGGGAATTGCTAGCAAATAACTAATGACTAATGACTACTGACTAATGACTACTGACTACTGACTACTGACTACTGACTACTAACAACTGCCAACTAACAACTGACTACTGACTACTGACTACTTCCTTCGTTGAAAATCGAGGTAATTCATGCGTAAAGTTAGATTTTGGGCGATCGCGCCAATTGCTGTACTAGCTACTTTTCCTGGCAAGCCGACTCTCTCGGTACCAGTTTCAAATTCCGGTGGAATTGCTAACAGCATTTCGACCGTCATTTCAGCAGAATTTCCTCAAAATTCACCTGATGTGACCCCTACAAACAAAGCTGTTTTAGCTCAAGCAAGCCCCAATCCCTCGCCAACTCAAAGTCCAACTGCAGAATCAGGGCCGAGTCCTGATGCGGGTTCATCTAAGCTCATTTTAGAGCAAAAGGGAGAACTCAGCCCTGCTAAATCTTCTGTACTGCCCTCGGACAGCAGTTTGTACGACGAGTATACCTTTGAAGGAACTCAGGGTCAGAAGGTGGTTGTTACCGTAGAAAGTACCGAGTTTGATACTTATCTCGCTATTTTCAACTCCCAGGGGGAGCTAGTTGCAGAAAATGATGATGCGACGCAGCAAAATTCCAATTCTGAGCTGACTGTTACCTTGTCTGCGAGCGGTCGCTACCGCGTCATTGTCAATGCTTACGATCCGCCTCCAAAAGGTAGAGGGAAGTACAGTTTGACCGTCCGCGAAACAACTGGAAATTAGTTGGAACGAAACTTCGGAGTCAGGGCACGGCATTGACGTGTCCTGATAGTTTTAGGACGATCGCACAACCAGCAACTATTATTAACTTCGGTAAATTAATGTGTTAGATCGATTCCGGTTGCACCGTCAGGTGACTGTTGTTATTTGTTATTAGTTATTTGTTATTAGTTATTTGTTATTTGTTATTTGTTATTTGTTATTAGTTATTAGTTATTTGTTATTAGTTATTAGTTATTTGTTATTTGTTATTTGTTATTTGTTATTTGTTATTTGTTATTTGTTATTTGTTATTAGCTCGTTACCAGGCTCTGCCTGGTAATGCAGATCCGGAGGCTCTGCCTCCTTT
>NZ_JBARVX010000061.1:0-20347 GCF_049646505.1 Microcoleus sp.
ACAGGCATCAAATACTTCGCATGAATTTTAACCTCTGTCACCAAAAAATTACTAAAACTTTCATGGCTTTTAATGAAATCAATTTGGTTAGTCCCTTCGCAGTAAGAGTAAATCGGGGGATCTGCGCCTTCTGATAATCTAAAAAAGCTGAATTGATAGCCCTGGTGCATCAAGAAAATAAAGGCATCATCTGCTAAGGATTCAGGAAAGTTATTTTCATTTAATAACTCAACAGCCCACTCCTGAAGTTGAGGTAAATGATTCAAGAAACAGTCCGAACCCCGCAAGAATTTACCAGCACTACGCCCCATAGATAACAGAAATTCTTGATAGGCGAGGGGCAGAGAAATCCCCAACTGTTGCTGGATAGCCATTACCTCATCGGGGGTACAGCCTACAAGTTCATCTTGCCTTATGAGTTTTAGTTCTATCAGTTGTTTTTTAACTCGATCTAAGTACATAGCTACTACATCCTTTAAGTAATACCTCCGGGGCACCCCGGAGTGTGTTGGCGATGGGAGCAATTCTTGGGAGGATTGCTCTTACAGATTTCCGAACCCTATTCAGCAACGCCAACCTTGAGATATTCCCACTTTAAAAATCTGGCTGTGCGTAGATTTTGCTGAGTTTACATTGTATGGTTTACCGTCAGTCTGATATTGGGAAACAGCCTACGAAATTGCTCGATCGCGTAACAACAGGAATCGCAGGGTTCTCTTTCCGTCCATAGATTTACGTTACCTTGAATCTCTGGTGTTTGAACATATCTCGATGCCACTTCCTCAAGAAGTTTGTATTCGCTGTCATAGCCTCGTGAATGTCCGGGTGGGACTTCAAAAGTCTTAAATAATGGCTCGTCTGGTAAACCAACTGTGCCGGGACGAGTCGATTTACCGCTGACGGCTATCAATTCGTCACTATCATTCCCAATCTGAAAGTCGGCAACAGCAATATTTTTGTAGGCTGACACTCCTAGCTCTTCCCGTATTATATCGATACGAGTTATCCGTTCTTGCATATCTTTTTTTAAAATAAATATATATATATGGGGTAAAAGTTTTTATCCCACATTCCATTGTAGCAAAGTCATCTGGGAAAACAACTTAAACTAGCAGAATACTTCACCCGAAAAATTCTGGTATCCTCTGGTTCCTAGGCTCTACCTCCGGTAAAATGAGACTCGCAAAAGTGAAGCAGAAGCCTCTATATCTCCGTTACTTTCGCTCTTCCTGGTAACGAGAGTAATGCCATTACAAGCCAAAGCGAAGCAATCCCAGACTCTGGGATTGCTTCTTTTCGCGCAATGACAAATTAAATTATTGATTGACTAATGACTGCGGACTAATGACTAATGACTACTCTTTCCGCTCAACAGTTACAGTCAAATGAGCTACAACCGCCCCAACTGCGCCAAGTGCAGCAGCAATTGGAAAGATGACACTTCCTGCAACGCCGCCTACCAATCCCGCCATCAGCGGAATGTCTGCCAAAGTCCGTCCTTGCGAGTTTTTGATGACGAGGCGGCGGAGTTTTCCTTGCTGAATTAGTTCTTTGACTTTACTAATTAAACTGTCGGCGCTAATCTTAAACTCTTCTACTCTGACTTTTTCTTCGGTTGCAAATTCTGAAGCGAATAAAGGTGTTTCAACCGTTGGGTTTGCTGCATTGCCTGCCGCTACTGTTTCGTCTTGCAGAATAGTTGCTTGTTGTTCTAGTTGTGAATTCATTTTTTGTAGGGCGGGCGAACACCAGCCGTTTAATTTCTATACTTCTATCTTGTACGATCGCACTTCGCACCGACAGGCAAGAAAACCCTACAAGCTGCATTCGTACTTTCCGCCCCCGCATTTTTACTCAAAACATTATCTCAGTTGACTGTTGACTGTTGACGCTTGAGGGCGGGCACGCACCATCCACCGCCCCTACCTGTTGACTGTTGACTGTTGACTAATGACTAATGACTAATGACTAATGACTACTGACTGTTGACTGTTGACTACTGACTACTGACTGTTGACTGTTGACTACTGACTACTGACTAATTCATTTGTGTCGAATTAGCTCGTAAATTTCCACATAATCTTTAGCTGGATATTTCCACGAATTATCGCAATTCATACCTTGAATTACGAGTTTTTCAAATTCATCGCGGTAGTCATACCACAATCCGATCGCCCGATCGAGCACCGACTCTAAAGCGTAGTAGTCGCTTTGGTAAAACACGTAACCGTTGCGCTCTTCGGGGATGTGGCTGGTGCCGTAATCGCGATCGAACACCGTATTCACCAAACCGCCCACACCTCGCACCACAGGAACAGTACCGTACCTCAACCCGATCATCTGAGTCAGCCCGCAGGGTTCGTAATTGCTCGGCACCACGATCATATCCGCACCTGCGTAAATTAAGTGCGACAGTTCCTCATTAAAACCAAGTTCCAAATGGCAGTCTGGATTGTCATTTAAAAACTGTTTTTCGTGCTGGAAATGATCGTTAATTCCCGCTTCCGTCGCCGAACCCAAAAGCACGAATTGCGCGCCTTTACTCAGAGAATAATAAATTGCGTGGTGGAGGAGGTGAACGCCTTTTTGATCGTCCAAACGACCGATAAATGTAATCATAGGCTTGTCAGCATCGCGCAATAAAAGCCGATCGCGCAAAGCTTGTTTAGTTTTGGCTTTCCCTGCCAAATCCTTCGCAGTGTAGTGCTGCTGAATATAGCGATCGCTCTCAGGATTCCATACATCATAATCAATGCCGTTGAGCACCCCGCGAAACTTGTCTTGATATATATGCAAAGTGTGGCCCAAACCGTAGCCAAACTCGCCCACATGAGCTTCCCAAGCGTGGTGCGGCGACACCGTGGTGACAAAGTTTGAGTAGACAATGCCCCCTTTCATAAAGTTAATTGCAAAGGGGTTAAAATTATCTCTGAGGCGATCGTACTGAAAATAATAATCATCTCGATTCAAACCCGTTGCCCGCAAAACATCGCTACCGCCCATACCTTGATGTTTGAAATTGTGAATGGTATAGCAGACTCGCTGATTTTCCATCCAATTGTATTTGTAAACTTCAAACAGCATGACTGGCACCAAACCAGTTTGCCAATCGTGACAGTGAATCACCTCGGGGCGCTTGTTGCTTCTGAGCAAAAATTCCAAAGCAGCTTTGCTGAAAAATGCAAACCGCATATTGTCATCATTGCAACCGTAGTAACAGCCGCGGTTAAAAAAGTTATCTTGCGATCGAGGTTCAATGAAAAAACACAACACCCCGTGCACCCAGCCGCAGTAGACATCGCAAAGGATTTCGCCGCTGTACCAGGGCACGGCCAAATCCCGATAGGCCTCGTGCAGCCCCCAAATGTGGTCGTACCTCATGCAGTCGTACTTGGGCAGAATAATCTCGACGCAGTGGCCGGAATTCTGCAATTCTCGACTCAAACCGTAAACTACGTCGCCCAAACCCCCAGCTTTGATGACGGGGGCGCACTCTGAGGCAATTTGTACGATGTACATTTTTTTTGCTGACTCCTAGAAATCCCAAAATATTTTCTTAACTTGACAAAGTATATGATTTCTCTGCTCCTAAGCAAGTCGGTCGTTGGGCATAAATAAAAGGGAAAATACGCGCCGCGCTGCGACAGTTGAGGCCGATTCTGGCGATCGCTGGCAATAACCTAACGCGGCAGGATACCATCAAGGCTAAGCTGCAAGCTCTCCTTCCAAGCACAAATCATCGGTTGAGCCAGTAAAAAATGCAGTAGCTCGATCGCAAATTCCGCAAAACATAACTCATTTTCTCGCATTTGTCAATTCAATCTTTTGAGCCAAATCGCCATTTGTCTCGTCTCGTTCCGAATAGCGATCGAATAACTCACTTAAAGCTTCTTCTCCAGCAATCTCTCCATTACTGAAAAACTTCTCTACCTCCACCGAACCATCGCTCAAAAATTCAATTTCCCACCGTTCCCCAGGTACAGCCACAATTACCATCACAGCTTCATCGCGGTGATGGGCTAAACTGTAATCGATCGCCTGTTTTTCCAGCTTTTGCAAAAACAAAAGTAGTCGGTCAAATTCATTACTTTTCATCGATCAAATCTCCGATCGCTCAACAATTTGGGAACCATCCTAAAACCTGAGATGTTATCTTCAGCACCCCTTTCTATTTTCTCCCATATCATTTCGCTCAACTCTTCCCAACTTGGCGAACTTACAGGAATTTGCGCTTGTTTTATACTGCCTTTCTTACCTTTAATAATCTCAGATATTTTCATGTGTGCAAATTTATGTGCGATGTTTCTTCCTCCTTATCTTACCTAAATTTCTTCAAATAAACGCTCTGATAAAAACTCCCTGTAACTATTTAACCCCACTGCAACGAATAAGACTATTTCAGGCTCTTGCGCCCAAGAGTGCGTATCGGTAATTAATAAACTTATCTTTGGCAGGCATATTCTGCTAAAATTAAATTTTACAGCTATTTTAGCAATAGCAGACAGTACAGCTCCACAATTACTGAGGAAAGTCTTATGCCTGCGATCGCCCAATCTCCCAACCTACCAATTTTAAACGAAATCAACTCAGGATTGCCCAACATTTGCGGCTCGGAAGCAGAAATCAGTGCCGCAGCCAACAGCAACGAACCAGTCTTTTTACCTACAACAAATCTCCGCCTCGAAAACATTCAAGCCGGATTCGCCTGCGCCCTGCATATGCACCAACCCACAATTCCAGCCGGTGCAAACGGCGAACTAATCAGCAATCTCCAGCAGATGTTTGAACATCCCAACCAAGGAGACAATCACAACGCCGGAGTCTTTGCTTGGTGCTATTCACGCATGGGAGAATTCATTCCCCAACTGATAGCCGAAGGCTGCAACCCGCGAATTATGCTCGATTATTCGGGCAATTTATTGTGGGGATTACGACAAATGGGACGGGACGATATCTTCGACAATCTCAAGCGCATTACCTGCGAAGCTCAATACCAACCTTACGTAGAATGGCTGGGGACAATGTGGAGTCACGCCGTCATTCCCTCAACTCCCATTCCTGACATTAAACTCCAAATACAAGCATGGCAACATCATTTTGCATCCATTTTTGGCATTGATGCCCTCAAGCGCGTTAAAGGTTTTTCGCCCCCAGAAATGCACTTTCCCAATCACCCAGATACGCTTTACGAATACATCAAAGCTTTGAAAGAATGCGGCTACCGCTGGCTGATGGTGCAGGAACATTCTGTAGAAAATCTCGACGGTTCGGGATTGTCTCAAGACCAAAAATACATTCCCAACCGTTTGCAAGCCCGCAATTCTCGCGGCGAAACCATCAGCATTACGGCTTTGATTAAAACCCAAGGTTCTGATACAAAGTTGGTCGGTCAAATGCAGCCTTATTACGAAGCGAAAGGACGCAACAAACAGCAAATTGGCAGTGTCACAGTTCCTTCTTTAGTTACTCAGATTGCTGACGGCGAAAATGGCGGCGTGATGATGAATGAATTTCCCAGTGCTTTTATGAAAGCTTGGCACGAAAACCGGGAAGATGGCGGCGGAAAATCCGGCGTTGTCGGTTTAAATGGGACTGAATATTTGGAGATAATTGAGGCGGCGGGTGTTAATCCTGATGATTATCCGATTTGTCAGGGAATCAACCAGCACAAAATCTGGCAGTTAGTCGATCCCGACAGTGCTACGCCGGAAAAGGTCGAAAGTGCGATCGCCCAACTCAAGCAAACAGACCATAATTTTCACATGGATGGTGCTTCTTGGACTAACGATTTGAGTTGGGTGAAAGGCTACGAAAACGTCTTGGAACCGATGAATCAACTCAGCGCAGCATTTCACCAAAAGTACGATCGGCTGGTACAGCAAGATGCGACCGTTACCAAGCAGTTTGAATACCAGCAAGCTTTGCTTTACAACTTGCTGCTACAAACAAGCTGTTTCCGCTATTGGGGACAGGGAACTTGGACTGATTACGCGCGGGAACTTTACAACCGCGGCGCTGCTTTAATGAAGTAGGAAAAGTTTGCAGTTGCGATCGGGCAAATAGCAGCATATCAGGACACGGCATTGCCTTTCGTCGTGTCAAGTTAAGACTAAAACTCTCGTATCTCTCGCTTGTGGGCGAGTAATGACCGGGTGACAACTCCGTCACGACTCGCCCACAAAATACAATCGCGATAGAGATTGAGAGTTAGCTACGCCCTTGTATCCAATCCTTAATGGCTTCGCGCATTGTGTCGCTCAGGGTTTTGCCTCCGCTGGTGGCGTATTTTTCTAGTTGTGCCTTCTCCACTGGAGTCAGATAAACTGTGATTGATGCAGTCCGTTTGGTGGTGGCGTTATGAGATTCCGGTTGAGGGTTGACTGAGTAGGATTCTAGGTCAAAAAGAGTTAGCTGAGAATAGGAATTGTTCATGGGTTGTTTGATAGTTCGATATTTGGCTTATGTCACCAGTGTGATCTGCTGTTTGAATTTTGCAAAGTTGTAAGTGTTCAACTGGTTGAACGTGCAACGGTTGAACAAGAGTTGAACAAAATTGCGAGGGGATTCTGAAGTGCCAAGACGTAAAAAAAACAAGCCAGCGGGAGACGCATTTAAAAACTTATTGAAAGAAAAAGGCTTCTCGCAGTATAGGCTGCAGAAAGAAACTGGTTTAGACCAGGGTACGATTAGTAAGATTGCAACTGGAGAGACTGCCGAACCTAAACCAACAACGCTTAAAAAAATAGCAGATGTATTAAAAATTGATTCAAATGAATTAATGGAAATATTTACTCAGCCTCCGGTGCGATCGCACTCGTCCGAGCCAGCAGAAAATTTACTATTACCACAAGCAGATATTGCAGCAAAAGCAGCTTTCGAGAGTTCAGAGTTTTTGAGTAGTGATTGTGCGATCGCATCTTCTCCTTCAGAGGATATAGAGGCGCTGGTGCAGAAGGTGCGATCGCATTTCAACAAAAGCATCCAAGACGAGTGTGCAAACTTATGCACATTTAACCTGTTCGATACTCCTGTGCTGAGAAATCTTAGCAGGATGTATGTTCAGACTAAACTACATGAATCTCAAGGCGGTGGAGCCGGAGAATTTAGTCAGGAACGGCAATTATGGGATCAGGTAGTGCTGAGACATTCAAAGCTGATGGTATTAGGTAAACCTGGTGCAGGTAAAACTACATTACTACAGTACATTGCACTTAATTGTGATGAATTTGAGTGTCAACTCAAGTTAGTCCCTATTTTTATCAGTCTGCAAACTTTGGCTGACAATGCCAAGCATCCCGATGAAATTGATATATTAGGATACCTTCACAACAAATACTGCTGTAGTAATGTTTCAGAACAAGAACTTGAAAGTTTACTGAGTCACGGCAGACTGTTGTTTTTGCTTGATGGTTTAGATGAAGTTACAGAAGAAAAAATTAGTATTGTTAATACCCAAATCCATAAATTAATCGATGGCAACAATCGCTTTATAATAAGTTGCCGAAAAGAGTTTCAAGCATATCAATCTAAAAGCTTTGCTCGGTTTATTTTTGTTAAAATAGCCGATTTTGACAAAACTCAGAGAGACTATTTTATTGAAAAATGGTTTGATGAAGTTACAGTGATTGCACAACCAGAACTATCGGTCAAAGCAGATGACTTAATTAAAAAGCTGGATCGACCAGAAAATCGGCGAATCCAAGAACTGGCAGATACGCCTTTGTTACTCCATCTGATTTGTCTGATTTTCCAAGAAAGAGGAGATTTGCCGTCTAAAAGAGTTGACATTTACACAGAAGCAATAGATTTATTACTAAAAAAATGGAATAAATTCAATGAGCGTTTATTACACATAGATGTAATTGAATTCAAAAAAGTCTTAAGACGGATAGCAGCTACAACTTTTGAGACTGGCAAGTCTTATTTTGAAGAAGTGGAAATTTCGCCCATTATTGGGGATTATCCTCAAATTTTACACACTACTGAAGTTTTATCTGGTCTTATTGTAAAAAAGGGATGGAGACAATATGCTTTTTCTCATCAAACTTTTCAAGAGTATTTGACTGCCGAGGAATTCGTAAATTATAAACAGCCTTTAAGCCAACTTATCATTCATATTACTGAACCACGCTGGCGAGAAGTGTTTTTGCTAGTGGCTGAGATGTTGATGCGTGCCGACGCTGACGATCTGTTATGGTCGATCAAAAAATCGATTGATAGGCTACTAGAAAATCAGATATTTCAGGATTTTCTTCAATGGTTAGATGACAAATCTACTCAGGTTAAAGAAGTTGAAAGTCTTCGGTATAAATTAGCAAGTATTCGATCTCTTTACTTTGACCTGGCTTTAGAACTGAATGATGGCAAATACTTTTATACCGAATACTTTGAAAAGACACTCGCTTACGCTATCGACCCCGCTATTAAGGACAACCTCGACTCTGCACTCGACCTCGACTTTAAACTCTACCACGCTTTACGCTTTGAGAATTTCTATAACTCTTTTTGGTATGGTATTCCCTCCTCGTTAAACCTACCCTTAGACCTTGACTTAGCTAATAATCACCTCAACTTTCTTATTCATAGCACCCCAAACCCCGAATTACAGTATAAATTGCAAGAGCTTAAAGACTGTATCCTAGAGCCAGAAGCTGACTTTGAACACCGCCAGCAAAGATGGAAAGCTCACCGTTTCATTTGGATTAAGCAATTAAGAGATATGATGATAAAGTATTGTAATATTGGTCATACCTGGCTGTTTAACAAGGAGCAAATAAAACTACTCAAGCAGTATTATGAAGCTAATAAACTACTTTGGGAATGTCTAGCTATTAGCAATGTCTCCGTAGAAGTCCGATCGCAAATCGAAAACAACCTATTTTTACCCCTTGATTCCTCACTCCGCTAGAAAAAGCACGGGAAAAGATGCTCAAGCTAACGGGATTGTCACTCCGTCAGAGTTGAGTCTCTATTTCCCCATGCCCGATGCCCGATGCCCGATTCCCCAATCTTACATTTCCTGCATCAACCGCAAATAATTTTGCCGCATTTGCGTCATGTTTTCCATCATTCTATTAGCCATATCTTTCTCGACATCGCTCATTTGCTGCCAAAATAAGGCCGATCGCCTGGCCATGATTGCTTCTTCCCACAGCATCTCCAACAGTTGCGCCGCCATCGGGTTTTCAGCATCGATAATCCCGCACAATTGCTCGAAGGCTCGGTTCGCTTCGGCGTGAGTGTTAACATCCTGAACCAGGCTTAGGCATTTTTTGAGTTGTACGATCGGATTTTCAGAAGAGTAAGCCATAATTTCACTAAGATAAGCGACAAAATTTACAGTGATACCTTTGACATTACTAGAATTTTGACACAGCCGTAGAGTTCCCTACATACCATCGCCAAGGTAAATCAATTCCTTGAGAAATCCCGATCCGCGTAGTTTGCACAAAATTTATTGTACCCTCCTCCACGGCTTGCTGAAATTGCTGGCTCCGGTGTTCCAACCGCAGGGGATGGCCTGCATCTAAGGGAGAACCGCTGAAAGTTCGATCGATCTCCAGCACCTTACAAAGTTTCCCTGGCCCGGCGGCGAGGCGCGATCGCTTTTTTTCGGGAATTCCAGCGAACCCCTTGGGAAGCGCATCTAGCTGCAAAGCTCGAATCAGCACACCGCTAGCAACCCCCTCTACATCCGTCACCACGTTAAAACAGTGATACATCCCGTAGATTAAGTAAACGTAGCAGATACCCGCAGGCCCGAACATCGCTTGATTGCGAGGAGTGCGCTGGCGGTAAGCGTGACAAGCCGGATCTCCGGGGGCGTAAGCTTCGGTTTCGACAATAATTCCTCGAATTTCTTCGCCATCAGGAAACTGCCGCACCAGAGTACAGCCCAGCAAATCTGGCGCTACGCTTGTAGACGGGCGCGCCAGCCAAAAATCTTCTACAATCTGAGTATTTTCGCTCACTAAATCAGGAGACACTCAATTATGGACGTTAAGTTAGTTTTAGCAGTCTTGACAGCAGTTTTCACCGTTTGCTGTTTGTTCTTCGGTACAAAAAACGGATTCTACGATAGCGACAAATATCACGGTAACGGTTCTGCTCACTAATTTTAGGCGACTGTTAGTTGCTTAAAAAAAAACCGCTGTCTGTTATTGAGACGGCGGTTTTTTTTGATGAACCACAGAGGACGCAGAGGACGCAGAGATTGAGAAAACAGAGAACTCCAAGATTGACAAGTATTTCACAAATGATTGTGGGGCTGATTGCTATGTTTGCTTTGATTAAGGGTGAATGTTCCCATCGGGCATTTTAGTGCCCTCCAATTTAGTATTCTCGAAATCGGCGCATCCTGGCAGATTTAAACGAATTGTAGCTCCCCGGTCTGTTGATTTCATGTTCAAACCAACTGCGGCATTTTCTGGGTTATTCTTTTCGGGAACAGCACTGACCTTAAAATCCATATTTGCTGCTTGACCATTAGTATCAAGATTGAAACTTATGCCGCTACAGCCTAAATCTGCTCCGGTGAGGTTGGCTTTATTCAAGTTAGCATTTTTGAGGTTGGCATTCGCCAATTTTGCTCCTGATAAGTTAGCACCTTCTAGGTTGGCTCCCTGCAAGTTAAATCCTTGCAAGTCCATTGCTTTCAAGTTGACATTGCTGAGATTGCATTCGGGACACTGTTTGGTTTCGAGCAATTGCTTGACTAGGTTTTGTTGCTTAAAATCAGGTATGTATTTGGTCGCAGCTAATAAAACTGCGATCGACAATCCAGCGGTAAGTATATTTTTGGTTTTCATAAAAACTCATAAAAGCTTCGGCGGCTTTCTTTTGCGGTTAATTATTAATACAGGAGGGCGATCGACATCTCCAGACTTTTTACAAAAAAATTGCCTCGATATCAGACAAGCTGGGAGGTGTAATTAAATCGTGCCTGCTTTCCGTCACCAGTGCTGCTTTGGGTTTGGGGCTCGTGTCCGTGGGTTTCACTTCGCTCGCTTTCTGTCGGCAAACGGATTTTTTTTGAGCAGAGGAGGCGCATTTGCATATACCTGCAGACTGAAATCAAAGGAACTTTATTTATATCCCTGGAGTGAGCCGATCTTAGAGAGATGTGAAGATGATTAAACAGAAAGGAAATACTTTACCTGCGCTGTTGGAAGTTCTCGGCAACTAATTTTTTTTGCAAAATTGCTGCGATCGATGAATTTACTTAAAAAACCGTTGGCAGCAGCTCAGGTATCCCAACCTAGCCAAAACACACCCTATCTGTAATCCCGACAATTCGGAGCGGCAATGAACACAATCAAACCCGAACCCAGAAGATCGCGCTTCATGGCTCTGCTGCTGACAACGCTACTGACATTTCCGCTTTTGAGTGCTTGCGGTTCTAGCCAGCAAAGTTCCACCCCCCCGCCTCCTGTTGACGACACTCGTGCTGGAGGAGTGCAAACTAATCGCGCCCAGACTCCTTTGCCACAAGCGAAAAAAGGCTTGAACAATGCTCAAAAAGTAGGGATTACTTTAGTAGGAGCAGCCGCCCTTTACTACCTCTACCGCCAGCACCAAAACAAGCAAGAACAGGGGCCGCAGGGAAAGTATTACCTTTCTAAAAACGGTCGCGTTTACTACCGCGATGCCCAGAATCGCGCTCACTGGGTAACGCCCCCGCCTGAAGGAATTACAGTTCCTGAGTCCGAGGCGGCGCGTTACCGCGAATTCCAGGGGTACAACAACCAAACTACCGGCCGAGACCTCAAAAGCTTGCCGGAAGCTACAAGTCCTGTTCCGGCACAGTAGCGTCACCATTTGAGATTTGAGATTGTCGCTGCCGCGATTTTTAATTAAATCTGGTATTCCCAATCTAAAACAGCAGTTTTTCAACCCATAAAACAGAGGAATTTTATCATGGTAGACGGATTTTTCCGCAAGTTAAAAGATGCGATCGTCGGGCCAGACAGCGAGCAAGTCGATCCTGATGCCAATTATGACGATCGCCCAAATCCCGGACAGTTCGGCAACGTGCGTCCTGCCAGCGAAGACCCCTACGGCGACCCGGCTGAGTACGGACAGTTCGGCAACGTGCGTCCGGCCAGCGAAGACCCTTACGGCGACCCGGCGGACAACGTAGCGGATGCCGGAATGTTTGGCAACGTGCGATCGGCCAGCGAAGACCCTTACGGCGACCAGGCGGACGAGGAAGTTGTTTGAGTTTGAATCAGTTGGCTAGAAAAATTACCTGGTAAGCAACACACTCCTGCAGGGGTGTTTTTTGTCGGTTCTTTTGCCGGTTATCAAAAACGGAGAGGGTGGGATTTGAACCCACGTTAGAGTCACCCCTAAAGCACATTTCGAGTGTGCCGCATTCAACCGCTCTGCCACCTCTCCAATTGACTTGAGATGCGAGCTAAAATTATCTTACCGCACAATGCGCCGCCTTGTAAATCCTTAGAGAAAAGAAGTTTCATTTTCTTCAGATTCCAGAGTCGTCTTAAATCCCGTACCGGGAGTCCATTGAAGGGCTCCGTCGCGCCCTGTCCAGAATATCTGGGTTTTGCTTTGGTGCAGTTTTGCTGCGGTTTCTGGGTCGATTTCGTCAGCAGAGGCGATCGCCACTTGCGGCCTCACCGCGTCCAATAACTCGGCTGTCAAAGTTGTTCCCGACCACCACAGCACTTGAGCCGGCTTCAATGTTCCCGTGGCTGCTAATTTTTTTTGCGCCAACGGTGTCATTTCACCGACAATCAACCAAGTTCGATCGCCCACCAGCAATTCTACCACCGGGATTTCCGCATTCACAAACTGCAACCGCATCGAACCCAGATCGATTGTGCTGTTAGTTTCTAAAGGAAAGTAAACGCCTTGGCGAGATTGCACAGCCGTCATCAATTCCCGATCGCTGCCGCGGTGAATTTTTTTGGGAGCATCGTTATCATAAAATGTGTTTATTCGCAAGCGTTCTAGTAATTTTCCCCAACCACCGCTCAAACCTAAATGACCGTGAGTGGCGATCGCAGAATTCAGAGAATTAACTCCTTGCTGCTGCAAAAAAGGCAACACCGTAAACCTCACAGTATTTTCATCACCGCTATTAATCAGCGCCACTTTTCCCCGGTCTTGAATTACTAAAACTGGTTCGCCCGATGTCGCCAGCAAAGTAACTTGAAACAAAGATGATTGAACGTGCCAAGCTGGCAAAACTACGATCCCAATTCCCGCCACCAGCGCCAGCGGTAAAATCCAAGCCGAAGAAATCCGCAACGCAAAAACTCGGCTTTTCCCTTTCTTCCCTCTCCCCTTTCCCTGATTTTTCTTCCTTCCTACTTCCTGCTTCCCTGTTTTTTCTCCCTTCCTTCTTCCATCCGTTACATCCGTTACATCCCGTACATTGCTCGTTACCGAACTTCCCCCCAGCCAAACCCAGCAGATTAAACTGTAAAGTGCGATTAACTGAAACACGGATACTTGACCGACAGCTACCGAATTACCTGGCAATTGCGAGAAGTATTGGGCGATCGCAATTAACCACTTTGCCGGATAGTCCAGCAGTTGCGCTAAAACACTCCCCGCCGGCGGAAAAATCAATCCAGAAGCAGCGCTAACCATCCCGCCAATACTCAAAATCCAGAGTAAAGGAGCAGCAATAATATTGACTAAAATGCTGTAAGGTGATACCACACTAAAAACATAAAGTAGCAGCGGCAGCACCCAAACTGAAGCGGCGATCGGAACCACCACGATAGAAGCGATCGCGGGCGGCATCCAGTCCAACTTTGCCATCAGCGGCGGCGCTGTCACAACTAATCCCAAAGTCGCCAAAAAACTCAGTTGAAAACCTAAATCCCAAATCCACAAAGGGTTAACTAGCAGTAAAATAGTAGCGGCGATTAACAGCAATCCTATCGGCTTAACTTCGCGGCTCAATACCAAAGCAAATAATGTGCCAAATCCCATCAGTGCGGCGCGGCAGATTGAAGCTTCAAAGCCTGTTAATCCGACGAGCAAAAATAAAGCGCCCACGCCAAAACCAAATTGTAACTGTTTGGAAAAGCGCCTAGTTAAAGCTATAACTAAAGCCAAAACCATTGAAACTTGAGTACCCGAAGCTGCGATCGCGTGGGCCAATCCCGCTTGCACGAAATAGTCGCGGATGTTGTAAGGTAAATCAACTGCTTGTTTGCCGAGGGCGATCGCACCGATCAGCGGGCCTTCGGGAACATTTAACCGCGATAGCTGCGATCGCACGATCCGCATCCGCATCGCTTGAATGTACGATGGCTGCATCCCAGCGGGTTCCCAGAAAGCAGCCGTTTTGCTGTTAACTCGATTGACATCGGCGATCGCATTTTCTCTCCTCCAGTCAATCTGACGACCTTTGAGCCCTGCAAAAGCGCCTTCTCTGGCTAAATATGCTCGAAAATCAAAAGCCCCCGGATTTGAGGGCGGCTGCGGTTTGTACAGCGATCCCACAACTGCGATCGTATTGTCGGCGTACAAGCCCGTTGCTTGCAGCAGAGGCACTGTAACGTAGAGTTTGCCTGATACTGGGCGGTTGACGACTACCCCGGCTTCACCGCCGTTGATTTCGCTAACTAAATCTGTGTTCAGCCAAAATTGCGATCGCCCCGATCGAGTTAATCGAGGCGTACTCACAACTCTACCGCGAACTGTCACCACCACTTCTTGGGTGTTTCCCACCGCCGGAATCAGTTTGCTGATGTCATTAACTGCCGGTTGGGGCGATCGAACTGCCAAATAAAAGCTACCTAGAAATGCCAGCAAACCCGCCGCAGCCCACACCCGTTTTCCTCGCGGCAGCATCTCCAACCAACTCAATTCTTCCCTCATCTCTAAGGGTTCTTCCAGGGCATTTCTTGGGGTTCTGCTGCGTCTTTTTTTAGTAGTTTTGAGAGAATTCTTAGTATGCTTTAACAACAATTTAGGCATCGCGACTGCCGCCGCTATTCCCAAAGCTAGTATCGCGTATCTACCCCAAAAAACTCCTGTAGAAATCAATCCCAGAATGTAGGCCAGACAGAAAATGACACCCGTTGCTTGATTCATTAATTAGAAACTCATATCAATTCCGGTAACACCGTCAGGTGACTGTTGGCTGTTGGCTGTTGGCTGTTGGCTGTTGACTGTTGGCTGTTGGCTGTTAAGGGCGGGCACGGGGGCACCGCCCCTACTGGCTGTTGGCTGTTGGCTGTTGGCTGTTGAGAGAACGATATCAGAGGGGAATATTTCAGGGAAACCGATGCGGGACTTATCAACTCCTTATCAAAGAAACCGGGTTTTTCAACCGGGGTAAAAAGCTAAACGCCGTGTATTTAGCTAAAAAACCCGGTTTCTGGCTACCCCTGCGCGAGTTATGGCAAAATTTCTTTTTTTACATTCTTTCCTTTCCCCGAACCCTTCTTCTTCCTCTTCTAAATAGACAGCCCCAATTTTAAACCGAAAGCTGCGTGCAGTACCATAAGTGCTAAAGCCGTCGTGCCTAAATAAGCGTGAACCGCGCGCAGTGCTAGCTTGTTCCCCCCAAAACCAGTGAGCGAAATTAAGCTGCTAACAGCCAGCAAAACCAGCACTGTCGAACCCGTCCAAAAATGCGGGCTTTCCATCACGGGCTGATGCTGCATCACCAGCGACAGCAGTCCACCAGTGTAGCCCAAAGCTAAAAATAGAAACATCCACGGTGCAAGCTTGCGGTGATCCGATCGACTTTTGAGCGCGACATCCTTATCGGCAGCCAAACGTCCCTGCCATCCCGTATACCCGACAAAACTGCCCATCGCTACAATCACGATCCCCATCATTACAGGATGTCCCCAATGGGTAATTGGTTCGGGAATTCCCAGGCTGCGAAATTGACTGGCGATTGGTTCTAGAAGTTCGCTTAAATTTACCATTTGATTTTTATTCCCAGCTTGGCGATCGATATTTTCGGACTCATCATTAAAATATTATCAAATAATAGTTGGCAAGCGCGATCGCGCACTTCAAATAGTTGTTTAACAGCACCGCAAAATATTGCCCAAAAGCCCTTACTTACACAAAACTTAGCCGGCTAAAGCCGGCTGTGAGATTTTTACAGCAGCGATGCTGTTTCAAGTTAATTTTTTGTTAGCCTTATCAGCTAAATCGAAAAGCAAAAATAAACGCAATTTGCCCGTTACACCCAGGGGCAGCTTTTTGCCCAATCTTCACAGCCTCATCCTGGATCTGGATGTTAAATTTGACCTGCCTGCTCAAAGTTAATTTCCATTCCTTGACTTTTGAATGCCAAAGCGGGAAATTAACATCGCAGCCGACGAGCAGTAGCACTTCTACATTTTGTCGGTCGCTCTCAAGGGAGAGTCAACTGCAGCACCAAAACCTCGGAATCGTGCAATCGCTAAACTCGGTGCGCCGCCGCCAAAGTAGCTTCCGAAGGTTGGATGTCGTACTTTACCAGATTTGCCAGTTCTTGTAACTGATTGATCGCTTCTGCACCTTCAAGTTTCATCAGTTCGCGATCGTCTCGCATCTCAGTCCAAGTGATACCGTAATCTGACACTAAAAATCGAATCAGATGGTTGTCCGTCAAACTGACCATAAATGAGGCACTGTTCATCTGACCCCCGCAAGTGTAGCAGGATGCCAGATAACCCCTATGCTCTAGCACGATCGCCAAAGCCTGGAGGTTCATTACCAAATCTTGGACGAATTTACGGTGTTGTTCTGCAAGTCTCAGAAACACAGTTTTTCTCCTATCACCACGCCGTGTATTTTACACCCAATTTAATAATTTCTTAAGTATTGGGTATTTAGGTGCTGGTTCAGTATATGTTTAGTATGCTCAAAAAAAATCGGATTAGCGACCTCTTCAGCTTACCTATACTAGATTAACCGAGTTGCGATCGAAACTAAGTATCAGCAGCGACATTCAGTCAAAACACGCTGTCGCCTAAGACTCCAGCCTCAAAAAGATCCTGTGGTGATGATTGATTCAGCCCTCGGACAGACCAAAGATACAAATAACTAATCATAGCGATGGAGTTAGTTAAGAATAAGAGTTCAATCGCCTTGAGGATACTCCTCCCAAAGCGTCGTAGTCTGCCGCAAGCTCCGAAAATCGCCATTTCCCAAGATCAAGTGATCCAACAGCGGAATCGACAAAAACTGCGCTCCCGCCAGCAACTGCCTCGTCAAAGCAATATCCTCCGGGCTCGGCTCTACAATTCCGGAGGGGTGATTGTGCGAGATAATCGCCCGCGTCGCCCCTTGGCGGATCACTTCCCGAAAAATATCCCTAGGGTGAGCTAAAGTTTCCGTAGCCGTGCCGATCGTAATTACCTGAGTTCCCAGCAGCCGATTTTTCACATCCAGCAACACCACAGCAAAACGTTCCTGAGACTGCCACATCAAATCCTGACTCAAGGCATCCGCAGCCGCTTGCGGAGAGTCAACCACAGCCATTTCCGGCGGCCGCGACTGAAACACCCGCTTCCCCAACTCCACCGCAGCCAAAATCCCAGTTGCCTTAGCAGGCCCGATCCCGTGAATCTGCGTCAACTCCTGCACGCTAATAGTCCGCAGCACTGCCAGAGGGTCGCGCTGGTGCTGGCTCAACTGATTTAAAATATACTGTCCCAGCCCTACAGCCGAGAGTTTGCCCTTTCCCTGACCGGTACCGAGCAAAATTGCAATCAATTCCGCCGTCGCCAAACTTTTCGGGCCCCCGGCCATCAGCCGTTCCCGCGGCCGTTCGCTCGTTGGCAAATCGACAATTCTCAAGCTGTAAGTCATAGACGCACCAGCACCGCAAGCTCTACAATTAGATAATACTCGATCGACCTGCGTTCTTCCAATCAGTAGAATTGCCGAAAAAAGCCCAAGCATTAACCGAGGCTGTTGGCGATGTAATTTTCTTGAAAAAACCCGGTTTCTCGCCCCCCGGCGCAACTCCTGGTAAAATTTCTCGTAACGCTGCCACAAAAGTGAAGTGCACCGGCAGCTACCTTCAGCGCAAAAGTGGGCTTGCACTAGATTCTGCCCGTTCAGTGGAGGCTGGCAACACCGAAGCAACTGGCTGCGACGGCTTAGGTGCTGTCACTCCCACCAAAACAAACGAAACTGCCATCAAAACGCCGTATAAACTCACAGATAGCTGGCGATTTTTCATTCCCACCCATTGAGGATTCACAAGACCCAGAAAAAAAGCCGGCATTGAAAACATAAATGTTAAAACATACAAGCTAGACATAACTTCCCCTCCGACTCACTAACTGTACCGACCGATTACTTTTATCTTCTATTTACTACTTAAAAATCAGCTAAAAAAAGCCGCTATTTATGATTTATGACTTGGGAAGTATTCCCCGTTACCAAATAATAATAAAACCAGTTAAATCTATTGCTAGAGGTAGATGTTAAAATAATTAAAAGGTTTTTATACAAACAAAAGTTCCAGATTAAAATAGAAACTAAATTCTTCACTCAAAATATGCAAGTCCGTTTTAACGTAGTCCGCCAAAATCAAAACGAGGCTCCCCGCGTTCGCGCTTACACCCTAGAGGTGGAAGAGAGCAATACTATCCTAGACTGTCTCAACAGCATCAAGTGGGAACAAGACGGCACTTTAGCTTTTCGCAAAAATTGTCGAAATACCATTTGCGGCAGTTGTTCGATGCGAATTAACGGGCGCTCGGCCTTAGCTTGCAAAGAAAATGTCGGTAGCGAACTCGCCAGACTGCAAAAAATAGCTCAATCGAGTTCGACAGAACAGCCTGCGGATTTTATCCCAGAAATTACCGTCGCCCCAATGGGAAATATGCCGGTAATTAAAGATTTGGTCGTCGATATGACCAGTTTTTGGGACAACCTGGAAGCTGTGGAGCCATACATCAGCACCGCCTCGCGAGCAATTCCAGAACGGGAATTTCTGCAAACTCCCGAAGAGCGATCGAAACTCGACCAAACTGGCAACTGCATCCTCTGCGGTGCGTGCTATTCTGAGTGCAACGCCCGCGAAGTCAACCCGGAATTTGTCGGCCCCCACGCCCTCGCCAAAGCTTACCGGACGATCGCCGATTCCCGCGACGGGGAAACTGAAAATCGGCTCGAAAAATACAACGAAGGCACCGCCGGCGTCTGGGGATGCACCCGCTGTTACTACTGCAACTCGGTTTGTCCGATGGAAGTTGCGCCGATGGATCAAATTGGTAAGATCAAACAGGAGATTCTCGATCGCAAAGACGAACAAGCCAGCCGATCGATCCGCCACCGCAAAGTCTTGATCGATCTTGTTAAAGAAGGCGGTTGGATAGACGAGCGCAAATTTGGGATCGAAGTAGTAGGAAACTACTTCCGCGACGTTAAAGGTTTGTTCAGTCTCGGCCCCTTGGGTTTGAGAATGATCGCTCGCGGCAAATTCCCGCTGTTTTTTGAGCCTTCAGAAGGTACGGAAACCGTGCGAAATCTGATCGAATCGGTTCAAAATTTAGAAAACTCAGCAGATTAGCGATCGGCTGTCATTTTCCGGTAAATTGGAAGTTGTGCGATCGCCAAGCTTCCCAAAAATATTTTTTCAAAACTCGCAACTCAAAACATTTAAATGACTGCTAAAACACCTCCATCTCCCCAACCAACAGCCCCAAATACCCCAGCACCAGCAGCACCCGCCTTTGGCTGGAATGCTTACGCCGAAAGAATCAACGGACGATTTGCGATGGTGGGATTCGTGGCACTTTTGCTGCTAGAATTCTTCACGCGCCAGGATTTTTTCACCTGGCTGGGCCTGCGTTAAATTAATCTAAATCAATCCAGAATGGGAGTTGTAAAAATATTGATTTTTCAGCTTCCATTCAACTTTTAAGGGTTGTTTAAAATACAGTCTGTCGAATTAGAGATGCAGCATTTTATAGCATTTCTCAGAAAGATGAGATGGTGTCGGCCCGCGCAGGGCATCGGGCATCGGGCATAGGGCATAGGGCATAGGGCATTAGGAATTGTAACCAACAAATAACAAATAAGGATCGAAAACTTAATAACTTATAGCCTTTCTCAGAAAGATGAGGTGCTCTCGCGGGCATCGGGCATCGGGCCTAAAAGCATCGGGCATCGGGCCTAAAAACATCGGGCATCGGGCATCGAGCCTAAAAGCATACCTCACCTTTGTGAGAACCGCTATAAACACCTCCTACAGTTTTCTCTCCTGTAAGTTGACAGATCAAAGGAGGCAGAGCCTCCGGATCTGCATTACCAGGCAGAGCCTGGTAACGAGCTAATAACAAATAACAAATAACAAATAACAAATAACAAATAACAAATAACAAATAACAAATAACTAATAACTAAT
>NZ_JBARVX010000062.1:0-9574 GCF_049646505.1 Microcoleus sp.
CAAGAAAAAATAACTCTTGTGGGATGGGCATCTTGCCCGTCCGCTCAATTGATGAAAAGGACTTTTGCAAGAGGTCTATTGTTTTTCACACAAAACAGTAATCCCGCCACATTGGTAGCGGGATTTATAGGTTGCAGTTTAACTATCCTCTAGTTTTGCTAGAGTGGAAATTAGCTTGCTGCTGAATTAGCTCATCTTAGCCATTTCTTGCTGAATCGTGCTTTTTGCTTCTTTGAATTGAGTAGCCATTTGTTCCATTTGGGCTTCGCTCAGGTTGCGGCGAATTTGAGGGAACATATCGCCTTCTTCTTGCTTGACGTGATCTTGAACCGCTGTTTTAAGCTGTGTGATTTGAGCTTTAAAATCCGCAGAACTGGGGCTCATAGCCTTGATTTTGGAGAGCATCTGCTTCATTTCGGCTTGCTCGTTGTACAGTTCTTGGGTATCGGTGTAGTAGCTGCGAACTGCAGGATAAACAATTTTTTCTTCGGCTTCTGCGTGCACGCTTAAGTCTTTGTAAATTTGACCGAAGAATTCTTGCAGTTTTTGAGGATCGTCGGTTTTTTCGATTTCCATAAATAGGGTATCGACTTTGCGGTGATCCATTGTGATAATTTCGACAATGTTCATCTCATCTTTGGTGCGGGTAACTGCACCGCCGATGATGCCGCTCATCGCAGCGACGGCATCTTGGACGCGAGCCCAAACGCCTTGATCGGGGTCTTTTCCGGTCAGTTCCCGCACGCCCAAGATTTCGAGAACTCCTTTGAGTTGTTCTTGGTGAGCGCGGTTTTCAAAGTTAACTGTGTTGAGGGGAGTAATGGCTGCTTCGATGTCTGCGCCGACTACTTGAGCGGCTTTGTGAACTAACATCCCGGCCATTGTTTGTTGGTGTTTGAGCAGTTCGTGCTGACCGACTTTTTCAAACATTGTGAGTTCAGAACCTTCCATTAGTTTCTGAACTGCTTCGATCATTTTTGTGGTGGTTTCTTTGGGTTCGCTTTGAATCCCGTATTGGACGATCGTAGTTTCCAGTACGCCCAAGTTTTTGCGATCGTCCTCCAGCATATCCCGGAAGCGATCGCACAGTTCGGAGTCGCTGCAGGAATTGATGAACAATTGTTCGTTAGCAATCAGCAGATTTTGCACTGCTTTCATGTCTGCTAATTTAGTTGCGATCGCTTGGCGCTTGGTATCTTCTAGGGTAGCTACCATCTCTCGTGTCTCCTCTCAATGTCTTTAGTGTTCTTACATCTCTTAATTTATTGAAATATTCCGATCGCCTCCTCTTTCTCCCGACTGATTCATTAATATCCCGCGCAACCTATTGACTTTTAAACCAAAAAATGGTAATTAATTAAGGCTAAGGTCGTTTGAAAAAAAAGCCAAAATTACCCTTAATATCAGTCAACAGTCAACAGTCAACTGCCAACAGTCAACAGTCAACAGTCAACAGCCAACAGCCAACAGCCAACAGCCAACAGCCAACAGCCAACACTCAACTGAGTTTTGTATCAATTAATCCCGATCGCACATCAGTAAAGCGCTACTATAGTTGCAGCCGAAGTTAACTAAAGTTTAAGAATAACTAGCTTGTCTCAACTGCTCGCTGCTTTAGAGTTCCCAGCCAATGTCTGGAAGCTGCACAATGGGTTAACGGTCATTCACCAGCGGATACCGGCCACACCTGTGGTTGCGTTAGACGTGTGGGTGAGGGCTGGCGCTACGCGGGAAACCGATGCTTGGTCGGGAATGGCTCATTTTCTCGAACACATGATATTTAAAGGGACGGATTCGATCGCCCCTGGAGAATTTGACCGGGTAATCGAAAATCGCGGCGGTGTCGCCAATGCAGCTACAAGTCACGACTACGCCCATTTTTTCGTCAACGCTGCGGCTGATTATTTAGCAGAAACGGCTCAGCCACTGGCAGAATTGCTGCTGCGCGCTGCGATTCCCGATGCAGAATTCGATCGCGAACGAGATGTGGTGCTCGAAGAAATCCGCCAAGCTCAAGATAGTCCCGATTGGATGGGTTTCCAAGCAATGATGGAAACAGTTTACCAGCGACATCCCTACAGGCGATCGGTACTAGGAACCGAAGAGTTGCTGATGTCGCGAACTCCCCACGAAATGCGGTGTTTTCATCGGTGGCACTATCAGCCGGATAATATGACTGTGGTGATAGTCGGGGGAATTGATGAAGAACAAGCCAGAGACATCACAGAGAAAGCATTCGATCGATTTTCCGATCCGTGGGAATGTCCCAAATTTGCAGCAGAAGCGGAACCGCCGCTGGTAGAAATCCGCCGTCAGGAACTCCGCATCCCCCGACTGGAACAAGGGCGGCTGATGATGGCCTGGACTGGGCCGGGAGTTGAACAGTTGCAAAATGCTTGCGGCTTGGATTTGCTCTCAGTGTTGCTCGCAGACGGGCGGACTTCGCGTTTGGTCAGGGAACTGCGCGAAGAATTACAATTGGTACAGGCGATAGAAAGCTCTTTCTCGCTACAACGGGAATCGAGTTTGTTTACTATTAGTGCAGTCTTGGAAGCGGATGAGATCGAAGGAGTGGAAGCTCGGATTTGCGATCGGCTTTGGGAATTGCAATCTGAGCCGGTTTCGGAGGCAGAACTGATGCGCTGTAAGCGTTTGCTGTGCAATGACTTTGCTTTTTCGATCGAAACGCCGGGACAGTTAGCCGGTCTTTACGGATATTACAGTACGATCGCCACTGCCGAATTAGCGCTCAGCTATCCCACCACGATTAAAGCATTTAAACCATTAGACCTGCAGCGCCTAGCTCAACAATATTTATCTCCCCGTCGCTACGCCGCTGTGGTGCTCAAGCCTGTTTGATTGTTAAGCAATTGAATATCAATAGACTTCAGATTTCACAGGAGAAGTCACGGGCTCGATCGAGAAACCGCAGATATCAAACAGATGCAACACTGATTGATATCATTTCCGGTTACACCGTCAGGTGATGTTGACTGTTGACTGTTGACTGTTGACTGTTGACTGTTGACTCTAATTTATTATTCCGATGCTAACGGATTTGATATGACGCAGATGATTTCAGGGTATTTTCCCATTTTGCAAAAGAGGTCTAATATCTTTTGTACCGGATAGATATTCGTTTGTCCGGGGTTTTTTGCGCTGGCGGCGCAGCCGGAGCGAGTAGATTTTGTTACATTTAGATATTGTGCGTCCAACCCTAGCCGGTCTGACAGCATCAGTCTTGAACGCACCGCTATCAAAAAAACCGGGTTTTTTACTTCATCTGTGAACTACAGCGCGTCTTTTCGTGAAAAACCAGGTTTCTGAGCACCCGTGCGTAAGTCCCGACCGTGACAAGATCCAAATGGAAAATAGCAAAATGCCGATCGAGTAATTCCAACTTACCTTTTTTCCAATTACACATTCCCAATTCCCAATTATCAACTAAATTAATGATGAAAAATGAAATCCAGCGCACTATTTTAGATAACGGTATCGTTGTCTTAGCAGCAGAAAATCCAGCCGCAGATATTATTTCAGCTAGGATATTCCTGCGGGCCGGTAGCCGCTGCGTACAGCCGGAACAAGCAGGATTGTGTCACTTGCTGTCGGCGGTAATGACTAAGGGAACCGATCGCCATTCTTCGCTGGAAATAGCCGAACGTGTAGAATCGGTGGGAGCGAGATTGGGTACAGACTCGACTACAGATTATTTTTTAGTCAGTTTGAAGACGGTTGCTGCCGATTTTCAAGACATTTTGGAATTGGCGGCGGAATTGATGCGATCGCCCACTTTCCCGGAAGCCGAAGTCGAACTCGAACGCCGCATCGCCATATCAGCAATTCGATCGCAGCAAGAACAGCCATTTGCGATCGCCTTCGAGCAATTGCGACAGGCGATGTACAAAGAACATCCCTATGCTTTCTCTACCTTGGGTACGGAAGCTACGATGTCAAAGCTGACCCGAAACGATCTCGAACAGTTCCACAAAACCTATTTTCGTCCCGACAATGTAGTTATTTCTGTAGCCGGCAGAATATCGACCGAAGATGCGATCGCCCTGATCGATCGCACGTTTGGCTCCTGGAAAGCACCTTTAACACCCCTACCCACCTTAAACTTCTCCCCCCTCACGCCCTCCCCTCAAACCGTAGCTAAAGCGCAAGATACCCAGCAATCAGTGATTTTGCTCGGCTACCTCGCACCCTCGGTCAAAAATCCCGACTACGCAGCAATTAAGTTGCTCAATACCTATTTGGGTAACGGTTTGTCGAGCCGGTTGTTTGTGGAATTGCGGGAAAAACGGGGCTTAGCTTACGATGTTTCCGCGCTCTACGCGACACGCTTAGACGCGGCTCAGTTTGTCGCGTACATGGGTACAGCACCGGAAAATACGGTGACAGCTTTTGAAGGATTGCGTACTGAGGTCGATCGGCTAGCCAACACCCAACTAAGCGAAGAAGAATTGCAAGATTGCAAGAATAAAATGCTCGGTCAATATGCTTTAGGAAAACAAACTAACTCGCAAATTGCCCAAGTTTTAGGCTGGTACGAAATTTTGGAATTAGGAATTAAATTTGACGAGCAATTTCAAGCAGAAATTGCTACAGTTACGACAGCCCAAGCTCAGGAAGCTGCTAAGAAATACTTCATCGAACCGTATATTTCTCTGGTTGGCCCGGAGGCTGCGATTCAGGAATTGGGTGTGATGGCTGTTTGTTAAAAAATTTGTGAGTTTACTCGTTACCAGGCTCTGCCTGGTAACGCAGATTGGGAGGCTCTGCCTCCATTAAATGTTTACTCGTTTACTCGTTACCAGGCTCTGCCTGGTAACGCAGATCGGGAGGCTCTGCCTCCATTAAATATTTACTCGTTTACTCGTTACCAGGCTCTGCCTGGTAACGCAGATCGGGAGGCTCTGCCTCCATTAAATGTTCGATCCAATATGCCAATGTTCAACTCCCAAACCAGCAAGGCTTTTCAAGAGTAAAATAAATTTTTAAGCAGAGTCTGGGAATACTTTATTCTAAAAAATATTTGTGTTTATCTGCGTTCATATGCGGTTTTATACCATTTAACAAGTTATACAATAATGTCATACTATATGAATTGACCGCAGTAAAATTCGAGCGCGTGGGGAATTTGTTCTGTGCCGGAAAACGGAAGGTCGTCCGCACTACAAACCGTTTTTGTTATGGTAATCGATCGCACGCGATCTAATACCAATTTCATAAAGTAGCGCTAGATATTACCCCCCCAACCCCCCCGCGAGTTCGGGGGGGCTAAGAGTTCATCTATAGCACATATGAAAGAAAAATGGTATAAGATTACTGCACAAAAAAATTGATGTTAATTCCAGTAAATAAAGTCAAATCTGGATACAAGCCGCAATCATTTGATATCGTTTTCGGTTGCATCGGAATAATAAAATAGAGTCAACAGTCAGTAGGGGCGGTGCCTGTGAGTGCGGGCCCTCTTAACAGTCAACAGTCAACAGTCAACAGTCAACATCACCTGACGGTGTTACCGGAAATGATATGACACCAGCATAGAAGCCGAATTGCTGATATTTCAACTGTTGCAGCGGCTGACTCCCCAAGAAAAAGCAACTCGCACTATCAACTTTAATCGAGCCGTGCGAAGGCTAGCAATATCGGGAATATAAAGCCAGTACAATAGTGCAACTCCTGTATTAAAAAGGCAGGAATTTATTAAACGCCATTTGGGTTATGATTGGATAAATATTTTATCTGATACTTATAATTGGGGTGATTTCGTGATTCAAGATCCAATTTGGTTGGCGCGAAAAATAGCCGATATTCTGGAGCCCTTAGACATTTCCTATTTAGTTGGTGGATCTGTAGCAAGTTCTTTGCTGGGAGAAAACAGAAATTCACAAAATTTAGATTTGGTAATTAATATTTTGCCACAGCAAGCGCCACAACTAATCAGCGCCATGTCCGACAACTTTTATATTAGCGAGTCGGCGGTATTTGAAGCAATTCTTCGAGCTGAAAGTTTACCTCGCAAATCCTGTTTCAATGTGATTTACTTGCCTGCTATCGAAAAGGCTAAATTTTTTGTAATGAGCAATGACGATCCTTTCTCGGTTTCTGTGATGAAACGCCGCCAGTTGCACGTTGCGAGTGCTGGACCGGAGCGAGGAATTTATATTTATTCAGCCGAAGATATCATTATACAAAAACTCTGTTTCTATAAACAGAATGGGGCTGTTTTTAAAACGCAGTGGAAAGATGTATTGGGTGTTGTGAAGGTGCAGGGCGATCGGCTAAATTTTCATTATTTAAGCGAATGGGGGGAATGTCTAAAAGTTGCAGATTTGCTAGCACAAGCGTTGCAGCAATCTGGATTAGAGTAGTTACATTCTCCCAAGTTGTGTATGTGAACTTTTTAAGTTGATTCGGCTGCGTCAGATTGGGTGATTTGCCGATCGCCCAAAATTATCAACCGATGAACTCTACTGATTGCTGGGACGATCGCCCGCAAGCATTAAACACTGGAAAAAACCTAGTCAGACTTCAATTGAACCTTTTGTGTTCCCGATCGGTCTAAATCACAGACAGACCCATCTGGTCTAATTGATATGTACTTAGTAAAAAACTTTCACATTAAAAAAGAGCTAACTCCCTGGCTGGGCGGACTCCTCGCCACCGGATTGCTTGCAGGAGTCGGCTACACAGCTTACAGCCAATTCGCAGTCAAACAGCGTGGCGAAACCGGGCGCAAGGAAAAAACCGTTGCTGTAGAAAGGGTGAACCTGCCGATTACAATTTCGGCAAACGGCACAATTGCACCCGAACGTTCCGTCAACGTCAGCCCCAAAACTTCAGGAATGCTCAAAAGTTTGCTTGTCAGCGAAGGAGATAGCGTTGAAAAAGGGCAGATTCTCGCCTATATGGACGACTCCAACCTGCAAGGGCAACTTACCCAAAATCGCGGACAACTCGCAAGCGCCGAAGCAAACTTGCAAAAATTGCTCAACGGTAATCGCAGCCAAGATATTGCTGCGGCTAAGGCAGTTTTAGCAGAACAACAGGCAAGTCTGGAAAAATTGCTCAACGGTAATCGAAGCCAAGATGTTGCTGTCGCTGAGGCGCAAGTCGCAGAACAACAGGCAAATTTACAAAAATTGCTCAATGGCAATCGAACCCAAGATGTTGCTGTCGCCGAGGCACAATTAGCTGAACAACAGGCAAATTTACAAAAATTGCTTGAGGGGAATCGGCCTGAAGATATCGCCCAAGCAAGTGCCAAGCTCAAAGATGCCGAATACGCTAAAAATCAAGCAGAGGATGAGTTTCAGAGAAATCAAGAACTCTATAATGCTGGGGCGATTGCTTTGCAAGTTGTCAACAATTCCCGCACCGCGCGCGATCGAGCCGGCACGCAAGTCAGACAAGCCGAACAAGCTGTAGCTTTGCTGAAAGCGGGTGCTCGCCCCCAAGAAATCGCAGCAGCTAGGGCTGCAGCCGAGCAGAAACGGCAAGCTTTGGCCCTAGCGCGATCGGGCGCGCGTCCCGAAGATATCGCTGCGGGGCGGGCTGCAGTCGAGCAAAAACGGCAAGCTTTGGCCCTGGCGCGATCGGGCGCGCGCCCCGAAGACATCGCAGCAGGGGAGGCCGCCGTCGAGCAAAAACAGCAAGCTTTGGCACTGCTAGAAGCCGGTTCCCGCCCCGAAGACATCGCCCAAGCCCGCGCCCAAGTTCTTGCCGCTAGAGGCAGCCTGCAAAGCGTTCAAGCCCTGATAAATGACGCTGTGTTAAGGGCTCCTTTTAGCGGCACTGTTACCCGCAAGTACGCCGATCCGGGCGCTTTCGTGACTCCCACGACGGCGGGAAGTGCGGTTTCTTCGGCAACTTCTTCTTCGATTTTGTCCTTAGCTTCAAAAAATCAATTAGTAGCAAACGTAGCAGAAACTAATATTTCTCAGATTAAGATCGGCCAAGCTGCGTCTATTCAAGCCGATGCTTTTGCAGGAAAGACTTTTGCCGGTAAAATCACTCAAATTTCGCCTCAGTCGATCGTCCTGCAAAATGTGACGAGTTTTGAGGTAAAAGCCGCAATTATTAATGACAATAAAGAAATGTTGCGTTCTGGGATGAATGTAAATGTGGAGTTTAAAGCAGGCGAACTCAAAAATGTTTTGGTAGTCCCCACTGCGGCAATTGTCCGCCAACAAAGGGAAACTGGAGTATTTGTTCCCGGCGGAAAAGATGGCAAACCTGCTTTTATGCCAATTAAAACTGGTATGACGGTGGATGACAAGACAGAAGTGCGATCGGGTTTGAAAGGAAATGAAAAAGTGCTGCTTAGCGTACCCGCCGGATTGCAGCCCAAATCCCAAAATCCATCGGGCGGGATACCGGGTTTGCAACCAGGTGGTAGAACGCGATTGCGTTAGTGGGAAAAATGAAGAAAGAAAGCACAACACAGATTAATTATTGAGCATAAATCATATTAAATATGTTCGTATCAGAATTATCGATCTCTTTCTTCTCTCCCTCTGCGCTCTCTGCGCTCTCTGCGGTAAAAAAAATCTTAATCCTCACCAATTAGCCATTACCAATTCCCAATTCCCAACCACCTAATGAAATTAAAAACTCGCCCACCTATCAAAAAAATATCCAACCTTCAAATCACCTTCATGGCGACAGAAGCGCTGTGGAATAACAAATTGCGTACCAGTTTAACCATGCTGGGTGTAATCATTGGGATATCTTCAGTAATTGCCATTACTTCGGTAGGACAAGGAGTCCAAAAATCAACAGAAGAACAGTTAAAATCTTTGGGTACAAATGTGGTGTTGGTGTTATCCGGTGCTTCGCGATCGGGCGGTGTCAGTCAGGGAAGCGGTTCTGCTACAACCCTGACTTGGGATGACGCAAAGGCGATCGGCAAACAAGCTCCCGCAGTCAAAGCAATTACCGCTTATTTGCAGCGCCAAGTGCAAATCGTTTACGGCGGACAAAATTCATTTACTGCTATTTTGGGAACAGATTTAAACTATCCAGATGTGAAGAACATTCAACCCCAACAAGGACGGTTTTTTACTGAGGATGAATTGAATGCTGCTGAGCCAGTAGTTGTCCTCGGTTCTAATGTGCGGG
This sequence comes from Microcoleus sp., assembly GCF_049646505.1. Taxonomy (GTDB): domain Bacteria; phylum Cyanobacteriota; class Cyanobacteriia; order Cyanobacteriales; family Microcoleaceae; genus Microcoleus. Next base: position 9,130 of record NZ_JBARVX010000062.1, read on the forward strand.
ACGAACTTTTTGGAGCCGGAGCTAATGCGCTATCCTCCGATATTCGCATTCAGGGAAACCGCTACAAGGTCATTGGAGTGATGGAAACCAAGGGGTCTGTAGGGGGAACCGATCAGGACGATCGAGTGTATATTCCCCTCAAAAATATGTCTTCGCGGATTGTGGGGAGAAATTCTTTAGCGGGGATTGCAATCTCTGGTTTTTGGTTGGAAACTGCAGGCGAAGCGGATTTAGCGGATGCTCAATTTCAAGTTGAAAATATCCTGCGCTTGCGCCACAATATTTATCCGCCGCAAGCGGATGATTTTCGAGTTATCAATCAAACTGAGATTGTTAATACTTTTAGCAATGTGATAGGTTTATTTACGGTGATGGTGGGATCGATCGCCGGAATTTCTTTGGTAGTTGGCGGCATCGGTATTGCTAATATTATGTTGGTGTCTGT
>NZ_JBARVX010000063.1:0-1619 GCF_049646505.1 Microcoleus sp.
TAAAACTGGCACTCCACACAGCACTCTTGTGTCCCTTTAAAGTTTTAATCAATGTACCGTCAACTTTCCACAGTCTCACCATTTTGTCTGCACTCGCCGATACCAGTATTTGGCGATCGGGACTAAAGCTAATATTTGTCAATCCACTTGTATGTTGCAAAATACTCACCGGCGTGCCGTCTTTTCTCCAAAGTCTTGCAGTTCCTCCAGCACTTGCAGCCGCTAGCATTGCACCGTCGGGACTGAAAGTTACATTCATAATTTTATCACTTTCCACGTGTAAAATTTTGAGCAATTTGATATCCCTACTTGCCTCGATTGACTGCTGTTTTTGCAATTTTTCCACAACCTTTGTCAAACTCCAAAGTTTAACAATGCCATCAGTACCAGCCGCCGCAAGTATCTGACCGTCTGGACTAAAAGTAGCGCGGGTTATCCAACCTTGATTTACTTTAAAACTTAACAATTCTTGCCCGTTAATTTGCCAGAGTTTAACAGTTCCGTCGGCAGTGGCTGAAACAATTATTTTACCATCTGGACTCAAACAAACGCTGGTTAATTTAGCGCTGTGTCCTTTTAAATTGTGCATCAATTTTCCGTTATTTTGCCAAATCTTGACAGTTTGGTCGTCGCTGGCGGAAACAACTATCTGACTGCTATGATTGAAGATTGCACTTATAATTTTATCTGTATGCCCGGTCAATGTTGCTTGTAAAGTTCCATTAGTTTGCCAAAGTTTGATATCATTGTCATCGGTAGCCGTAGCCAGTATTTTGCTGTCGGGACTGAAGCTGGTGAAAGCAAGATTGCTGGCTTGACTCTGGAAAGTGCGGCGTGCGGTGAAGCTGAAAACTGCGTGTTCTAGGGCGATCGCCACTCGCGTCTGAATTTCTGAACTCACTCCGAGCGATCGCTTAATTTCAGTAGCCGCCTTGATGCTTTCTAGCAAAGCTTCATGTTTTTTGCCAGCAGCAAATAGCGTTTCTGATAGTACGCTGAGAGTCAGAATTTTGTTATTTCTTTCTTCGATTGACGGTTTCACCCAAAATGCTACAATCAGGATTGATATTAATATTGCTGCGGCCCCTGTAATAGTTGCTAATCTGAGGTTGTACTCGCGCCATAACTTATATTGAGTAATTCTTTTCTGTTTTTGTGCTTCTGCTAGTTCCTCTAGTAACTTTTTTTCGCGGCGCAGTTGCTCCATTTCAGCTTTAGTTTGTTTTTCGCGATCGCGAAATCGGGCAAATTCCGCTTCTTGACTAGCACCTAAAAATTGATAATCTTGCGCGCTCAAGCTCTTATTTGCCGACCACTCTCTAGCCTCTTCCAGTGCTTGACCGCGCAACAAGCGAGATTCATCTTGACAATCTGATGCTATCCATGCTGTTAGCGATTCGGCATAGGGGCGCAAGTCACAGAGTGCTTTTTCTACCCAGTTTTGATTGAATATAGCTGCATAAATGCGGTTGGATACGGTTAATTTTCCGGCTCGTTTTACTACTAAGCCGCTCAGTCGCAATTCTGTTTGTTCGGGAGTATCATCGGCTGTACCCCCCCCTGCCCCCCCTTGGTAAGGGGGAGAGAAAGAGGTTTGAGATTGGTTGGGGAGAGATAAG
>NZ_JBARVX010000064.1:0-3119 GCF_049646505.1 Microcoleus sp.
GTATGGCTGCTTTGGGTTACACGTTGCAGGTGCCGACGGAAGACCGTTTCTTGTTGGATGAGTCGGAATTGCGCGGTCAGATTGCTACGCTGTTGGGTGGGCGATCGGCTGAAGAGGTTGTCTTCGGTAGCATCACCACCGGCGCGTCAAACGACTTGCAAAAGGCGACAGATTTAGCCGAGAGAATGGTGACAACTTACGGGATGAGTAAGGTTTTGGGGCCTCTAGCTTACGATCGATCTCAACAATCTTTCCTCGGCGATGGTATGGGAAATGCCCGCCGCGCGGTGAGTGCCCAAACTGCTGAGGCGATCGACCAAGAAGTCAAAGAGATTGTGGAAACTGCACATCAGCAAGCTTTGGATATTCTGAAAGCTAATCGGGAATTGTTGGAAACAATTACGCAGCAACTGTTGGAAACTGAAGTAGTTGAAGGCGAGGCTTTGCACAAATTACTGGCTGAAGTGCTGCCTTTAGATAAGGCTGCGGCTTCAGTTTAAAAGGGTTTAATTAAACCGCAGGTTAACGCAGGTGATTGCAAGATCATCTGCGTTTTTTGATACTTACTTATAGGAATCGCGTAAGGTTAAAACCCTTTGATATACTGCCTCAATACAGGTGGGAGAGTGTAAAGACTTTCCTGTTTTTCTATCAAGCAGCGCCGCGATAAAGATTGGAGCGCGTTGAGTAAATCGGATGATGATATTTGTCCTTTTTCTAGCAATTTTGCTAGGTTGACTGGCTGGTTTTCCCTAGCCAGCAATGACAAAACTTGTTTTTCTAGTTCGGAAGTGCGATCGTACTGCTGCTGTAAAACATCTTTCAAATCTTCCGGCAACAATATGCTATCATCTATTAATAACTCACTCGCGCCAATTCCCAACTCTTGAATCAGATTCGCCACGCTTTTTAACCATAACGGGTTGCCTTGGTAGCGGTGAATGAGTGCTTCACTGTTGTCGCTTGCTTCTAACCCATAATCTCTAAGTATTTCCCGTCCGGCTGCGATGTCTAAACCTTTGAGTTGTAATGTACGAATGGGAGTATTTGGGTTTTTAAATTGAGTCACTTCTCTCGGTTGTTCCCAACCGATTAGCAGAAAGCAGCTTTGATGGGATAATTTTTCTATTTGTTTGAATAAAGAGCGATATTCTTCATACTCTGGTTTATATTTTCCTGCCAATTCCCCGCTACAGAAAAGGTTGTGAACGTCATCTAAGACTATTAAACAGCGATGTTTTTGCAAATACTTAATCAGCGGTAAGCGTTTCGGGTTTGTTGGGGATAAATCTTGTTTTTCTGACTTGGATAAAAACTGTATTAGTTTATGTTCAAATTCATCTAGGGTATGCGATGCGTCTATGCTGCACCAAATAACGTACTCAAACTCCTCTTTAATTTGTTGTACGAGTTGCACTGCTAGGGATGTTTTGCCGATTCCACTGATGCCGGTGAGGGCTATGAGGCGACAGTGTTGTTGTAAAATCCAGGTTGTGAGGGTTTGGAGTTGGGGGGTGCGATCGTAGAAATCGCCCAACTCTGGCATTTCGCTTAAATCTTGATGTAGAGTTTGAGGTTTTTTTGTGTTAGATGTTTCCTGATTTTGTGGGTGTGAGTTTGGGATATTTGGGGGGTGTCTAGGATCTCCACAGATGTTAACGCTGTTAATTTGCACTGATTCTTCTTGTGCAACATTTGAATATATTGAAACTTCCAACCTCTCCATTGCCGCTCTAAAATTTGATTTACTGACTTTTTCCCCCAACTCTTGTGAAAGGCTTTGCCATAATTCCATTCCTACTTCTCTAACACGAGCCTCAGAGAGGTTAACGTCCTTGGCAATCTCGTTGTAATCCTCCTGTTGCCATGTCCCGCGCAGGATTTTCTCTTGTAAGCCATTGAGATGCTTACCTGTTTTAGCAAACACCATATCGTCTGCGAGTTTTACCATTTCCTTAAGGTTCATAGAGTCGAGTAGATGTCAGGGTTGGTTGTATTGTACCCAACATTTACTCACATTTCCCAACATCTCCCAACATTTTTTATAGAGGGCGAGTTGAAGTAGCATACAAAAGTCCCAACATAATTTAGCATTTTGGCCTAGACAAATCTTTGATTTATCATCAAAATACAAGAGCTACCAAAGCAAAGTATTAAAGCGTAAGTTTAAAAACTTAATAGTTGTATATTCCTACACTTTAATACAGTGCTTTATACGACCAATATACTCGTTTGTCCAAATTATGTAGAAGTATGGAGTATCATGCAAAAACTAGCTAAAATAATTATCAATCAAAGTTTGAATAGGCGACCAGAAAAAAATTCTAAAGACAATCGACCATCACGGTTTTTTACCTTTTCAATGTGTTCATTAGCGCTCGCTGTATTGATGGTGGCTACCTCGGCTATCTCTGCGTCCTCAAGACAGCCTCGAATGATTGATGGCTCTCAACAAGGAACTTGTCGAAGTGGACGAATAAAAGAGCGTACAATTTGTTTTTTTCCGTCCGTTACATGGACATACGGTAATGCTCTCGCTATTGAATATAAAGGTGGAAGTGGGGCTGATGTTTACTGGTACACTGCTGTAGAGATTCAAGGGGCATCTATTTCTGGAAAGGTAACTGGTGGAATAGAGGTAGGGGTTGTAAACGCTGGTGCAGAAGTGAACTTCGCAGATAATGGAAAGCGATTACGCACGCTCTCACAAAAATGTATTATTGGAGGATCGCAACATAATCAGCAGCCCTATTGTCAAAATCCTTTTCGTGGATCTCCTGTTGTTATTCGAGTAGTTCCTCACAACACGAATTGGCAAACAGATTTTGTGGTGCATAGAGACCCCGAAATACGTTAACGCAAGTCGTAGTGCTCTGGTGATGGAGGTTGGGTTTTGTTCTTTAACCCAACCTCCATCGGCATTTAGTGTGACTTTGGTGTTTAGCGATCGCCCGATCGCCCGATCGCGCATCAAGACCGATCGGCCTTTGTTATTTCAGATAACCGATCGCCTAAAATGAAAGAGCGATCGCCCTTTATATCAATTCCTAAAAACTTGCACTTTTTCTATATCCAATCCCCCTTCGCCTAAAGTATCAGTCGAAGAATGACGATCGATA
>NZ_JBARVX010000065.1:0-2600 GCF_049646505.1 Microcoleus sp.
AAGCTGGACTAACACGCCCTCAAGTTAAAGAAAAAATCGGAATTTCCGAGCGAAGACAAGCTGACTGGGAATTAGGCAAGGCTCTACCTAACGCTGAAAACATACTTGCTATGGCTAACCTGTACCAGGTTTCTCTAAAAACTATGTTTGAGCTTTTAGGATTAGACGTAACTAAAATTCCCGATGACTTACCAAGTCTCGCGCCCTCGCCGAACGATAACTAACCCGCAGGGGTTCGGAAAAGTCTAGGGAAAGGGGCTTGGGTGCATGATTCAAGCCCGGAAAATACGCTTGGGTATGCAGGCATAATGGGTAGAAACTACAAATAAGGCAGCTCGCTATAAACCAAAGCGTTTCCACCGTCCGGCTAAAGCAGCCGCCTTTCTGTTGTCTCTATCTTTAACAAGGATACTTGTAAACTCGCGGTTGTCAACAAGTTTGCTTGTAAATTTCCCATGATATGCCCCGAAAGAAACAAACTCAAGAGTCCAAAGATATACCAGCACTGCAAATCTTGCGGGAGGCTGTTGGTTTATCGCAAGCAGCTTTAGCAAAGCAAATTCCCGACAAAACGGGCGCAAAAACCCTAAGTCAACAAGCAATCAGTAACTGGGAACGAGGATTAGACGAACCCGAACTGACCATTGCTCAAATGAAAGCCCTTTGCAAAGCTCTGGGAAAAACGCTTAACGATTTACCTAACAACTTAGGCCCACCAAATCCCGACTGACAACTTTTATTGCTTGGTTTTAAGTAGATAAACCTAAACAAACATACCCGATCCCCGACTTTTTTAAGAAGTCGGGATCTAACAGGCAAGTTATAAAGAGGATATTAAAGTAGGATGTGGTATTACTTGCGGAGAACTGAAGTGATAATCACCGTGATAGTGGCGCTTGCAATCAAAGTGAAAGCAAGTTGCACAACCCATTGCGTAGCTTTCTGGTAGTTATCGAATTTGTCATTGAATCTGTCGGTTTTGTCATTAGTTTTCTCAACATCAGTCGATAATTTCTCAACTTCAGCCGATAATTTCTCAACATCAGTCGATAACCTGTCTAGCTTTTCAATAACATCCCCCAGCGTCGGCTCGTTACTTGTAGTAGTTGTCATTGTTGTTTCCTAAAACTAACAATCATTACCTACAATCATATCCTGATTTCAAGAGTAATTGAGATGATCGATCAATCCGTGACTTTCCCTCTCAGAGCCTTAATCTGCCCCCGCTTGGTTTTGCTGTCGAGACGCTTGCGCTGGGAAGAGCGAGTCGCTTTGCTGGGTTTGCGCCTTTTGGGGATGACGATCGCACTTTTAATTAATTCTTGCAGCCGCCTCAAAGCCTCTTCCCGGTTTTGTTCCTGGCTGCGGTGTTCCTGCGCTTTGATGACAATCACACCTTCAGAGGTGATGCGCCCGTCGCTGATTTGCAACAAACGCTGCTTGTAGCGATCGGGCAATGAGGAAGCTGGGATATCAAATCGCAAGTGAATAGCACTCGCCACCTTATTGACATTTTGCCCGCCCGCGCCTTGGGAGCGAATGGCGCTAATCTCGATTTCGCGATCGGCAATAAATACTGTGTTGGAAATTTCTAGCATGATTGGGCGGGCGATCGGGCAAGCTGTAGAGAAAATTTTGGTAACTTAATCTTTAGAATAACCGCGACTGACACATCTAGACCACAGAAACCGGTTTTTTTACCCTGACTGCGGGTTACAACTAAATATTTTCTCCAAAAACCGGGTTTCTCATCCCTCCTGCATAAATCCTAATCACTACTTTTTCTACCAAGAGATAGTCGCTTTTTAGGTGGCAAAAATAGTAAGTATGTAGAAACAGAAAAAATAGGTGATCCAGCAGATGGCAGATATAAAGCTGAGCATTGTCATTACCAGCGCCGACTCCGAACTCGGACAAGCAACAGTCCGGCAGTTTGTAGCGCAGGGACACAAAGTAACTGGATTGACACAGGAAAAAGACGGTGCAGCAGCCGTGCATTCAGCCGGCGGAGTTGCGGTAGAAACTGACCATTCCAGCGGTGTGGAACTCAGGGATGCGATTCTCGCCGCCAATCCAGATGTGGTTGTCAACCTCACCCCGCAAAAAGCAAATACCCTGCTCAGCGATGGGCAAGATTGGAAAGGATTCGATAAAACGCTTTCGACAACAACTGGTGCACTGCTGACAGCGGTAAAAGACACAAATATTAAGTTGCTAATTCACACTAGCTACACTTTTTTGTACGGTAACACCAAGGAAGCGACCGAAAACACACCGCTGAGTGTACCAGGTGATGACGAAATTTTCAAAATGGCGATCGCCACCGAAAATCAGGTGACAAACAGTCAGATTCCGACTTGTGTATTGCGGATGGGATACCTGTACGGGCCTGAATCGGAAGACCTCAAACTGTATATAAAATCGTTTAAAATGGGTCGTCCTTATTTTGCCGGGCCTGACAGCAATCTGGGAAACTGGCTGCACTTTGAGGATGCGGCGGCGGCTTTGGTAAAGGTAGCCGACGAATCGGAACCGAAGGGTGCAATTTTTAACGTTGTCGATGGTGTGCCGGTGTCTTTTGCTGATTTTATCGATCGATT
>NZ_JBARVX010000066.1:0-23669 GCF_049646505.1 Microcoleus sp.
TTTAATGTGAAGTTGCATATATTTCGATCCCCCTAAATCCCCCTTAAGAAGGGGGACTTTGAGAAGAATCTTGTCCCCCCCTTATTAAGGGGGGTGCCAGGGCGATCAGATTCTATGCAGCCTCATAAAAAATTGGTATTAGTTGTTAGTTGTTAGTTGTTAGTTGGTAGGGGCGGTGCCAAGAGTGCGGGCCCTGTTAGTTGTTCGTTGTCCACAGTCAACTGCCAACACTCAACTGCCAACTGCCAACTGCCAACTGCCAACTGCCAACTCACAACTGCCAACAGTTAACAGCCAACAGCCAACAGCCAACAGTCAACCGTCAACCGTCAACAAATTATGAACTTTGGCGACAAATCCCGAAAACGGAGGTGTAGCCGTGCAGAAACGTGCTGCCGCCCACGGGGCCGATTTCGCCGTTGCAGAAAAAGCCGCTCAGGGGGATGTTTTTGATGTACCTGCCGAACAGTCGCGAGTCAAAGTTCGATTGACCGTAAAGCCCTTCGCCGCGCCCCAGACAAGAGAACATCAATGCGCCGGCGCTGGATGTACCCCTGTACTCAGCATCCCGCTGATAGCGATCGAGCAGCATTTCTAGGTCTTCTGCGGAGGTGCGCGCGTCCCGCAGGTGGAATTGGATGCGCTGTCCGGGACGGACTCGATCGCCGATCGCAATTGCCCCCACTTTCGGATCTACTCCCAATAAATTTCGGATTAAAAAATCTCCCGGCTCTAATTTAAATTTGAATTCATCGCTGACTAAGCCGACAAATAACGAGTGCTGCGCTAATTCTCGGTCTGCTTCGCTCAAGGTTTGAACTAACTCTCGCAAAGCCTCTAAGGGCGATTGCTCGATGCCAGAGCTGCCGATATCGTCGGTTTGTTCTTCGAGTTTCAGCAAAATATTGCGCTCTCCTTCTGTCACCCGATACGGATGCCCGATCGGCCTGCAGCCTTGCGCGACGATCGTTTCCAAAACTATATTGCCGCTCAAAGCCACTCCCACCGTCCCTTCCCGGTACAACTGATAGTCGCAAAACAGCGCCGCGCCCCTGCCCGCACCGTCGCCGCCGGCCAGTCCCCCTATCTTCGGCGCGCCCGGATACGCATAATCTAGCCCTTGCAGCAAATCGTTAATTTTTGCCGAAAAGGGGTCTGCCAAGATGATAAACTGCGGTTCTTCGCCGGCCGGCACGCCTAACAAATCTACCCAAGTATCCGGCGGACTGTCTAAGTCCGGCAGTTCTTCTGCACCGACGTGAAATGTTCTGACGCTCACTCCCGGCAGGCGGGCCAGAGTCAGGCTGATGGCTGGAGAACCCTCCACTTCTTCGGTGAGGCCGCCCCGGTTAGTGCCGATGACCCCTCCCCCGCCGCAGCCCAGAATCGCTGCCACCGGCAGCAGTTCTTGCACTAAAGGCATCAGCCGAGAATACTCGCTGGCAAAGGCAGATGAAATAAATATCAGCGCTAAATCGGCCGGGCCTTCTAATTGGCGATCGGCTTGTTCTACAACTTCTTTCAGGGCTGATTCCAAAGACGGACGGGTTGATAAAGCGCTGACCCATTGCATTTGGTTTTGCTTGTCCATAGGGCGAATTTCTGTATAAGACTATCTCTATACATTAGGCTAACCGGAACTGGCCGCTGGCGGGACGTTTTTGTTCGCCGATCGACTCTCGATCGCCCTTGTTGTGTTAACATAAGTTAACATGAGTCTTAAATCAATCTGTTTAGTGTTAAATTCCGTCTTCAGCTAAATCTTAAAAGATCAAGCTCAATACAGTTTGACACCACAACTGGGTGTAATGTTTTTATAAAAAGTCAGGTGGGCTCGACCTGCATTGATGCCTGTGAACTAAAATCCGCCGATCGGCTAAAATAAAACAGGAAGTAGAGACGGCTGCTGCGATCGCAGTTTATGGATGGGTTTGATCGGGCTGCAACATCAGCACATCTCAAGCTAGTATTAGCTGAGGTCGCCAGACTGAAACTGCAAATCGAACACAAACTAACATCCAAAAAAGAAAACCTTTCTTACCGTGAAAATTTATGACAACAACACCTGCTGGCAACATCGAATCAAAAATTGAAGAAGAACTAGAAAGCGCTCGTACCGTCTGTGACGTCAAGGGCGCAACTTCGGGCGAATGCGCCGCAGCGTGGGACGCAGTTGAAGAACTGCAAGCTGAAGCTTCCCACCAAAAGCAAGTCAAACCTAAAAATTCCTTTGAAAAATATTGCGATGACAATCCTGACGCTGCTGAGTGCCGCATCTACGACGAATAAGCGAGCAATTTAGCTCATTGTCTTCCCTCCCGCGCCGAAATCTAACTTTCGGCGCGGGATTCTTTCACCGATCGAGTACCCGAGAAAACGTCTCAACTAAGTTTGGCAAAAGTGTAGCAGCAATTAAAACATTAAGAGCGCGTTCCAGTTGCTGATTTTTGAACATTTTTATAGTAAAATTTGTCAGAAATAAGTGAGTATATTTTCCCAAAGATGTTAAGTCTTTTATTGGCAGCCACCGGGCCTTGGTTTCAACCGCTAGTCTGGATGGATTATCGGTTGTCTGTGTTATTAACAGTTTCGATCCCGCTGGTAGTGCTGATTTGGGCTGTTTTTGCAAAAGCGGACGCGATCGCCCGTTTGTTGATGATTTATTGGCGCGTAGCCAGTTTGTTGGCAATTACACTTTACCTGATGATGGCCGCGCTGCCTGTGAGCTTTGTGTCGTCGGTGATGGGGAGAGCTTTGATTCCTGCTTGTCTGTGGTTTTGGGAGGATCTAAACGAAGAAATTGCCGATCGCCCCCAATCCTCTTTGAAGCTGGCCTTTACAGCTTGGCGGTGGGCGATTACTGTTTACAGCGGTTTGGGCGCTATAGCTCAAATTCCATTTTTAACCTGTGCCTTTAAATCTCAAATTCAGGTAATTGACGAACCTTTTTGCCGCGTTTGGTTAGACCCGGCTTGGCTGTACAAGCAGATGTTTCACCCTGCTGCAACCCCTCAATTTTTGGGATTGTTGGCTCTGACAGGTTTAGCGATTTATGTAATTTACTTGTCATACTTTGTGCTAATTAGACTCGGAAAACAGGGCAGATCGGCTACCGGAAATTAAGTCAATCTAAAGCAAGTATTTGCCTATATTTCAGCTAAAATCTTCAACAAAAAACTCAAAAATCCCAACTCAAAAAAACAGGGGAAAATCTACAAAAAAATCAAACTAATACCAAATTTATAAAATAGCGCTACATATCTACCCCCCCAACCCCCCCTTATAAAGGGGGGGAGTCAAACTTTCGATAGTAGCATAACTTTATGAAATTGGTATAACCAGAGGGTGGCTGACGTAAAACCGCCCAAAAACCGATACCGTGCCGCGTACTCCTGTCGTGGAGATTTTAACATTTTAGAGTATTGTTCAAGCTCCCAGATTTATCTGTAGAGTAAATCTAAAATCTAAAATCTAAAATCTAAAATCGACTGACAGTAATGTTATTGGAAAAGACTGCGATGGATAGCAAACAGGCATATTTACAGTGCTTAGAAAAGCTGATTTGGGCAATGAGTCGCCTCAAAGCAGAAGTACAACCAAATGAACTCGCTCGGATTGCCGAACTGATAGTTCAGCCGATGACCGGCTCCTGGCGGTTTTTTCACACTCCCGAACATATTTTTGATGTAGGGGGAAATGAAGATGCGATCGAGGTTTTGGCCGCTTTATTTCACGATATAGTCTACGTGCAAGTCGATCGCAGCATTAACTTTAACGTCAGCTACTACATCACTCCTGTTACAAAAGAAGTGAACAAACAGCTACAGATTCGGGAGCAATCTGAACTCTCGGCAGATCCTAGCTTCGAGATGGTAATGCTCGTATTCGGTTTTGTACCCGGAGAAGTGCTCAACCCCTTCTCAGGACAAAACGAATTTCTCAGCGCTTTGGTAGCAGCAAAAGCTCTAGAACCATTTCTCAAACGCGAGCAATTGCTTCAAATTGCAGCCTGCATTGAAGCAACAATTCCGTTTCGCGCCGCCGAGCGGGGAGTAACGGTAAGCCAGCGCCTTTACGACCGCTTGCAAGCAATAAATAGCCTGTTCAACCTCAGTTTGACTGACGAGCAAATGCGGGAAACAATCAAAAAAGCTGTGCGAATTTCTAACCGAGATGTAATCAGTTTTGCTCACCAGAGTTCAGCCCATTTTTTGGCAAATACCTGGAATTTACTCCCGGAAACCAATCACAACCTCACCTGCTGCGGTTATTACACGGTTCGCGACTACCGAGTTGCTCTGCTGAAAATGGAGGGTTTTCTGAGTTATCTCCAGCCAGAGGTGATTTTCCGGCACTTTGAGGGATGTCCGGACGATCGCACCTATCAGCGCTGGCAAACTACTGCTAGATACAATCTGGAAATTGCCAAGCTTTATTTGGGGTGCAAACTAGCTGCTATCGCCCTGCTGGAAGCTCTTTCTTCAGGTTTGGGAATCGATGTTTCTCTGGCGATGATGATGGGAGAAATTCCCGAACGAGCAGCCGGGTGCGTGCGCCTAGAAAGCTTTTTCCCAGAAACAGAAAAACATTACAAACCTCAAAATAGTTTAGAATCGGAAGTATTAAATTTATTAGAAAATGGGCGCGCTAAAAGCACTTCTAATAGCGATTTAGAAAACTCGCCGCTGGCGACTTTTATAGTTAAAATTGTCGGCTTTGACGAAATGCGCCATCAGTGCGATCGAGCTAAGGAATTGTTTAAGCAAAACCTCGAAGCCGATGACTTTATTACCGATTTTAACCCAACAGTTACAGAAATTGTCGTTGACTCAATTCTCAAGTTGTTTGAAAGTCGCAAATCTACTATCTACCGACACTACCAAATCATTTCTGAGTTAAAGTCCAAACCCCAGACCAATTTTCCGGTACGCCCTTCTCAATCAAATGGTTGAGTCGCTCTAAATACAGCGCAGACGTTTTGTCGTCGGGATTAACAGCTAAAACTTGATAAAAACAGGTTTTACCGGCCTGAAATTCGTGACGGCGGTAATGTTCTAAACCCCGTTCAAAATCCGGCTGAGTTTGTAACTTGATTCCCCTGACTGACTCGGTTTCTCCGTCGAGGACTTCATAGATAGAAATTGGCTGTTTTTTGCCTTTGACAATTACTCTATCTAAAAAACGGATTTGATACTGTTCGGGTTCGCTCAAATTTTCCAAAATTTTATCAGAAATTATTAACGATACTCCATATAATTTGGTGAGACTTTCCAAACGAGAGGCTAAGTTGACATGATTGGAAAAAGCATCTCCCTGCATTCTCTGTGCTTCTCCGACTATCCCGACCATCATTTGACCGAAATGCACTCCTACACCTACTTGAATCGGTTGATATCCGCTGCGAAGCCGATCGACATTATATCGGTGGACTTGTTGCAGTTTAGCAATTCCACTTCTGAGTGCATCGTCAGCACCGTTGGGAAAAACTGCCATCATTCCATCTCCTAAATACTTGACAATAAAGCCGTGATTCTCTCTAATTGTTGGACTGACTTCTCGCAAGTAAGCATTAACAAAGTCAAAGTTTTGCTGCGGAGTCATCGTTTCGGAAAGCGAGGTAAAAGAGCGAATATCGCTAAACATGACTGCCATTTGTTTGCTGACGTGATTGCCTAATTGAATATCCACAATGCTTTCTTTTTTCAGAAATTCTAAAAAAGCATCGGGAAAAAATCGCCCGTAGGCGCTGTTAGTTTGCGATAAGTTGATGTGAGACTTAATTCGGGTTAAAAGTTCGTCTTTCGAGAAAGGTTTGGTTAAATAGTCGTTAGCGCCGAATTGAAATCCTATGATTAAATCTGACACTTGATTTTTAGCCGTTAACATCACAACTGGCAACTCGTGGGAGGGATATTTCTCCCTCAGTTTGGCGCATACTTCATAACCCGACATTCTGGGCATCATGATGTCGAGAACGATCAAGTCAAAATGCTGTCCGCCTTCGATGAGCGATAAAGCTTGTTCGCCGCCGGCTGCTTGAATGACGCTGTAATTTTCCAGAGAAAGATGATTGTTTAAAACTTGCAGGTTGATCGGATCGTCGTCAACTATCATAATTTTAAATTGTTTGACTTCTAATAGCGCGGCGGCTTTGTTTGCTGAAGCCGGAGCGGTTCGCTCAAAATTCAAATCGCAGGATAAATAACTTTTATATATTTTATTTTGTAATTGAAAACCGTTAGTTTTGGTGGCTGAGTGCGGGTTGATTACTGATTTGTTCTGATAAATTTCTTCGGTAGAAACAGGCAGGGTAAATGTGAAGCGGGAACCGATGCCGACTTTCGATGCTGCGTATATTTTACCGCCGTGGAGTTCGACAAATTGTTTGGATATTGTTAAACCTAAACCTGTTCCTCCGTATTGCCGGATTGTGGAACCGTCGGCTTGTTCAAATGGCTCAAAAATGCAATCGAGCCGATCGCCCGGAATGCCAATTCCACTATCGCAAACGGTGACAGCTATATGAAAATCAGGGCTTGACGGCGGGCGATTGTATGCGGGGGCTGGGAGGAAGGTTTCGCCGTCGGCTGCTACAATTTCTGCTGATATTTCTACAGTGCCGCTATCGGTGAATTTGATCGCATTGCCAATCAAGTTATAAAGAATTTGTTGCAAGCGGTTTTCGTCAGCCCAAACCAACGGCAAATCCGCAGCAATATTGTTAATTAACTGCAAGTTTTTATTGCGGGTTAAAGATTTACTCACAGTTAGTACAACTTCGACAATTGACTTAATTCCTACACTGCGAAAATGCAATTCCAGTTTTTGATTTTTGAGCTGAGCAAAATCGAGAATATTGTCAACAAGTTCGTTGAGCCGCCTGCCGCTGCTAGCAATCATTAAGAGGTTGTGCTGCTGAATTTCCGATAAAGTTCCGGTGGCGCCGTCAATCATTGATTCGGCAATACCAATCATCCCGTTGAGGGGAGTGCGGAATTCGTGGGAGGTGTTGGCTAAAAATTCATCTTTGAGTTTGTCAAATTGCTGCAATTCTTGATTTGTCTTTTCGAGGGCGGCGAAGGATGTTTGCAGTTGATATACCATGCTGGTGAAGGATTTGGCGAGTTCTCCTACTTCGTCGGCGCGATCGAACTCTAGTTTCTGATCCCATTCTCCTCGCGCGATATTTTTGGCTGCTGCGTTTAACGCCAAAATTGGCCGCGCGATCGAGCGAGCCGTCAAATCGCCAATAATTGTTGCTAGAATTAGCGCGGCGAGGTAGAGTAAAAGAGTGCTAGCGGTACTTGCAGTAATTTCTTCCATAAAATCTTTTTCTGGAATCACGATCGCTACTAACCAATCGATGCCGCTGGGGTCTTTGTAGGGCAATACCTGCAGAAAATGCCGCTGATTTTTCAGTTGAAATTCTAGTTTTCGGGGCGGCTCAACTTGGCTTAAATTAAAATTATTAATGATGTGTTTAGCTGCGGCCTTCGTTAAAGGATTTTTGCTGTTAATTGCCAGCAATCGTCGAGCTTTGCCGTCTGTGCCGACGGTGTAGGGTTTTTCTTGTGTCGAACTGCCCACTAAAGCGCCCGATCGCTCCATAATGAAAGTTTGACCCGATCGGCTAATTTTCATTTTTCCCAAAAAAATCCCAATCTGGCTCAAAATTATATCAACTGCCATTACTCCCAGAAACTCACCTCGATTATCATAGAAAGGTTGAGCCGCTGTGATTCCCAAATCGCCCTGAGAAAATGTATAAATTTGTGTCCAAACTAATTTTTTGGCTGCGGTTGCACCGATATACCAGGGGCGAATTCGCGGGTCATAATTTGCTTCATAACTCAATAAATTAGCGGGATTGCCTCGGTCATCCAAAGCATAGGAAGAACGCCGAGGAAAGTTTTCTGTGATTTTCGCAACTAATTGTCCTGATGCTTCTCGGCGAACTCCGATAAATTCACCTTGCTTGCTGCCTAAATAGATTTCTCGCACCGAGGAGAATATTTGCATCTGCTGCCAAAAGTAGCTTTGTGTTGCTTGCAAATCTGCTGGTTCCAACTTGCCGAGTTGAGCTGTACTTGCATTGAGTCGGGCGATAGTGTGAGGTTTTTCCAAGTAATTTGTGAGGTGCTCTTGGATGCGATCGCTAATTTCGGCCTGCAAGCTGTTGACCAATTCTTGAACGGCTTTTTGTCCGTTGATGAAAGACAAATATCCTACTAAGCTGACTGCGGCGACAGTCTGCAGGACAAATGGCACTGTCAGCCCTAAACGGAGGGGCACGCTGCTGTAAAATTTTGCGATCGATCTGCTAATACTTTTCAATAACATGGTAAACCGCCTCAGTTCTCAGAGAAAATGCACAAATCGGCTGATTCTTGCATTTGAGCGTAATTAATAATAGTTCCAGCTAATTGCCGATCGCGAATTGAGTCGAAATTAGTGGCGCTGGACGGATAATGCGATCGAAATCACCGAACCAAATGCGACAATTTCCCTGATACAAATCATTGTAGCTCATGCTAATAATCCGCGCTGCACAATTATGTCCTAGAAATTCACATAATTAGGTTCTGCGTCGAGGAATGTTGAATCAAGTCCGCCCTCTTCCCTCTTCCTTCTTCCTGATGACATTGGACGGAAAGCTCGGAGGGGACAGCACTAATGACTAATGACTAATGACTAATGACTAATGACTAATGACTAATGACTAATGACTAATGACTAATGACTAATGACTAATGACTAATGACTAATGACTTCAAAAAACCCCCTATTTCTCCATCGAAATTTCCACCCCCGACCACCCATCCGGTGTTCCATACATTCGATACTTGCGAGAGCGTTTGAAATACAGCATTGCTACCAGATCGTCAGGATTTGTTTGTAAGATATTATGAAACATTTTTTGAGCTGCAACAAACTTTTGCTGGTAGTAAAAATTGAGAGCTTCTTGAAAAACCTCCGCAGTTTGCTGCTTCAGTACAATGCTCTTTTCTGTTTCAGTATCGTAAATTTCAAACACCGAAACAGCATTTGTCTTTCCTTTCACCGCTACGCGATCGACAAATCTGTATTTATACTGTTCGGGATCGTCGAGGCGAGCGATAATTGCACCGCTAACTAGAATTCTTGCGCCGTAAACCTTAGTCAATCCTTCCAAACGAGACGCGAGATTCACCGCATCAGCAATCACGGTACTTTCCATCCGTTCTCGCTCGCCAATTGTACCCAGCATCAAATTTCCCGCGTGCAAACCAATGCCGATCGCGATCGGAAACAAGCCGTTTTTTTCGCGGTCGGAATTAAAAATATTCACTTCTTCTTGCATATCAATTGCCGCTCGTACACCATCGTCAGGAGATGTAGAAAATAAAGCCATGACTGCATCTCCAATGTATTTGTCAATAAACCCGTGATTTTTCCTAATTGCAGGGCTAACTTTGCCCAAATAACTATTAATAAATGCAAAATTTTCAGGCGGTGTCATCAATTCTGAAAGCGACGTAAACGAGCGAATATCCGCAAACAGCACTGTCATATCCTTTTGCTGATTGTCGCCTAATTTTACTTCAATAATACTCGGTTTTTCCAGCAAACTCAGAAAATCGTGCGGCACAAACCGACCGTAAGCTGCATTCAGTTTTGCCAAGCGAATTTGCGTGTTAATTCTCGCCAACAACTCCTTTTTGATAAAAGGTTTAGTTACATAATCATTAGCTTCTAAGTTAAAAGCTTCTACCAAGTCGGTAGTTTGATTTTTTGCCGTCAGCATCAGAATTGGCATTTCTAAAGGCGAGTATTTTTTACGAACTTCCCTGCACACTTCATAACCAGTCATCTGCGGCATCATTACGTCAAGTAAAATTAAGTCTGGCTTAAATCCTGATGCAATTATATTTAAAGCTTCTAAGCCGTTGCTCGCTTGAGTGATTGCGTAGTTTTCTAAAGAAAGATTGTTGGTGATGACCTGAATATTAATAGGTTCATCATCGACTACTAAAATTTTTATTCTTTGATTTTCTGTCAAGTCGCTATTGGCTGATACCTGAGAATTTATGATAGATGATGGATGAGCTAATTCAGCAGTTGTTAAACAGGGAGATTCCTCGGTTAAACGCGGCTGTTTGCTGCTAAATTCAGGCTGACTTTCGGATACCGGCAAAGTAAAGGTGAATAGGGAACCCGCGCCTACAGTGGAAGATACGGAAATTTTACCTCCGTGCAATTCCACTAATTGCTTGGCAACAGCCAACCCTAAACCCGTGCCGCCATATTCTCTAGCAGTGGAACCGTCAGCTTGTTCAAAGGATTCAAAAATTCGCTCTAATTTATCTTCGGGGATGCCAATGCCGGTATCGGATACAGTAATGGCTAATTGGGAATTAAGCGGTGATTGTTGGTTGCCAGTTACTAATTCTGCTGAAATTTCAACTGTACCATCTTCGGTAAATTTAACCGCATTGCCGATTAAGTTGTAAAGTATTTGCTGCAAGCGATTCTCGTCGGCTGCTACGGGCGGCAATTCGGGAGCGACTGAGTTGATTAGCTGCAAGTTTTTTTTTCCGACTAACGGTTGAGATAAGCTGATAATTACAGAGACTATTTCTCGGATACCGACTGATTTAATTTTCAGTTCTATAGTTTTGTGTTTGAGCTGCGAAAAATCCAGAATATCGTTAATCAAAGAAGATAATCTTTTTCCCGAAGTTGCAATCAAATTCAAGTTAAAGATTGTGGGTTCTGGCAGTTTTCCGGTAGCACCGTCTATTAAAGATTCTGCAATTCCAATAATGCCGTTGAGGGGAGTGCGGAGTTCGTGGGAAGTATTTGCTAAGAATTCGTCTTTCAGTTTGTCGAGTCGCTGCAATTCGCTATTTTTAGTTTCTAACGCCGTAAAAGATGCTTGCAGTTGTGCTGCCATGCTGTTAAAAGCAGCGGCAAGTATGCCTAACTCGTCTGAGCGATCGAGTTTGACTGTTTTGTCAAATTGTCCTTCAGACAAAGCTATTGCTGCATCTTTTAATTTTAAAATAGGTCGGCTAATCCACCGAGAAGTGATAAGTCCTAGCACAGTAGCCATGACTAATGCGGCCAGGGACAGCAATATTGTAGTTCGGTTGCCGGCATGAATTTGTGCCATAAAGTCGGCTTCGGGAACTACGACGACAATCAGCCAATCTAAACTTTTGCCGTCTTGGAATGGCAGGACTTTTAAAAATTGCGGATTGCCGTTTATTTCAAAACTTAGTTGCTGCGATTTGGTTATTTGGCGCAAGTTTTGAAAGTGTGTTTCTAAATATTTAGCTGTATTTTTTGTTACGGTATCGCTGCTTTCTGTAACTTTAAACAGTTCTTTTTGACCGTTTTGGGTGCGGAAAGGTTGTTCCGGTGTGGAAGTTGCCAGCAGCGTGCCGTTTCTTTCGATAATAAAAGTTTGACCGGATTTGCCTATTTTGAGGCTGTTTAAAAATTGACCGATACTGTCGAGCCGCAAAGCAGCAATTGATACTCCTTCTAGCTGTTTCTGGCTGTTGTAAACTGGTTGCAGAGCGCTGAGGATCAGTGTGGGTTCTAGGAAGGATATATAAACGGAACTCCAAGTTGGTTTGGCTGCTAGAGCCGCATAGGTGTAGGAAGGGTGCTGTCGGATATCAAAGTTTTTGACGGTGCTTGCTACTGTCGCGCGATCGCCCGAATCATTAGTATTGTAGGAATAAAAATCAAAATTTGTAGAGGGCCCGGAGGCGTTAATCAATAAAGTTCCATCCGATGTCTTTTCGCCGGTGCGGTATTCTCCATCTCGATTGGCGATCGACGTAAAATTAATATAAGGATACAACTGTACTTGCCGCCACAGATATTTTTCCCAAGCTGACAAATCTTGCATATTAACAAAACCCAGTTTCACCGCATCCAGCTTGCTTTGATTGATTTGGTGCGGAGTTTCCAGATAAGTTATCAAATTTTGCTCGATCCGATTGCTTACTTCTGCCATCAACTGATCCGCAAGGTCGTTTACTGCTCTTTGAGAGTTCTTAAATGATAAATATCCGACAATTCCCACCGCTGCAAATACTTGCAAGACAAACGGAACTATCAGCACAGTTTGCAGGGTCGATTTTCCTGAAATTTTGGCAATTAAGCGCTGGAGAGAAAAACTTGACATAACATTAATTTAGCTGGAAATATAGCAATCCTAAATCATTTGTGAATTTCTTACTTTCTCCCCTTGCCAAGGGGAGGGTTGGGGTAGGTAAAAAGTTTACGACTCCTGCAAGGATTGCTATACAGGGTTAATATCAATTACGGTAACACAGATGAAATGATTGTTAACAGTTAACCGTTAACAGTTGAGTGTTGAAAGTAAATTTACTAAGGAAAAATAGAGCCGATCGGAGGAGAGAATCTGTGTTTTGTATGTGTAATACCAATTTCATAAAGTAGCGCTACATATTACCCCCCCAACCCCCCCTTATTTCGGGGGGGAGTGGGGGGGGTAGTAGCACATATGAAAGAAAAATGGTGTAAGCTGTCCTGCATTTAAACTGTGTGTCAAAAAACAATAAAATAATGAGTGGGGCAGGCAGGAGAGCCCGCCCTAAATATGCAATGTTTATTTGCGCGACAGCTTAGGGCGATCGGCGGTGAATTTCTCAGGAAAACTGCCAATTTTGGGTTCCCATGCTTTGTTCTGAATATATTATGACTGAGATCGGGTAAAAAAACCGGATAAACACATAAAATTTTATGCCATCAGGTTGATGTTACTTTTACTACTTGTCATCCAAAGCTTCTATCCCCGACCATCCTTCTGGCACTCCATACATCCGATTTTTGAGAGAACGCTGGCAGTAGATTGCTGCTAACTTATCTTGAGGATTTGTTTCGCAAATTTTCTTGAATATTTTTTGCGCTTTAGTAAAATTTTGCTCAAAATAAAGCTCCAAACCTTTTTCAAATGCTGCCGCAGTTTCCTGTTTGAGTTCCATGCTTTGTTGTGTTTCTGCGTCATAAATTTCAAACACCGCAACGACAGATTTTTTACCTTTTACTGTGACGCGATCGACAAATCGGTACAGATATTGTTCTCGATCGCCCAAACGCTCTAAAATAGATTCTGTTACCAGAATTCCCGACCCGTAAATTTTAGTCAATCCTTCCAAACGAGAAGCTAGATTCACCGCATCAGCAATCACCGTACTTTCCATCCGTTCTTGCTCGCCAATCGTACCCAGCATTAAAGTACCCGCGTGCAAACCGATGCCGATCGCGATCGGTGCGTAATTGCTTAGTTGTCGGTGCTGGTTGTAAATAATCACTTGTTTCTGCATTTCCACCGCCGCCCGAACAGCATCGTCTGCAGACTCAGGAAATAGTGCCATAATTGCATCGCCGATATATTTATCAATAAAACCTTGGTGAGCGCGAATAACCGGACTCACTCGGCTGAGATAGCTGTTGATAAAATTAAAATTTTCTTGGGGAGTCATCGATTCGGAAATAGTTGTAAAAGAGCGAATATCAGAAAATAAAACAGTCATGTCTTTCTGAATTTGATCGCCTAGTTGGACATCAACAATACTTTCGTGTCCCAAAAAACGCAGAAAATCGTGGGGGACAAATCTACCGTAAGCTGCATTTATTTTGGCCAGACGAATGTGAGTTTTGATTCTGGCTAGCAATTCATCTTTGACAAACGGTTTAGTTAAAAAATCATTGGCTCCTGCATTAAAACCTTGCACTAAATCAGATACTTGATTTTTGGCTGTTAGCATCACGATTGGCACTTCGATCGCCGTGAATTTCTCCCGTATTTTCTCGCAAACTTTGTAACCAGTCATCCGCGGCATCATGATATCTAGCAGGATTAAATCTGGCTTGTAGCCTGTGTCTACAAGAGCTAAAGCTTCCTTACCGCTGCTAGCTTCGGCGATGTCATAGTTTTCCCGAAGCAAATTGTTAACCAATACCTGAATATTCACAGGTTCGTCATCTACAATTAAGATTTTCACCAGAGTGTTTTCTTGCCGGCATCGATCCTCAATGCAAATGTTATTATTAAAACTTATTTCTGCATCTTCATTAGTTATTAAATTGCAATCGTTGGTTGTGGAAACAAAACAATGCAGCACCGTGTCTGGTAACTGCTGGTTATCGATATACTGATTTTGATAAACTGGCAAAGTAAAGGTAAACTGCGAACCAATACCTAGTTCTGAAGATACGTTAATTTCGCCGCCGTGCAGCTCGACTAACTGCTTGGTAATTGCCAAACCTAAACCGCTTCCTCCGTATTCTCTAGCAGTGGAACCGTCTGCTTGTTCAAAAAGTTCAAAAATGCTTTCTAATTTATCTTCAGCAATGCCAATCCCGCTATCGGATACAGTAATTTGCAGTTTTGACCTGACAATTAAAGATTGAATCTGGCTGGTAACAGAAGTTTCTCGCTCTAACAAATCCGGCAAATTCAAAGATATGGCATTTGCCGAAATTTGTACAGTACCAGTGTCGGTAAATTTAATTGCATTTCCGATTAAGTTATACAGAATTTGTTGCACCCGATTTTCATCGGCATCCACTAGGGGAATGTCGGGACTGACTGAATTAATCAACTGCAAGTTTTTTGTACCAATTAGCGGTTGAGAAAGAGTCACTACGATATCGACAATTTCTCGGATGCCGACGGGCTTGATTTGCAGTTCAATGTTTTTGTGTCTGAGCTGCGAGAAATCAAGAATGTCGTTGATGAGATTGGAGAGTCTTCTGCCGCTAGATGCAATAATTTCTAGATTGGAAATAGTCGGTTCTGGCAATTGTCCTGTAGCGCCGTCGATTAAAGATTCTGTTAAACCGATAATGCCGTTAAGCGGAGTGCGGAGTTCGTGAGAAGTGTTGGCTAAAAATTCGTCTTTTAGTTGATCTAGTTGCTGCAATTGGGCATTTTGATCCTCTAGTTTTGTGAAAGATACTTGCAATTGACTTGCCATGATGTTGAAAGCATCAGCTAATTTTCCTAGTTCGTTAGATGCCGCAATATTTACGCGAGTTTCCAACATTCCGTTAGTCATTTTGGTAGCTGCGGATGTTAGGGCTTTCAAGGGATTTGCGATCGATCGAGCAAAAGCAACTCCCAAGCCCGCCGCAGCGAGGGCACAGGCGATTGTAACAGCACCCATGACGGCTACGAGCGATCGCAGGGGAGCATAAGCTTCCGCTGTAGGTAGCTCTACCACCACCATCCACTGCACCGGGCGGACGATCGCCCCCGTGCCCATGACTTCTTCCCCGCGCCAGCCTCGATAAACGATCGGAGATTGCATCCCCGAAGCCAAAGCTAATTTGAATAACTTTCCCACAAACGATCGCCCGCTCAAATCTTGCAGTAAATACGGATTAATCTTGCTTCCAGTTTCCGAAATCACCACCGATCTGTTATCTAAAACATAGCTATATCCCGTTTTTCCTATTTGCGATCGGGCAACAATCTGAGTTAAAAAATTTAGACTAACTCTGGCAAACAATACTCCAGCAATTCTATTTTTACTGTCGCGAATCGGCACTGCTAAATTAACAACATTTACTGCTGTTTTGAAATCGACATCTACTGGACTAACATAGTTCTGAGCCTGTCTAAATGTCCGCCAAAATATCGGTGCATCTGCCGAAATACCTGCTAAACTCAAGCTAGAAATAGAAAATGGTTCGTAAGGCGAAATTGCCTGTAAGAGTTGACCTTGACTGTTAAAAATCCCCGCAACTTCGTAGGCGCTGTTGCTGTTCACCAATCCTTCGAGAATACTGCGCTGACTTTCAGCATTAAATTCTGTTAAACCGCGCAATTCTGACAAATAATTGAGTTGGCGCTGCAAGTTATCCAGATCAGCGCTAATTTGGACAGCAGCAGCTTGCGATCGCTCGAACTGAAGTTGTTTTGTCTGTTTTATCTGTTCCCGAAAGCTGAGGTAAGCTAAGGTACTTCCCGCCATCAATACGCTAGCTACAACAATCGAGACAAAACCGTAACGCAGTTGATTGGCAATTGAGGACATTTGATTTTGCCAGTTAACAGTTTGAACTCACTCACTCTATAGGATACACCTAATTTCATTTTTCATACTTGATAAATCGCCACCCTTGATTTATCGATACATTTGCCTAACTTCTGCTTTTATAAATCTAATCTTTGTTTCCAGATAACATCTTCAATCCAAATGCGATCTGGAAGTAGTCCCAAGCGAAAGAAAATCTCAGAAATCCGCTGCTGTTCCTCAACAGCGCTGTCTTGAATTGGCAGCAAATCGTAGCTCCGACTTTTAGTTAATATTCTAGCTGTTGTTCTTTTCATTCCCCTTCGAGCGCTGATAAATCTCGCTGCTCGATCGGGATTCCTAGTTATCCAAACAGCCATTTTTCGCGTTTCTCCCATGACTATTTTAACAATATCGGGAAAGTCGCTAGCAAAAGAGCGACTTGCCAAATAGAAGTTTCTGTCATTGATTAGCCCGTCGCTGTCTGTCAAGAAATTAACAGGCATACTTTCCTGTAACTGAGCGAGAAACGGCTGCCAAATCGCCCAAGCATCAACCTCGCCCCTCACAAATGCTTCCCGAGCTTTTGCCGGCGGCAAATCGACAAATTCGGCATCTTTTAACTGCAAGCCGCCTTTAGTTAACGCCCGAATTAACAAATAGTGACCTGCGGTTTTCTGAGTTGCTGCTATTTTCTTGCCTTTGAGATCCGCCAAAGTCCGAATAGGAGAATCTTGAGGAACTACGATCCCAATGCTTCCCGGTAAAGCTGAATCATTAGCAATATAAACAAAAGGTACGCCGTCTGATTGAGCAAAAATTGGCGGCGCAACTCCTGCATAACCGAGATCGATTTTTCCTTTTCCGATTGCTGCTAAAATTGGCGGCCCTGCGAGAAATTCCGTCCATTCTACACGCCACCCAATTTCTGCTAAACGGGTTTCCAAAGAGCCTTTAGCTTTGAGATAAAACAGCGCTCCGAAACCCTGATGGCCGATTCTGACAACTTTTGTTAAATTTGAAGGTGCATTTTGGGTTTTTGCTGTATAGTTATTTATGAGTTCTGACTTGCAACTTGCCGCAGCTAAAATTAAGCCAAAAACTAGCACAAATAGCAGCGAATATCCCCAAGTAAAACGCCGTCTAATATTTTGAGTTGAAAACGGTAATTGAAACCAAGTTTTTCGGCGGCTCATAAAAAATTGTAATAATTGGTTGTTCCGGATTAAAAGATTGCAATTTTTTTTAGATAATTTATATTATGTGCGCTTACTTTCTGCTGTTAAAAAAAAGTCGAATTAAAAATAAAAATTTAGCTGGCTGTCGCAGAAATTAGCCGCAAAATTAAGCTATATAGCGGTTCTCAAATAAGTGAGGTATGCTCTTGGGTTCTATGCCCTGTTTGGCCGGTTTGGCCTATGCCCTGTTTGGCCGCGAGAGCACCTCATGTTACGCTCGAAAGGCTATATTATAGCTAATTTGTGTAAAGTGATAGGTGCTATGGCTGACTCTAGGGATCGCCGCTTGGAACAGTACACGGTAAAAAGACCTGATGAAGTTTTAATCGTCAAGGCCGAAATTGACGGCGAATTCGACGAAATTGCTATTTTTAAAGGCTTTTCTAGCTCCCTAGTGCGATCGACCGCTTTCGATCCAGAAGTGCCGGTTTTGCCGTCGGAAGCAAAAATTGTTAGTGTCGATCGGCTGGAGAGTCCGTACAATCCAAATAACCCCCGCTATCTTCAGCAGGGGTTATCTTGGGAAACAATGGAATCGCTATTGTCAGAGGCTGGAGTTTAGCAAGATATTAGGGCCACAGTAATATTAATTTGTGTCAACTTAAGTCTAAAACCCTTAACAAATCTCGTCGATCCCTGAGTCTAGATCCCCCTAAATCCCCACCCCCCCCACGGGGGGAAAGAAGGGGAGTAGGGGTTGACTTTGAGCCATTTCCTGTCCCACCCCCTACTCCCCTTGTTAAGGGGGGTTAGGGGGGATCTAGACTTAGATACAAACCAGAGATACAAAAGAATCGTGTTCTACCCGCGCGCGATCGCTAGAGCGTACCGCCGGCAGCTTGGAAACGAGCTCGCGCGCGTTTGATTGCTTGCTTAGCTTGAATTTGCTCTTGCAAATTGCCGCTAGCCGACTTTTCCAAACGAGCTTCTGCTTCGGTGTAAGCCTTGCGAGCATCTTCTTTGTCGATCGTTTCGCCTTTTTCAGCGCCGTTGACCAGAATAGTAACCTGGTTTTCTTGGATTTCTGCAAAGCCGCCCATCAGAGCAATAGACACCCATTCCTTACCGGGACGGACGCGCATCACTCCGGTATCCAAAGCAGTCAACATCGGAGCGTGACCGCTCAAAATACCCAATTGGCCTGTGGTACTCGGCAAAATTACTTCTTCAGCATTAGAATCCCAAACAGTTTTGTCTGGGGCCACTACGCGCACAGTTAATGTCATAAATTGTCAGTTGTCAGTTGGCAGTTGGCAGTTATCAGTAGTCATTAGTCAGTTGCCAGTTGGTAGGGGCGGTGCCCCCGTGCCCGCCCTCTTAGTTGTCAGTTGTCAGTTGTCAGTTGTTACCAATAACCAATAACAAATAACAAATAACAAATAACTACTGACTAATGACTAATGACTACTGACTGATGACTAAAATTACTTAGCCTCAGCTTTCATTTTTTCAGCTTTGGCGATCGCCTCGTTGATATCGCCAACCAAATAGAAAGCTTGTTCGGGCAGCTCATCAAGTTCGCCGCCCAAAATCATTTGGAAGCCCTTAATGGTATCAGCCAGCTTGACGTACTTACCGGGAGCACCAGTAAACACTTCTGCCACAAAGAACGGTTGAGACAAGAACCGTTCAATTTTGCGAGCGCGAGAAACGGTCAAGCGGTCATCTTCCGACAGCTCGTCCAAACCCAAAATCGCAATAATATCTTGCAATTCCTTGTAGCGCTGCAGAGTAGACTGCACCTGACGCGCCACACCGTAGTGCTCTTCGCCGACAACGCTAACTTGCAACATTGTAGAGGTAGAATCCAGCGGATCGACAGCCGGGTAAATACCCTTGGCAGCCAAACCGCGAGACAACACAGTTGTAGCGTCCAAGTGAGCAAAAGTCGTAGCCGGAGCGGGGTCAGTCAAGTCATCCGCAGGTACGTAGACAGCTTGAACCGAAGTAATGGAACCTTCAGTAGTTGAAGTAATCCGTTCTTGCAAGTCGCCCATGTCTGTACCGAGAGTCGGCTGATATCCCACAGCCGAAGGCATCCGACCCAACAGAGCCGATACCTCAGAGCCCGCTTGCACGAACCGGAAGATATTGTCAATAAATAGGAGAACGTCCTGCTTGCTGACATCGCGGAAGTATTCGGCCATCGCCAGAGCCGACAGCCCCACGCGCATCCGAGCACCCGGTGGCTCGTTCATTTGACCGTAAACCAAAGCAATTTTTGACTTGGTGCGGTCTTCTTCGTTAATAACCCCCGACTCGATCATTTCTTTGTAGAGGTCATTACCTTCACGGGTGCGCTCGCCCACACCGCCGAACACGGACACGCCGCCGTGAGCCTTGGCGATGTTGTTCACGAGTTCCATCATAATCACGGTTTTGCCGACGCCTGCGCCGCCGAACAAACCGATTTTGCCGCCGCGGCGGTAGGGAGCCAGGAGGTCGATGACCTTAATCCCGGTTTCAAACACCGAAGGCTTGGTTTCCAGTTCGGTGAAAGCCGGCGGCTGGCGGTGGATGGGCATACTTTCGGAAGTATTGACCGGGCCGAGGTTGTCTACGGGTTCGCCGATGACGTTAAAAATCCGGCCGAGAGTTGGGATTCCGACTGGAACTTGGATCGCTTCTCCGGTGTCTAAGACTTCCATACCGCGCACCAAGCCGTCGGTGGTGCTCATGGAAACTGCGCGCACTTGGCTGTCTCCCAGCAGTTGCTGAACTTCGCAGGTAACGGCAACGTCTTGACCTGCTTCGTTTTTGCCGGAAATCGTCAGAGCGTTATAAATTTGGGGCAATTTGCCGCCTGGGAATTTTACGTCTACAACTGGCCCGATGATTTGGGTTATGTAGCCTACGTTCGTTTTTTCTGCGGTGGATACCATGAATAGTGCCTTTGTTAGGATGCTATTTTTCCGATATTGGAAAAACTCTTAACATTTAGAAATGCTATTCCTCAGAGTACCACTGAACAGACTCACTATTTAGATTTGTACGGGCTAGTTAAAAGTCATTTTTCTGGTTGCTGCTGTCGCTTTTTTTTTCGGCGAGCGGCGGCCAAAGCTCCGATCCCCAGCATAGTGCCGAACACCGTAACTGGTTCGGGGACTAACTCGGCCGATACGCTGAAGTCTTGGAAGTCAGCGTCGTTTCCTCCTCCGGCATCGTCGAAGGAGATTTTTGTGCCCCTCGCCAGTTGGGCCATTGCGATCGATGAATATTGCTCTGGGCCTTTACCGCCGTTGATGTTGGCAAATGAGTTGCTGGAGTTGTAGTCGAGCCCAAAGTCGCCAAACACGGCTTGCTGACAGCCCGTCAGCACGCAGTCATCTCGCCGGAACTGGGTGTTGGCGGCAAACCATTCGGGACTGTTCATGAAGGTGCTGCTGGAGACGTACTGCTCGAATTGTTTGCCGCTGCCGCTGTCGCTCCACAGCAGCAGGGCATAAGTTTGATCCTGCAAAAATTTGAATGTTTGGGTGATGGAGCCATTCTCGGAGGCGACGCTGTTGCCGAAACTTCCTTTCCATTCATCGGCATCGCCTTTATCTGATGGTTGGAACTCGTAAAACAGTCTGGCGATGTTGGTGTAGCCTGTGTTTCCTGACTGAGCTTGGGCTACCCACAAGCTGGACTGGTAACTCCCGTGAGATTGGTCGAATGTAAAGTTTATACTTGTATCTTCCTCGAACTGGATGCCCTTTGTACCAAACATGAAAGCTTGGACGGGCGCGCAGATGCTGAGCAAGATTGTGGTTGCCAAGCTGGCGATTGTAAAAGATGTTTTTTTGACTAGCGTTAAGGTAGTCATAACCCTGATTCCTCCAATATTCTTAGGTAGTAGGCGGGAAATGCAATTTTTCCCGTGACGGGAATAGCCGATCGCCTCTTGTGCGATATTTAGGACGATCGTCATTGCTGCAACGCCGAGACTTTACAGCGGTGACTCTAGAGACCGATATCACTTAGGTGTGTCATGAGAGTAAATCAGTGCTTGTTATTGTTCTGAGAGTTTTCACTGAGACTCGATGTACCACGCTTTAATCTCTAACAGCAAGATTTTAATCCCGTCTCTTTCCAACCTACTACATATATTTTTGTCGGCAAGGGTCTGTAACTGACTGCAAGACTTGCAAATATTAGCTTTCATCAAAAATACATAAAATTTTTCACTGAATGTTTTATAAAGTTTTGGTAAAGCTAATCAAAAGAATATAAAGTTTTTGAGTAAAAATTCGGCTGTTGGGCCAGTTACTCCTCAAAGAGGGTTGCAAGCTTCGCGGGCGTGCAGAAGACTGCGAGGAGGGATTTGAGAGCAATTCCGGTTGCACTCCTGGGGAATTGTTGACTGTTGACTGTTGACTGTTGACTGTTGACTGTTGACTCGACTGTATTATTCCGATGCAACCGGAAACGATATGAGTTAGTTTTTTGCGACTCTCAGCAAGCGGCGGCCACAGGCGATCGGTACGGCTCTCCTGAGTTGATGGTATAAAATATATCTAGCAATACATTTAGAGTGATGAGCTTTCATTCAGACTATCTATTAGATTTGCCTGGAGTCTAGGTTGAAACTTGCACTCAAATTGAAGGACAAATTTACTTGCGAATCAGTGTTGTAGCGTCGGGAATAGTTGGTCTTCACTGTAATAATTAGGGCTTGCGAGGAAATTAAAGATATTTTTGCTCGTATCTATTCGGGTAAAAAAACAACTGTTGGGAGTCAGCTAAGCGAGGGATTATAGATGAGATAAGTACGATCGAATGAAAAGCAATTCTGGTAACTGTTGTTTGTGACATTGAAGAAGGTAATTTGATTGAAATGATTGACTCTCACCGTCAAGTCGATGCAGTGAAAATCCTTATTCTATTATATAGCAATCCTAAATCATTCATGCAGATATGTAGGGGCGGTGGATGGTGCGGGCCCGCCCTCCGAGAGATTGGGCAACCACGGGGGGATTGCCCCTACAAGAACTATGCAAATGATTTAGGATCGCTATAGAATATGCTGTAATTCAGAAGTGTTGAAATCCTCGATCGAGCTTTAAGCTAGAATCAGGATAAATACCGCTGCTATCAGTCAACCAGATATCGGTGTTCTCGGTAGCAATTCCCACAATCGCGGCTGCATTTCCTATTTTTTCTACCAATAATTTAGCACGGTCGATCGGCAAAAACAGCACTAACTCGAAATCTTCACCGCCGTACAACGCCCAATCCACAGCCTTTTCGGCTGAGAGTATTTTGCTGAAAATAGGGGGAACCGGTAGTTTTGTTCGATCGACCTTTGCACCAACACCGCTAGCCTGACAAACTTGAATAATCGCATCAGCCAAACCGTCGCTGCTATCCATTCCGGCGATGGAAAATTCACCCGCAGCATCTAAAATTTCCCAAACCACCGGCAAAACATCCAGCCGCGGTTGAGGACACCGGTGAGCGAGAATTAAGGAAGCCCGATCGACTTCTGTAAGATTTTGCCCGAATTCTGGATTTAACAGCAATTCTAATCCCGCGCGGGAGGCTCCGTGCACGCCAGTCGCCACAATCGCCCAATTCGATCGCGCTTTAGACCTGCTAATGGTACGATCGAACTCAACCTGTCCGAAAGCAGTAATCGCCACTGTCACCACGGGCGATCGCACAACATCCCCACCGGCGATCGGCGTATGATACGCTTGCAAACAAGCCGTCATCCCCCGATAAAACTCTTCCACCCAAACCACAGCCGTATCCGCCGCCACACCCAGGGCTACCGTCACCGCCAGAGGCCTTGCTCCCATCGCGGCGAGATCCGACAAATTTGCCGCTGCGGCGCGCCATCCTGCTCCGTAAGCGCCTGTAGTGCGATCGCTAAAATGCACTCCATCCACCAGCATATCTGTAGTGATAGCGAGAGATTGGTTGGGATTTGTAGCTATGACAGCGCAATCATCTCCGACTATTTCGGCAGGACAGAATTTTTGCAATATTCTTAAAAGACCTTGTTCTCCAATATCTTTAACTTTCATAATTTGAAATTAGTCGATCGAACTTTCGCGCTTTAAATAAATCCACTTAATCAAACATAAAATACGACTCCAACTCAAGCTCACTGTGTATCGCTTCGGACTTCACGGCGCTAGATAACTAAACCTTTCTTCCTTCTTCCTGATGACGTTGGACCCAAAGCTCGGCGGCGACAGCAAAACATGACTAATGACTAATGACTTCTTCCTGATGACGTTGTCAGTTGTCAGTTGTCAGTTGTCAGTTGTCAGTTGCCAGTTGTCAGTTGCCACTTGTCAGTTGTCAGTTGTCAGTTGGTAGGGGCGGTGCCAAGAGTGCCCGCCCTCTTAGTCCGGCAGTCCGGCGGTTGGCAGTCCGGCAGTCCGCCAGGGACTTAAGTCCC
>NZ_JBARVX010000067.1:0-32076 GCF_049646505.1 Microcoleus sp.
TTTTGTCAGAAAGAGGGTTTCAATCCCTGATAGGGTTTTAGGTATTTTCCGGCTTCAAAATTTCTTTTATACGATCTTGATGCTCTTGAGTTTCAATCCCTGATAGGGTTTTAGGTATTTTCCGGCAAAAACCTGATCCTGGTGTTCTAATGCTAGCTGTGTTTCAATCCCTGATAGGGTTTTAGGTATTTTCCGGCTATTACTTTTGTCTCAGTTATCCTTATCTCATAGGTTTCAATCCCTGATAGGGTTTTAGGTATTTTCCGGCAGAATAAGCCGCCCTTTTTGCTTTGTCTCCTAAGTATGTTTCAATCCCTGATAGGGTTTTAGGTATTTTCCGGCTTTTGACAAGCTGAGGAGTATATGTTCCTCTTGTTTCAATCCCTGATAGGGTTTTAGGTATTTTCCGGCGCCTCCCACATTTCCCCTACCGTTATCTCAGGTACGTTTCAATCCCTGATAGGGTTTTAGGTATTTTCCGGCGCGAGTAGTGGCGCATAGGATTAACAAGCTACTTTGTTTCAATCCCTGATAGGGTTTTAGGTATTTTCCGGCCGCCCGCTCCAGAAGCCTTGGTGTATTTGGTTTTCAAGGTGCAGTTCCGTGAATCTAAAATAAAAGTACCATCCCACCGTTCGTCTTGTCAATAGCCAAATTTTCATACTCACTCCAAAACCTTATTGTGTAAACCTTTCAGACTTTCCGTGAATCGTTTTTTCAGACTGGGGGCATCAAAGTCTTGCTGCACTTGGGTTTGAGCCGAAAAATTTGATACCCCTATTTTAACACCTACCGGTTCACGGAAACTAGGCAAAAAATATTGTGCGATCGGCAGGAACGACCCCACCAATACGTTCAATCTTACCCTGACAGCAGGCACAGAGCGGAAAAAACAAAATACTATCTTCGTTCGGTTTGATGACTTTGTTCAGGCGCGATCGTAACTTAGCATACTGAGTCTCCGTCAAATCAGCACACTCAAACACACTGTACTGCATCCACTGCCCGTAAGACTTCAGCATTTTGTGAATCTTTGTCCGGCGCTTGTCTTCCGAAATATCGTAAGAAATCAGAATGTGCATATCTAGTACAAAACTAAAGGTGGATACTTCTCAATTTCGCCCATCAAATATTTCGCCAACAGTCGCCCTTGAATTTGAAAAGCCTCTTGATAAGTGCACTTGCGTTTCAAAACAGGATGCTTAAACTCAGACTGCTTTTTCTTTTCATACAACCTCAAAAACTCTTTTCGTCCCGTTTCCGACAGTCGCACCACATTACTCAGCGGTTCCACCGTAAAATCATTCAGCGTCAGAATCCGGCGATTAATCGCATTCAAAATTATACTGTCAGCCACCAAAGGGCGGAACTCTTCCATCAAATCAAATGCTAAACCCACGCGGCCGTAGCGCTGCGTATGAAGGTATCCTAAATAAGGGTCAAATCCCACAATATTAATCGCGCTTTGCACATCGTGACGCAGCAGCGTGTAAGCAAAATTCATCAAAGAATTCACCGGATCTGTAGCAGGGCGATGTCGCGGTTTAAATACAAAGCCTTCCGCACGAATTAATTGGTTAAAAACCCCGAAATACGCCGCACTCCCAGCACCTTCATGTCCGCGCAAAGAGTCTATATTGTCAGTTTTGTCAAGTTTGGCGATCGCATTAGAAATCTGCATAATGGCCGAATCTAATTTTAGTTCCGAATGTTCCCGCTGAGTTTGAGATAAACTGCTGCGATAATTCTTCAATTTCCCCCGAATAAAACCCCGGACAACATGAATAGCTTTTGGAGTTTCCCCCGCCGCTTTCCACTGAGCATTCCGAACGAAAATGTTTTTACTTAATTCCGGTTCCAGCTTACCCAAATAGTGACCAGTATCGGTGATAAAAGTCAGAGGAATTTTCCGTTGAAGCAATTCTGCAACCGCAGCCGGGGAAATAGTCGCCCGTCCCACAATCACCACTCCATCTAAATGAATCAAAGGCACATCCTGTAACGTTTGATTTTTTGCCTTGACATTCAGCCTTTCATCTGTTTTCCCGATAAAGACATCATCTTGATTGATATAAAGTGTTCCCATGACAAACTCCTAAAATTGTAGATTGGATTAACTAGCTTCTTGGTAGCGCCGAACTTTCTCAGCAGCTTGCGGCAAACATTGCTGATAAAGGCTGCAACCCTGACAGCGTTTGCTATAATTCGCTGGAGGCATGATGCCAGTTTGCAGTAAAATTTGGATAGCGTTGATAGTTGCGATCGCCTCCAATCTCAACCCCTCAGAAATCTCCACTTTTTGCCGCTGGTGCGACTGCGCGTAATAGACGTATCCCGTTTGAATTGTTTTCCCCGTCATCTCTTCCAAACACAAAGCTTGCGCGCACACTTGCAACTCGTCATTATCCCATTCCCCCTTCTTACCGCGCTTGTATTCAACCGGATAAATCTCGCCATTCTCCGATTCAATCAAATCCGACTTACCAATCAGCCTGTAGCGTTCCGACTTCAGCCAAATCGCCCGAACTTGCCAAGTTTCATCGCGATTAAGTTCTCCCATAGTGTGAACCCGCTCGTGCAAACTCGTCCCTTCTATGGTATACTGGTTGTCCGTGAACTCTCCCGCGCAAGACATCCGCCAGCAGCGGTGCGGGCAGTAAGAGTATTGGTTCAGAAGTGCGATCGAAATGTAATCATCAGTGTGGTTCATAATCCTAAAACCTTTGTATTTTTCGTTAATAGCCAAGTCCCGATCCCCCTCGCATCCCCCTTAATAAGAAGAGTAGGGGCTGACTTTGAACCCTTTAAGTTTTCCCACTTTATGAAAGAACTTGGACACTCTTGTCCCCCCCTTCTTAAGGGGGAGTAGGGGGCAAGCTAAGGGGGGATCGAAGGCCGAATATTCAAACAGTAAACCCCTACTAAACAAGACACTAAGTTGACTCTAATGCTTCACTCCTCAATCCTCTCAATCTTGAGAATTTTTAACAAAAATCCGGCGCGTCATACCCATGCCCATCGGTGTTTTCCTCCCCAACCCGCAGTACAAAGAAAAATCAGCCAAAGCATTAATTTGTTTAACAGCCAACGGCTCCACATCACCCAAGATTCGATAAGTAACTTCCCCAACAACTCCGATAAAATTGCTGTGATAATTACTCGTAACCTCTGTTTTGATATTGACAAAACTCGGAAAAAGTGCATCGAAAGACAGCGGAGAAATCTCAATACCGCTGTACTTGTTCCAGCGAGTGAGAAGCCTGTTAAAAACGCATTCTCTCGTCGGCAAAACTGAATCGAATTTCCCTTGACGAAAAGATGTCGGAGTAGCGAGGCTAAAGGCGATTAATCGATTAGTTTCCGATGCTTGCTGATACAATTGAGAGTAATCGCAAGCATTAGCCCAAGGCATATCTACTTGTGGCGTTCCCAAAATCTTAGTAATCAACAAATCAGTAGGGCCCAGATGCCACGGTTTCGAGGGATTAAGATTCAGCCAAAGCTGAGTTAATTTACCAAATAGAGAGTCATCGAGAAGAGTAATTCGCCACCAACAAAGGGTATGTTCGGGAATGGGTTGTGAGTGTTCCCATTGCAAAAAATGGTGTTTTTTGAAAGGGCATTTTTTAGTTTGTAAAGGGCTGAGGGTGAAGGCCTTATCTGCAGCAGCTTCGTGCAGGTAGTTGCCGAGTTCTTTGTCAACCGAACTCACGAGGGTGAGAAAGAGGGCGTGCAGGTGTCTTCCCGTTAGGTATCCAGGGGATATTGGGGAGAGGGGGAGGAGGTTGAGGATCAGGCTGTGCGGCATAGTTTGCTAGCTCATTTGTTGGTATGGAAAAAAGAAAATTCACAGGATTTGTACAAGGCCAAAGAAACCGGGTTTTTTACCTAATCTGCAGGTAATACCAATTTCATAAAATTATGCTAAAAAGAAAGTTTTACTCCCCCCCTTAATAAGGGGGGGTTGGGGGGGGTAATATCTAGCGCTATTTTATGAAATTGGTATAACAACGAAGGATTTTCGTAAAAACCCGGTTTCTGCCCCGTGCGTAAGTCCTAACTCAGTAAGTTTACAGTGAAAATTTTAGTCCTCACTACAAACCTTTTTGAAATTTAATTAGCCCGAAAGCGATATTCCATACAAGCTGGAATTCTGAGGTTTTCAAACTGGTAATGTTGGCCGCGAATTTTGATGTTTTGAATCAAACTTACTGGCGGCATATTCACCACGTCGTAGCTGAGGACTTGATGGGAAAACATCACATCTAAGGGATTGAGCAAATAAGGGAAAATAAAGTCGCCATTTTTGCGATTATCGCCATTGCCCATTTCTTCAGTCGTTAACTCAGCTTTGCTCATCCACTTTCCCAGACGAATCCATTTCGCCAGTTTCAGAGACTTTTCTGAGATGATGAAAAACTCAAATTTGCTTTCCGGTGCAATTTCTTTAGTTCTGCCAAAACTGGGGATATTTTTCTGGGTTTTTTCCATCTCAACGTGATAGTTGTTGTTGGCGTATTTCCAAGTATTGAGAGTGGAGGAGTGAGAAATAGAACGCCCTGGAGTAACATAAATCCCCTGTTGGTTGAGCGCCGTTAAATGCTGCTCGTATTTAGGAACTTGTTCGGGACAGAAATAGCGATAGGAATCTTCTTCAGCCACGGTGGTAGAATAGATGGCGCTATCCACCAAACCGAGGGCGTAACAAAGCGCGTAATTGTGAATTATCGGCTCTGTTTCGTAAAGTCTCCCGATCTCGCGAGTTGCAAAATAAAGGCTATCGTGCAACTCGATTTGACAGCGATAAATTGAAGGCACAATATTTACTCCGTTGCTGCGGCTGCTTTTTTACCTTTCTTGCCTTTCTCAGAACTCTTTAAAATGTGTTTCTGAGCGTAAGCAGTTGATTCGCTATTAGCCTGAGTTAGCATTTCTTGCAATTTAGTTTCATCGCTGGAAATGGATTTAACCTCTGCTAACAATCCGTCAAAAGATTCGCCGATAAAATCGCGGTGGGAGATGCACTCTTCATCCATCAGTTGAGAAATTGCTCGATTTGCATTAGTCAAAACATCATCTTCATTCAGAGGATCGGGAGGATTGATTTTGCCAGCAGCGCTCATCAAATCGTAGATTTTTTGCGTCCACCGCAGATTGCTAACAATCTCGCCATCAGCAAAAATTACTCCGATTAATTCATTGCGAACTCGCCCAGTGCGGGTAGTTTGCGCTCCGTAGTGCCGCGTTCGGAGAATGTTGTTGAAAACGTAGAGAAAACCTGTTTCTGTCGGGTCTTTCAACGTTACAATGCTGGGGAAAAAAGTTTGAGGCAAAATGTGATCTTGGCTGTTGATGCGGCTGGTGACTTCTCCTTGACGGCTCATTGTTCCGCTTTCAAACGGTGCATTCAGGGTAAAGTTTTGGTGAGAATCGTCGAAGGGAGTTATCGAATAAGCTGTATCTACAACTACTTTCGATTTCTCGGAGCCGGAATCGCCGATCGCAAAACCGTATAAAATGCAATCAGGAGTAGTTTTGCTAAAATCGACGTTGTAGTCGCACTTTTCCCAGTCGCCAATTTTGTAATTTCGCAGCAATTCCCGTCCAGTCAAGCGTTCTGGTGTAGACTGCTTGCGCTTAAACATCGCTAAACGGCTAATCTGCGTTTTGTCTGCAATCCCAGCACTTACCCTGGCTTTATTCAATTCGCCGTCAGTCTGAAATAGCGGGTAAGATTCGGTGACGCGAATGGTGATGAAGTGGGCGTATTTTCCCATCGGTTTTGCGGGAATTTCATCGTGAAAGAATTTGGAATCGAGGCTTTTCAGAAATTTCATAGTTGAGTTTCTCCAGTACAATTTGATTAAAAAATGCAGACAATTTAGGCTAACTCTGTTTCGGGAAGTTCATCAGGTTCATCCTGCTTCTTTCCCCGGCGTTCTTTGTCATCTTCCAAGCGATAAAGGTAATCGCAAGTATCCCGAATCAAGTTGAGTTGAGTGCCTGCTAAACGCGCGCGATCGCCCTTCAAACTGCCATTAAAAATCACCTCCACAAAATACTTAGCAAAATCATAAATTGCTTGCCGTTCCTCTTCAGAAGTCAAAGCAGGTTTCCACTTACCGTCAATGCAAACAAGTGTCGGTTTCCCTTCTGCCGCCCGCCGCCGCACGTTATTCATCAGCTTTGATAAACGTCCCGCCACAATATCGGTTAAAGATTCGGTATTGTTAGCTAAAGCTTTATCAAATTTCAGAATAACGTCAGCAGCTTCGTCAATAGGTTTCAGCACGGCATTAGCTTTGGCATATTGACTTTTTGCCCGATAAAAGCGGCGGTAAAGTTCTGTCAGTTCGCGCATTTGATTCACAGTTTTTCCCTCCGGTTCAAAGTAGTGATAAAACTCAAGGTACAAGCGGATTTTGGCAATCGGTACGGATTCAATTTTGTCTTGTTTCCGCAGCCATTTAGTCAGGTAGTGAAAGACATAAAGCGGACTGGTTTCTAAATCGCGTGCTAAATTTGACAATTTCCCCCAGTCGGGATTGCCATCTTTTTTGCGGTTGACTTCTAAGTGAATGCAGTAAGCGGCACTTAGAGCATTTAGCGGTGAAAATTTACGTTTGTCTGATGTGCGAGGTAGAATACCATCTAAGCGATATTCATCTTGCTCGATCAGAGAACGAATTGCTTGATGTTCGCCATCAATGACAGCAGTTTTTTCAAAATCTGCACCGCTAATAAAGGGCGGAACTGGCGACTCGGAAGCAACTGTTTTGACATCTAGAATCAGCGGTAAAGCAAAAGCTAACCAAGCCGGCATTACCCAAGATTCGGTATCTGTGGCATCTTTTCCCGGTGGTAATGCTAGGAAGAAAAAGGTCAGCGGTTGATTGTCTGGATAGCTGATTTTGAAAGTGCGATCGTCTTCTGTTGGCAAATTCTCCTGAATCAATAATGAATCAACTTGTTGATAATTGTCAAGGGTAAATTTGGCAACTTGTTTGTCAGTAATTAAATGCTTGCGAATGTCTGCATCAAATCGCGTCCTGGCAATCCAACTGTAAGCTTTTTGGAGAAATTTGTTGGTTTCTGGAGTAAAGAAGTAAGCGGGATAAAGATAAAGATAGCGGTATTTACGCCCTTCAAAATCACCTCCTGTGGCATTGGTTTGATTCATCAAAATTTGTCTCAACATAATCTCGATCGACCAAATCGAGCAAATCTGACGCTTGGCAGCTTGTGCGTTAAACAAAATTTGGCGGTTGCTGTAAACTTGGGGAGCAAATAAAGTCGCCGATTCCATTTGTTCCGTCACAGTGTAAGCCGAACTCGACATCGCACAAACATTTTCGCGCCCTCTCCCTGTGATTTTTGCCGCACTGTACCGCGCCAATTCTAGTAAAAACGGATCGGTTTCTGGTTTGACAACTGCACCTGTTGGTAAGGAAACTATGCGGCTGACATAGGTTCGCAAATCGTGCCAGCCGTCGGGAATTTTAAAGTTTTCGGTGAGGGGTTGGATGAGAGTGGCTGCACGTTCAACCATCTCGGTTAAAACAGCGCGCAATTGAGCTTCATCTAAGCCTTTATTTCGCTGAAAATACTGTGCGGCTAGGTAATACCAATCCAGAGGAACGCCACCTGTTTTTTTCAGAGATTGGATTGCTTTTAAAGCTGGAATTTCGTCGGTTAAGCCTAAATGTTCGGCAAGTTTTTGAGTTAAATCTAATTCTGGTGGCTTTTGGCGTTTGGCTTTGGGCAATTCTTTCTGAGAATTAGTCAGTTGTTCTTGCCATTTATTCCAAATGCCGCGACTGAGGATATCCCCAAATTCTGCTAGCCTGTCAATCCGATAATCCTCGGCAAATTCTAGATTCAATTCACCGGGCAAATCTCCATTTTTTTGGAAACTTAGCAAGCTGTCGCTGCGCTTTTTTGCAGAGGATACTTTGGTGCTGGGAATGAGTTTGCAAGCTGCTTCGATGCTAACTTGCATGAGTTCGATTATATCAAAAAACAGCCAGTAAAATTCACCAAATTTAAAGCCTTTTCCGTCCCGGCTAAATCCGGTTGTTTTGAGCTTCAATCTGTCGGCACACAGGTTGCGAATTTTGGCGATTACTCGATCGGCAATTTCAGCAGTTTCGATAGCCGCTGCATCGGTTTTAGCTAGATAAACTACGCCATCTGGCAAGTACAGCAGCGGTGCATAAAACTCGCTGGGATGAGCGTCCATCAGAGCATTGTTGATGATATTTGTCAATACTCCGCGATTGTCTGAGAGGGAGTGATAGCTAAATTTAAGTTGTGCGTTGCTGAGGGAAGTCAAAACTTCAGATAAACCGCTAGCTTCGGCATCGCTGGGATGTTTGATAACTGAGGCGAATAAGTCGGAAAGCCTGACTAAATTGGCTAGAGTTCCTCGAATTCTACCATCGAGTTTAGGCTGCAAACCGCGAATTTCTAAACCGCGATCGCTATCATATTTAACTCCGGCATTGTTGGTCATCCAGACAATATCGTCGATGTGATATTCCCAATTTTCACCTAACAAACTATCTAATCCAAGTTGTTGCATTTTGAGAGCAACATAATCGCGTCCCAAATTCGGGGCTTCGTCTTTGTGAGGTGGTTTGTCTTGCCAGTCTCGGTTAGCAAACTTTCCTTCAGAATCGCCCGTTTTCAGCCATTCTGAATAATCGGGGAATTTGTCGAAGTCGTGCAGGATGTACGATGCTACGAACAAAGCTATTTCTGTTTCACCGCAGTTGCGTTTAACTGGATTGGTTTCTGGTGTTTCTGTCTTGAGTTTCTTGAGAATTCGGTAAGTTGGGAATAAGCCGTTAAGCAGGTGAGAAGTAAAAGATTGATCGTGTTTGCTGCGATCGACATTTTTGTCTTTGGCGCGCATATATTCGGTAAATTGACCGCCTTTGGCTGTAGATCCAACTAGCTGCTGGATCAAGTTGGGCAGGACGTTTTCGGCGAAAGATGCTAAAAGGCGATCGCCCTGATTTCCTGCCGTTTCTCGAATTGCTTCTTTAAACAGTCGAACTGTCAGAAGTTCGTACTTCGCTGGCGTTTCATCGTCTTCATCATCGGGAGAATGCAGCCATTTATATAGAATATCGTCTTCGTTCATGTTTCTGTTTCCTCTGGTTCAGTGGGTTGATATTCCTGAATCGTACCCTGTCGAACAATCCACAATTTGCCAAAAACTTCTGCTTGTTCCAATCCGAGAATTAACGTTTCTATTGCTTCCCGATAATCGTCAAAGCTTGGATGAGATGGCAGACGAATTACTACAATTCCTGCATACTCAGAAAAATTAAACTTCAGCCGATTGCCAAAACCGCGATCTAAAGTCACCAAACATCTTGCCTCTTGGCGACAAATAGTAATTAATTCTTCATCGGGTGCTGAAGTTAAACCTTGTTCTTTTACTGTCGCTACATCATGTCCTGCTGCACGTAACTGCGAGGCAATCCGCAGGCTGCCAAGATTTTCATCAAGTTTAATATTCATTTGATTGCTTCTGCCTCGATTCTAATGGGAATTTCTACATAGATATCCTTTGTAATTTCAGAAGCGTAGGCAAGACAAGCTAGAATATCATCTCGTTCTATCCCTGGATACTCTTCCAGCAGTTCGTCAATTGTTGCACCACCTGCTAATAGATCGAGAATTAAAGAAACCCAAATCCGATGGCCGCGAATGCAGGGTTTTCCAAAACAGATATTTGGATCGATCGATATTCGGGACAGTAAATTATCTCTAGTCACGGTAATTTTTCTCCAGTAGCGTACATCTTTAGCATATCCACCCTTCATCCTGCTGCGGCTTCCAGTGCCAAATCAGCGTTTCCAGCAACAAAGCCGATCGCCCGAATGCTATGGTGTAATTTGGCTTGCCATCAAATCGATCGCTCAAAGCGTAAGCCTGGAAGTGCACGGGCAATCCGCATTTGGCGCGTAAAGTAGCCCGATCGCGATCGGAAACAAAACACACCAAACCTCGATTAGATAATTTGCGGCTAATCTCATTAGTTCCTCCTGTCACTTCCAAACCTTTGATAATTTGTACTTTGCCGGATTTAGCAATCTCGCTGAGGTCATCTCGCGAACAATAAAACTGCCAATCTTCTCGCAATTCCCGATATCCAGTCAGTTTCAAATAACACAAAGCTTTCTCAAAACTGCTGGTTGCTAACCCAGCTTTTTTGGCTCGATTCATAAAGTCGGCACTTGCCATCAACTCAAAATGAAAGTTACTCAGCAAACTGGGAAGATTGTAAGTTTTAAACCGTTCTTTCTCAGGTTCGTCTGGATTAGTAATGTCGTAAATCCCGCAATCTAACTGGCCAAGCCCGCGAAAACTTCTAGCCTCCTCAATAATTTTATTTTTCTCTTTTTCCATACAGCGGAAAAGCTGCCCTCGCATCTGTTTAATCGTAACTCCCAAAGCTTGCTCAATATCTGCTGCAAAATTATCCGCTGCTTCGGGATACTTGGTTTTCATTTGATAATTTCTTTCTAACTCTAAATGCACGCAAGCTGACTGAATTGAACCCCAGCGTTTGGGATATTGCCTAAACTCGTTGACATAGCCGTAATGCTGGCGGATAGCGTCGGATAAACTAATGCGATCGCGCGTTTCGCCATCTTGCAGCGGGTGGTTTTCAACCTCAAACAGCCTCTCGACAATAAAGTTGGGCAGCAAAGCATAAGCTTGATAAATTTCAAAACCTGGATGTCTCCCCAATCTGCCGAAACGCTGAATAAAATTCCCCGCATCTGCCGCTTCAAATACTAAAAAATTAATCCGAAAGTCAACTCCCACATCAATTGTTGATGTTCCTAAAAGTAAGTCAGCATCTTCAACCGATTTAGACTTTTCTGTCTCGCCAGTCAATCCAGTATTTTCTCGGACTTTCAATCCCAGCGGCTCAAAAATTGCCTTGAATTTGGGAATTAAGGTTTTAACTGCCGCGATCGAGTTCAGGATAATTGCGCCTTTACTCCCAGGATTATCTTGAAAGAATTTCAAAATAGTTGTTTCGGCATTTTCTAGAATCCAGTTATAACTGGAACGCAGGTTTGGTTCTAACTTTTGCGGAAAAGTCAAGTTAATCGGATAACTAATCTGCCGCCAGTTGTCGCCTGCTGCAAATTGATAACCTCCCTGCTTGACTGGATCTATGATGCGATATTTTAACCCAGCTTTGGAAAACCCCTCTTCCAATAAATCGTTGGGCGTAGCAGAAAGGAATAAAAACTTTTTGCCGGGAAGCGTGTGTTTAATTAACAGGATGGCATTGATGACGCTGGCAATTTGGGGAGATGAAAAGATGTGGAATTCGTCAAAGATGAATAGTTTGTAGCTGTCGTCAATTTTGGCAAATAGGCGATCGGGGTTATCTCCCTTACCTGCTTTGTTGCGCCGCAAATAGCGGAAGTCGTGGATGTAGTGAAAGATGTCGGGATTTGTCAGCAAAATCTCTGAGTTGTCGGCGCGATCGCCCAATCCTGCTAATTTAGAAGAAAGCTTATTTGTGGCAATAAAATCTTCCAGGATTGCTGCATTCAAACGATAAATTTGCGGGTCGTTTTCCGGTTTAAACAGTGCTTTGTAGCCTTTTACCTGTTTTTCCTGATCTCTTGCGAGTTCGTTTGTCGGGTACATTGCTAATGTGTACGTGCGATTTGTCATCGCTGCCAGGTAAGCTGCTAAACTTTTACCGTCCCCTGTCATCGCTGTATTGAATACCACGTCAATGCTGGGATCTTGCAAGGCTTCCCACGTCGCCGCTTGATGCCAAGAAAGCCTCCAATCTTCCGGTAACTTCACACCTCTAGCAGTTTCTGATGCGAGACGAGAGTAAACGGATTTGAGAGTTATAGAATAATCTGCCATTTTTAATCTATTCCTTGTAAAAGTTTTGCAACTTGCTCCGGCGCAGGTAATTGATTTTTCAGTTCTTGAGGAACCGTCGAAACAATCTTATAAGTTGTCGCACCGATCGGCTTATTCGATTCTTTCAGCGCAGATTCAAGCCAGTTTTTAGGTTTCTGTGGAAATATATTCAGCAACCTGCTGGATATACAGCGGGTAATATCTTAAAGCAACTCGAACAGAATTCAATAAACTGACATAATCTATTTCTAGATATCGATGAGCTAAAATATTACGCAATCCGCCTGACTTTGCTAGTTCATTTGCCACTTCAATTGTAATAATTCCCAACTCTCCGGCTCGCAAAAAAGATTCCCGATTACCATTTGAAACTACATTCATCTTGCGAGTCAGGATATGCTCGTTAATATCCACGGCTGCTTGAATAATTAACTCCATAATCCTTTCGGAAATTGTTTTTTGATCGAAGCTATCTAAATAATCATCAAGGCTCATCGATTCAAAACGTCTTAATTGCTTGAGATTATTTCCAATAAACTGGAGTCGATTTAAAACCACAGATTTCTCAATACTCATACTACACCCCATTCTTCAAGAAAATTATTAATATTCTGGCGCAGTTGACTTTCTGTTTCTTGCAACTCCACATCACTCATGAGATGATTTTTTATAAACTTCTCGAACTCAACAGGATCTTTTTCATAAAGAAGTATTCCATCACGAGCAATGAAGTGAGCAATCAGTCGCGAACATCGATTTAACTCGACAACATCAATTTCATCACTATTGATGCTAAAAATGTCACTCAAAATCCCTGGAACTTCAAACCAAGCAAATCCCCGATCGCTGCAAGATGCTTCCCTCAGTTGCTCATCGTAAAGTGCGGCAAAATCCCAATCGCTTTTAGCGTGGGTATCACCTCTGGCACGAGAACCAAAGAGAATTAGCATTTTGAGGTAAGGAATTCGATCGGGAAGCTGCGAAGCAATTTCCTGAAGTTCAGGCAGCGTTGGAGAAATTTGGAGCATAGTTGACCTTTGTTATGTCTAGGGTTTGTACTTGCACTAGAATTATATTTACATTGAAAACCAAATCTGTCAAGTATATAATTACATTTTGTTTAATGATCCGCAAAAAAGAGACAATTACACTTTCAATTCCGAGCGGCACCAAAGAGCAACTAGAGGCGATCGCCCTTCGCCTCGGCATCTTCTGGGGTAAATCCCCCAGCGTATCCGGGTTATTGGTGGCGATCGCCCAACAGCAAATCGAAGTGGGCGAACCCTTTACCCTCAATTCAGTGCAAGTACAATCATTGGACAAAGCTGTCAAATTTCTCAACGACTCCGGCGAAGTCGAAGCCGCCCAGATTGTACTGGGCTTACTCTTGGACAAAGCCAATCTGGAAGCCCCTATGCGGCAACAATTGCTCGAAAAAGTCAGCCAAACCGCTGAAGCGTGGCGGTTGCGACTCAA
This sequence comes from Microcoleus sp., assembly GCF_049646505.1. GTDB lineage: Bacteria > Cyanobacteriota > Cyanobacteriia > Cyanobacteriales > Microcoleaceae > Microcoleus. Next base: position 13,393 of record NZ_JBARVX010000067.1, read on the forward strand.
TCAACTGATTGACAACGATCAACCGTTCAGGCTGTTTTACCAGTCAAAAAAAGACAAATTGAGCGAATTTACGGCCCGCAGTGCCAAAATTCGCCTTTACGACAAGCGCTTGTACCTAGAAATCTGGTGCGATGATGCTAACCCTAGAGAAATCCCGGAATTAGCTCACAATCGGTGTTTGCGCTTGGACAAGATTGTCAACTTGCTACCTGCCAGTGAAAATTGGCGCGAAAGCATAGATTATACCGAAGTACACTTACACTTTCGAGGAGGATTGGCTGACAACTATGAATCCAAGCCGGATGAAGATGTGGCAAATGAAATGGTGGGAGACGTGCGTCATGTGGTGAAGCGGGTATCTAGTATATTCTGGCTGTTTCGAGATGTGCTGCGGTACGGGGAAGATTGCGTCATTGTCTCGCCGGATAACGTGCGCGATCGCTTCCAACAAAAACTGATCGCCCTCTGCCGCCAGTACGACATCAAAATCGGCGATTAGAGGACTTGGAAGTACCGAAAAACGCACAGGGACTTAAGAAACCGGCTTTTTTCCCAAAAACCCGGTTTCTGACAACCCGCGTGTAAGTAAAAAAAAAGCAGCCCGTTACAGGCTGCACATCGAAAAAACCGTTGTTTTGTTAGAGGAGAAAACTTTAAATCGAATTCAAGTCGCCGTTATATCAAGTCTCAGGGACTCCGGCGGGCGATCGGCTGCCAACCAATTTCGCCATCTTTATCTACCGCTGACTCACCTTACATTGCTGCTGAAAGTTCATTCACCATTCTTACCCTGCCTCTGATGACTGCCCGCAGCAGGCGGTTGACACAGCCCCTGTCTTCGTCATTGAGGGACTCGTCCAAAGTAGCGGCCATCAAACCGTAGCGATCGGCTAAAGTTAAAACGCCCGTGTCGCTGACAGAAGCGATGATTTCAGAGATAGCGCCGGGGAGGAGTTGTAAGCAGTTCATGGCAGTGCGGTTGAATTCGATATATTAATTATGCTCTGGTTTCCTCAAAAGATCAGTGATATTAATTAGGTTCCGAAGGTGATTCTTTGGGGTGTACGTAAGTGATCCGAGTTGAGTGAACGTGTGACGCGAATCACAGCGCCAAAGGTGGCGCGGGCAATTCCACAGCAGGCTAACCTTTGGTAGGACGCGGGATCGATCGCGTTTCGCTAAATTGACTACTCTCAGCGCTGAAGCGACTGAGATTCCAAGAATCACTTCTTAGAGTTTCTGCTTCATAGCACCAGCCTTCCGAGATTTACTCTCGGAAGGTCTTACAGTCGCTCCACAGACATTAACCGCAAGCCCTGCGGCAAGAATATTCTTAGCAGCATTCACATCACGATAGTGATGTGTACTGCACTTAGGGCAATCCCACTCTCTGACATTTAAAGGCAACTTATCAACAACATAACCGCAATGTCCACACCTTTTAGAGCTAGGAAACCATCGATCAATTTTGACAAAAGTGCGACCATACCAGTTGCACTTATATTCAAGTTGCCTAACAATTTCGCCCCAACTAGCATCACTAATCGAGAGAGCGAGTTTTCTATTTTTGACCATATTCTTCACGGACAAATCCTCAACCGCAATCACTTGGTTTTCACGAACCAGTCGAGTTGTCAATTTGTGAAGAAAATCATTCCGAGCATCGCTAATTTCAGCGTGAACTTTAGCAACCTTCAATCTTGCCTTGTGGCGATTATTAGATCCTTTTTTCTTGCGCCTAAGCGCTTTTTGAGCTTTACGCAATTTACGGCGCTTAGATTTAAAAGCTTTAGGATTAGCAATCTTTTCGCCATTACTCAAAGCCATTAGGCTAGTAATACCCAAATCCAAACCGATTTGATTAGGAGATTCAGGTAATGTTTCAATTTCAACATCTACCAGCAAAGAAACTGTCCATCGTCCAGAGGGCGAGAGCTTCACCGTAATAGTTGACGGCTCTGCACCTTCTGGGAGTTCACGGCTCCATCGCATATCTAAGGGCTGAGAACATTTAGCTAAAAATACTTTGCCGTCTTTCCACTTGAAAGCAGACTTAGTAAATTCAGCATTGCCACCATTATGTTTTTTCTTGAAGTTAGGGTATTTTGCCCTTCCTGAGAAGAAATTAGTAAAGGCGGTTTGTAAATGCCTCAAACCTTGCTGTAATGGCACACAGCTAACTTCATTAAGAAACTGCAAGTCTTCTTGCTTCTTCCAACTGGTTAGCATTGTCGAAGTTTCAGAGTATCCGACTCGCTCTTGACGTTCATACCATGCTTCCGTCCTTGCGGCTAATGCACGGTTATAAACTAATCGAGCGCAACCCATCGTCCTCCTAAGCAGGATTTCTTGCTCAGGAGTTGGATAGAATCGGTACTTGAAAGCTTTTTGTGTCATACTCACATTATAATATCTATTCTGTGATTATAGTCAGCTAAAAAGATTAAGGGCAATAAATTGCCTCGCTCGTTTCCCTCTCAGGTCTGAAGACGCGCTCGTTTCCCACTTACCGTATTATTTTTATGATTTAATCTGTCAATCAGTTTAATTTTTACCCCAGTACCGAAAATGCTTGATTTTCTCAATCCCATTTTGGGCCGATCGCCCGATCGCATCAAAGCCAATGTAGAAATTTACACTTGGCAAACCTGTCCCTACTGCATCCGGGCAAAAATCTTGCTGTGGTGGAAAGGCGTAAATTACACCGAATACAAAATAGACGGCGATGAAGCAGCTAGAAATGCAATGGCCCTACGTGCTAACGGAAAGCGCAGCGTCCCCCAAATCTTTGTTAACAACGAACACGTCGGCGGCTGCGATGACATTCACAAACTCGATCGAGATGGAGAATTAGATCCGCTGCTAGCTCAACCAGCAGTCTAAACTGGTTCCCAGGCTCTGCCTGGGAACCCATGTTTAGAGGCTCTGCCTCGCTTGGAGAGCCGGAAAATTGGAGGCAGAGCCTCGCCTATCTGCGTTACCAGGCAGAGCCTAGTAACGAGTAGAAAATCCTACGAACCTTTTGCAAATTTACTTAGATTATCTTGCCGCCATTTAGCATCGGAGCGCCTGTTTGTGAGCAATTCTAAGACCCGAATCCCGTTATTTGGTAGGAAATTTAATTTTTCTTTTAACTGCTCCCAATCGTCGATTATCTCGTGTTCCGCGCCGTAAGTTGCACACAACTGAGCAAAATTGATATCCTGCGGCGTGGCAAAAAACTCTTCAAAGGGTGGGTCAAATTTGGCAACGGGCAACATTTCAAAAATTCCGCCACCGTTGTTATTAATTAAAACAATTGTCAGATGACCTACAAATTTATTTTGAATTAAAAAACCGTTTGTATCGTGCAAAAGTGCTAAATCGCCTGTTAGCAATATACTGCTTTGATTGCGGTGGGCTACTCCCAAAGCTGTTGACAGCGTGCCGTCGATGCCGTTAGCGCCGCGGTTGACAAAAGGTTTTATTTCTAAGTTGTTCGGCTTCCAGAAAAATTCGACATCTCGCACGGGCATACTGTTAGCAATAAATATCGGTGTTCCAAGCGGCAAAATTTGGGAAAGCAGCCAGGAAACTTTGGGTTCGATTATGTTGTTAATTTCTGATATTTTTTGGTCTATTGCTTGTCTGGTTTTGGTTTCGGTGTTGTGCCAAAGTTGGAGGTATTCGTTTGATGGCGAGGTTAGAACCCCCCCTAGCCCCGGGGGGACTGGAGAGTATGGAGGGGAGTTTTTGCCTGTTCGATCCCCCCCTAGCCCCCCCTTGGTAAGGGGGGGGACTGGAGAGGTTTGAACTCCCCCTAGCCCCAGGGCTGTTTCATTCTCTTGTAGGGGCTGCCCCCCGTGGCTGCCCGGATCTTGAACCCCCCCTAGCCCCCCCTTGGTAAGGGGGGGGACTGGAGTTAATTTAGTTGCTAGGTTTTCTACGGAGGTTCGCAGGTGAATTGTTGGGCCGTGTAGGGGATCGAAGTTGGGGTGGGCGGGGTCGATTCTGTAGCGTTTGGGTTGGGTTTTGTCTAGCCAGTTTCGCAGTTCTTTACTTGTGGGTAAGTCTCCGATTTGAATGGCGATTTCTGGTCTTAATTTTTCTGCTAGTTCGCGGTTTCGCAGGATTAGATCGTAGGTGGAAATTAGATGGGGATTGAGTTGGGCACGGTTTCTTAAGGGCGATAATCCTTCTGCTAAAACTGGCCAGTTTAATAGTTGGGAAATTCGGCCGATCGCACTACAATACTTTTCTGCATCTTGAGGCTGGGCTACCCCTGCAATAATTATCCCTTTCTCAGATTCCTGCCATTGTCTGAATGCACTTCTTTCTCCCCCCCTTAGCAAGGGGGGGCTGGGGGGGGTAGAAGTTTCTGCTACAACAATCGGTTCTAATCCTGCAAAGAAATCTTCTGAATTAAATTCGGTTTCTAAAGCTTCTACAGCAATATCTGGAACGGGTACCAGCGGATCGCGCAGGGGGATGTTGAGGTGGACGGGGCCTGGTGTAGGAAAGGTCGATCGCTCGATCGCATAAATTACCGTTTGCCGCAAATAGCCTAACATTCCTAATTCTGCTGAAGGGATTGCTAATTCGGCTTGCCAGTTGGGATAATTGCCGTAGATTTTCACTTGATCTATGGCTTGTCCGGCGTGACAGTCGCGGAGTTCGGGAGGTCTGTCTGCTGTGAAAATTAGCAGCGGAATTCGACTTTCTCTTGCTTCTATTATCGCAGGTAAAAAGTTGGCTGCAGCGGTTCCAGAGGTACAAATTAGTGCGGTTGGTACACCGGATTTTTTGGCAATTCCTAATGCAAAAAAACTTGCCGATCGCTCGTCGAGTATGGGGATAGTTTCTATTTGATTATTTTGGGCGAAGGCTATTGTTAGCGGTGCCGATCGCGAACCGGGACAAATTACGGCTGTTGTTAGTCCCCATCGCTGCAAAGTCTCGGCTATTATGGAAGCCCAGAGGGTGTTTGTGTTCCGAAAGTCAAGCATTTCTTTGTTTTGGCGATCGATAGTATTTTTATGATATATTCCTAAACTAAAGCATTTAAAAGTGCTTGTAATTTCAGTTGAATTTCTGCTAGTTCTTTTTCGGGTTCCGAACCGGCGACAATACCGGCACCAGCATAAAGTATAGCCCGAGATCCGTCGATTAATGCCGATCGGATGCCGACGGCAAATTCGCCGTTGCCGCTGCGATCGATCCCGCCCAGGGCTGCTGCATACAAAGAGCGATCGCAGCTTTCCCAGCCGCGAATTTGCTGTAGGGCAATATCTCTCGGTACGCCCGCTACCGCTGGCGTTGGATGCAGTTGGGATAAAATCTTTAATAAATGAATATCACGGGGAATTCTAGCCCTTATGGGTGTCCACAAATGCTGAATATTTGACAGTTGTAGCAGCCTGGGAACTGGGGAAAAGTCGGGATTGATACCGAGACTCGACAGGCGATCGACTATAAAATCAATCACAACTTGATGTTCTCGAATATCCTTTTCGCTGTTCAGTAAACCTTTGCCTAAATTCGCATCTTCCGCTTCAGTTTTTCCCCTCGGTGCGGAACCGGCTAAGGCATCTGTTATTAACTCATTTCTGTGAATGCTGATTAAGCGTTCTGGACTGGCACCGATAAAATTTTGACCTTGCCCGTTACTGGTAGAAAATATGTAGCAACCTGGATAAGTGAGGCGCAAGTTATTTAAGGAATCTATTAAACTAAAAGGGGTTTGGGAAATGACATTTATTGCTTGGGACAAAACAATTTTACTGAAATATTGAGACTCGATCAATTCTAAAGCCGACTTAACTGATGTTTTGAATTGAAAGGCATCATTCACAGGGATTTGTTTTAAAGATATCGAACTGTTGCTAACAAAATTTATTTGTTTGTAGTTAGAAAAGGCAATTTTATCAAAATCTTTTAAAATATTGTCAGCAATAAAATTAACATTTGTATCTCGGTTTATGATGGCATTGGCAACAATTGTACAGCTATCTTTTAGGCGAGTAATCTGCCAGTTTGGTAAAAATACGGTTCCTGGTGGAAAGTAAGAATTGGTGGCGACATTCTCATCGAAAAAAGCAAAGCTGCAAAAAAAGTGAGGCCCGCTGAAGGGCAAGCGTTCCGTACCGATGGTAATTGTCCGGGCAAGACAAGATTGTATAAAATTTTGAGCGAGGGCAAATCGCTCGGTTCCTGCTACTGTTAGATGGATGGCAGAATCTAGGGCGGCGATCGCAAAACTGTTGCCTGAAATAGGGTCTCTTTTTTCAAAGTAAAAGTGTCGCTGGCAAGGTTCGGAAATATCTTGAAGTACAACTAGCGGATCGACGGGGGCAATCTCCTGAGAAATACTAACTATTTTTGTTTGATCTTTTTCTGTTAAAGACTGCTGGCAATCTAAGAGAAACTGATGCAGTTGATTGCGGTCTTGTAAAAGATTAGCGCGGTGCGGTATTACTGTCATGAAAGCGAGAATAGCAGATTTGTCAGAAAGAGTGCGGTTTTGTCCCGCTAGAACCCCTATTTCGATCTAAGCACGGGAGGGCGATCGCAAAACATGACCTTTCGAGTTTCCCGACAGTTTGGACAGGCTGCGGGCAAAAAACAGACGATCCTGTTCTAGGGCTGCGCCAACGCGCGATCGACCGAAACATTTAGACATAAAACTTAAGATTGAGCCGCTAAGTCTGGGCTTCGCCTGCGATCGACCCCGCAGAGGTTGACTGGCGGGCATTTTCGGGCGCGCCAGAACCCGCACAGGCGATCGGCGGATGCCGGAGGCGCACTCAAGCGGATGGGGAGCAGACATTCTTCACCAATAAAATTGTAAAATTACCAAGCTGCTATCCATTGCATCAAGTTTGTGTAATGACAACAAAGATAATTGAACCTCCAAATAGTAAATTGTGGCTGGCCGCAATCAAGCCGCCTATGTACAGTGTTGCGGTGATTCCTATTTCAGTAGGAACTGCAATAGCTTTTGCCGAAACTAAAACGATTAATTTTTCAATTTTTTCGACATTTTTAATGTCAGCCATTTTAATTATAGCATGGCTGAATCTCAGCAATGATGTATTTGACTCGGAAACAGGCATCGATAAAAACAAAGCGCATTCCGTAGTTAACTTAACCGGAAATAAAGCTTTAGTTTTCTGGATTGCCAATTTATTTTTAGCCGTCGGAGTGTCGGGAATCTGCGCCCTAAGCTGGTGGCAAAAAGACCCAACAGTAATTTTGCTAATTGTTTTGTCTTGCGCCCTCGGCTACACCTATCAAGGGCCTCCGTTTCGTTTGGGCTATCAGGGTTTAGGCGAAATAATTTGCTTTTTTACCTTCGGGCCTCTAGCTTTAGCTGCTGCTTATTACAGTCAAACTCAAACTTGGTCTGCGACTAATTTTGCTGCTTCGACAATCGTGGGAATTACTACGAGTATCATCTTATTTTGTTCGCACTTTCATCAAGTTGATGACGATTTGGCGGCGGGGAAAAAATCGCCGATTGTCCGGTTGGGTACGAAAAAAGGTGCGCTGTTGTTGCAGTGGTCGTGCGGCAGCATTTATGCTTTGACTGTGCTGTTTGTGGCGTTGCGAATGTTCCCAATTTGGACGCTGTTGATTTTTGGGAGTTTGTTTTTTGCGATCGACCTTTGTCGCCATGTCGCAGACTATCACGACCAACCGGCAAAGGTCAGCAACTGTAAGTTTATCGCACTCGCGCTGCATTTTTCGAGCGGATTGCTGCTGGCGCTGGGGTTTGTCTTGTAGTTCGGGCGATCGACAATTCCGGTAAAATGGAGGTATGGTTTGCTAAGCTGAGGGAGTTGGCGGAGTTGGTAAAGTTGAGCGACTTCTCAAAATCTTCTTTAGTTTAGCAATCCGTACCTCACATTGAATCGTAAAAAAAGAGAATTAAACCATGAGTACGCAAACAGAAATTAGCCGAATTCTGAGCCTAGAAGAAATTTTTAGCCTGTATCCTGATGAGTGGGTACTCATCGTCAATCCTGAATTAGATGAAGAATTAAACGTGATTCGAGGGGAAGTTTTAGCCCATGCAACAGAACGCGATGAAATTTACAGTAAACTTTCATTAAGGAATGGAAAATCTGTCGCAATAGAGTATACTGGCTCGATACCTGATAACATAGCAGTAATGTTGTAACGAAAATGCCAGATTATCAGAAAGTTTACCGTTTGTTGCGTTACGGCCAAAATTTGCTAGCCGTCCAAGCAACTGTTGGCAGTAGAGAAGGTGGCGATTTTGTGCGGGTGCGTTTATTGGTAGATACGGGTTCTAGCTTCACAATATTGCCAGTTCAAGTATTAGAAACTCTGGGTTACGATACGCGCAATCCTTTACGCAGGCAAGAATTAGTTACAGGTCAAGGAAGAATCTATGTTCCTGTAATTAACGTATCTTGGTTTAATTGCGTGGGTCAATTAATAGAAAATTTTGAGATAGTTGCCCACGATATACCGCCAAATATCCGCATTGACGGTCTTGTTGGTATGGACTTTCTCACTCGTTTTCAGGCAGTTATTTCTGTTGGTAATGCGGAAATTAGATGTAAGTAAATCCGGCAATTATAGCAAGAATTGTATATGGAAAGATTTAAAAATTATCAATTTTACTATTCCTTAACTGGCAACAAAAATCAGCCAATAATTTTATTATTGCACGGATTCGCGGGCAACAATCAAGATTTTAGCAGCGTTATTTCCTTACTATCTCACAAATATTGCTGTCTGGCAGTTGACCTTCCAGGTCACGGAAAAACCAGAGTAATCGGCGACGAAAGTTGCTACAATATGTCAAATACAGCCCAAGCGTTGATAGACTTATTAGATGATTTACAAATAGACAAATGTTTGTTGTTGGGCTATTCAATGGGCGGGCGATTGGCGCTGTACATGACATTACATTTTCCTGAAAGATTCGAGAAAGTTGTGTTAGAGTCAGCTTCTCCGGGATTGAAGAGTGAAAAAGAGCGATCGCACAGACTGCAATCCGATTTACAACTAGCACAAAAACTGGAAAATAGCAACATTAAAGATTTTATTTTAAACTGGTACGATCGCCCTTTATGGAAATCCTTAAAAAAATCTCCCAAATTCGACCAACTCATCGAAACCCGCTTAGCAAACAATCCCTTAGAATTAGCCAAATCCCTCCGCAACCTGGGAACCGGCAACCAACCATCTCTTTGGAAAAAACTAACACAAAATCAAATCCCTCTCCTCTTGCTAGCGGGAGAAGATGATGAAAAATTTACAACTATCAATGCAGAAATGGCCAGCTTATGTGCTGCGGCTAATCTAGCCATTATACCAAAAGCAGGTCACAATATCCATTTTGAAAACATTGATCAATTTGGATCGGTTGTGAGACAATTTTATGCTTAACTACAAAACAAATGCTATATAAATTCGAGTTTCGCACCTATCAGCGAAAATTTAAGCGCCCGCTGCGAACGAGTCACGGCATTTGGGATATTCGAGAAGGAATTATCCTGCGACTTATTGATGAAAACAATCGCATTGGTTGGGGAGAAATTGCCCCTTTAAGTTGGTTTGGTTCCGAAACTTTTGAGCAAGCTTTAGATTTTTGTCACCAGTTACCTGCTAATATTTCATCAGAGAGGATTTTGGCGATTTCTGCTGAATTACCAGCTTGTCAATTTGGCTTTGAGTCAGCACTATCAAACGAGCAAAATTCACCCCCCCCAACCCCCCCTTGCCAAGGGGGGGAGAAAAGCGAAAATTTAAGTCAGTACAGCGGTTTATTGCCTGCTGGTGAAACAGCTTTGCAGGTTTTACCAATGCTTTGGTTGGAGGGACATCGCACGTTTAAATGGAAAATTGGTGTTGCTGAAATTGAACAAGAATTAAAGATTTTGCAGCAGCTAATTGCATCTATGCACGATTTGGGCGATCGCAAATCGGCACTTTTGCGCTTAGATGCTAATGGCGGACTCACCTATTCCGAGGCCGAAAAATGGCTGGAAGCTTGCGACAAAGTAAAAGCAACTCCCGACTTGGCGGCAGATATTGAATTTTTGGAACAGCCGCTGCCGATCGCCCAGTTTCAGGAAATGGTAGAATTGAATGCTATTTATGCAACGGATCTCGCCCTAGACGAATCCGCAGCCAACCTCGATCGCATCCAAGAATGCTACAGCCAAGGTTGGCGGGGAATTTTCGTCATTAAACCTGCGATTTGCGGTTCTCCATCCCAACTGCGAAACTTTTGTCAAACTCACAATATAGACGCAGTTTTTTCATCAGTATTTGAAACCAAAATCGGCAGACAAGCCGCCTTAAATTTAGCAACAGAATTGTCTATAAATAATAGAGCCCTAGGCTTCGGTACCGATAGCTGGTTCGACGACAATCAAGACACCTGGTTAAAGCATCTATGGCAAAAAAAATCACAGTAAATAGTCTGAATCTACCCTTTGAATTGCCCGATAATTGGCTTGTCGGTTGTGACAGCGGCGAATTTGCCCGAATTGTCGATCGGCAATTTCAACAAATCACCAAAAACCCCGCAGGAGAAACACCTCCAAAGATTTGCATCGCAGAATCAGAACCCCTGCAATTTCTTGCCAGTTTCATCAGCGCCCGCGCCGCCAAATGCCCAATTTTTCTCTGCAATCCCAACTGGGTAAAACAAGAATGGGAACAAGTCTTTGATTTAGTCCAACCAGACCTAATTTTAGGACAAAATGCTGAGTTAAAAAAAATATTCCCCTCTCTTACAGTCCGCGAAGGCGGACTTCGTTTGTATAGCCGCGAATTCCATTCGCCGGGATTCCATTCACCCGGTCAAAACGGTTTTGATAACATCATGATTCCCACCGGCGGTTCATCGGGAAAAATCCGTTTTGCCATCCACACTTGGGAAACACTAACCGCATCAGTCGAAGGTTTTCAAGAATATTTTCAGCTTGACAAAATTAACTCATTCTGCGTTTTGCCATTATACCACGTCAGCGGTTTCATGCAGTTTGTGCGATCGTTCACCACAGGCGGAAAACTGGTAATCCAGCCGTTCAAAACACTAGAATCCGGCGAAAAAGCCGATATCGAACCAGAAGAATTTTTCATTTCCTTAGTTCCAACTCAACTGCAACGGCTGCTGCAAAACCCAGATACAGCTAATTGGTTGTCCCGGTTTCGTACCGTACTTTTGGGCGGTGCTCCCGCTTGGCCCGAACTTTTGGCAACAGCTAGAAACTATCAAATCAAATTAGCACCCAGTTACGGCATGACAGAAACCGCCTCACAAATTGCTACACTCAAACCCGAAGATTTTCTCGCAGGCAATAACAGTTCCGGTCAAGCTTTACCCCACGCAAAAATAACAATTCGCAGTCCCAAAGGTGAGATTTTGTGCTACAATCAAATTGGAAATATTGCAGTTAATGCTAAATCTTTAGCCTTGGGTTATTATCCTGAAAAATTTGGCAATCGCGAATATTTCCAATTAGACGATTTAGGATTTATTGACCGCAATAACTACTTAAATATCGTCGGACGCAGCAGCGACAAAATTATCACCGGCGGAGAAAACGTATTTCCTGCCCAAGTCGAAGCCGCAATTAAGAATACTAATTTAGTTGCCGATGTTGCTGTAATTGGCTTGCCAGACAAAGATTGGGGTCAAGTCGTGACAGCGATTTATGTTCCCGCTAATTCCGAAGTTACTGTCACAATTTTGCAAGCGGCAATCGAAGATAAGTTGAGCAAGTTTAAGCGACCGAAATATTGGGTAATAGTCGAACAATTGCCGCGCAATTCTCAAGGCAAAATCAATCGAGAACAATTGCAAGAAATTGGACTAAAATATCAATAATTATTAGGCGCAATCAATGCAGAAGGCAGAATTTTCCATGCTTATTTCTGACAACAGTCAACAGTCAGTAGGGGCGGTGGATGGTGCGGGCCCGCCCTCTTAACAGTCAACAGTCAACAGTCAACAGTCAACAGTCAACAGTCAACAGTCAACAGTCAACAGTCAACAGTCAACAGTTAACTGACTAATTACGACAAACCTAACAGCCTTCTCGTCCTCTCAGCTTCCTGCCTTTGAGCGTCCACAAACTTCAACATTCGGTAAAGTACCTCTATTTGTGGCAACTTAACACCTGCTTTTTCAGCTACCCGTATCGGATTGCCAAAAATCGCCTCTACTTCCAGGGGCCGCGATTCATCGTAATCGATTTTCATGCTAGTGCGGTAAGGCTTCATTTTGTGAGTGTGTTCCAGCATATCTGCGATAAAACTATCGGGAATAATCCGATCGCAACTTTTAGCCGCGGCTATCACTTCCGCCATGATTTCCTCAACCAAAATCACAGTATCTGGATTACCCATCAGTTCGTCAGTTCTCGCCTTTAAAAGCACAGACAGCCCGTTATAAGGAATATTCCAAACCAGCTTTTTCCACCTTGAAAATAGTAAATCTTCGCTCATTTCTATGGGAATCTCAGCCAGTTGAAAATCCTCAGCAATTTGGTGCAATCTGTCAGTAATACCGATGGCTTTGTAGTCTTGGGCATATTCGCCCAAGGTAATAGTACCGTAATCGAGGTGGGAGACGTGACCGGGCCCAATTTTATAAGAACACAGAAAACACAGCCCGCCAATCACTCTTTCTGCACCGACAATTTGAGCAATTTGCGGTTCCGCGTTCAGTCCGTTTTGTAATACTAAAACAACGCCGCTATCCTTTAATAAAAGAGGCAATATTTTGGGCAATAAATGATTTTGAGTTGTTTTCAGCGCTACAATTACTACGTCGCACTGAGGCATTTTGCGCGCGTCGTGGTAGGCGCGGACTTGCGGGAGGATGAAGTCGCCTTCGGGAGACTCGATTATCAAACCCTGTTTCTTGACGGTATGGTAATCGCTACGCAGCAAAAAATTCACTTCTAAACCTGCTTTTTGCAGTTTAGCACCGTAGAATCCGCCTACAGCTCCCGTACCGATGATGGCATAATTGCGATTTGTCATAAGAAGTCATTAGTCATTGGTCATTAGTCATCAGTCATTGGTCACTGGTCATCAGTCATTAGTCATCAGGAAGAAGGAAGAATGCTTAGAATTTCTCGTTTTTGATTTGTCTGTATTTTACGTTTAAGTAAGTGGAACTACTTAAACGGAAACAAGTTAGAAGAAGTTTTAAACTAAACAGAAATTTGACTGCCATTCCCTGCTATTATTTAAATATTGAAGTTATCTAAAGTTTCAACTCTCAAATTGCCTCAACCACTGGATTAAGTCTTCAGATAGCTGTTTTCTAGTTCGCGTCGCTGCATCGATGCAGACGTGCTTAGTAAGAGCTTTAGCCGCGCTTCTTCCTGCAACTTCCCCAGAAAATACTTGATAGGCAATTTCAAATTCATCGCCAGCTATTTGTTTGGGCGTTAGTTGAATTATCAGCCGATCGCCCGCAAACATAGGGCGATAAAAATCTACAGTAGCATGAATTACGGGCAAAGCTGCTTCCCGATTGCTAAAAAACGCTTTGAGATTGATTCCCGATGCTGCTAGAGATTCCTCGTAAGCTTCGTGGCACACCGCCAAAACGTTGGCAAAGTAAACGACTCCAGCAGCATCGGTATCTTGGAAGCGAACAGTGCGGTTGTAAGTGAAAGGCATTTCAAGCTGTTTTGAGTTGTGAGTTTTGATGAAAAAATCTTGTCTTTTTTTAACAGGATTTACGGGTGTCGAAAGCCGACTTATACAAATATTTTTAATCGATAACGATAAATATTCGTATAAACCGGGTTTCTGAGGTTAGGGTGCGTAATACCAAATTCATAAAGTTATGCTGCTACCGAAAGTTTGACTCCCCCCCGAAATCGCGGGGGGGTTGGGAGGGGGTAAATATGTAGCGCTATTTTATGAATTTGGTATAAGTCCTATTGAAGTCAAAACTCCTAAATTATTCTTTGCGATATTCTTTCTTAACCTTTGTTTTTAATCAACATCACGTCTATAATCTTGAGTGCAATTTCTTCGGAAAGCCCCAAGGAACTGTAAAGAGCGTTTAACAGTTGTTCTTCTTCTTCCGACACTTCGCCATCTGCTAAAGCGATGTCAGTTGTCACAGCAAAAACTGTTTCTTTCAGTTCGTCTGGAAGTGTTGCCAAAGCCGCATTAAACAGTACCTCGACTCCTTGTCGTTGCAGAATCATCAGCAGGCGATCGAGCATTTTTCTCATCACGTCATCGGGATAGCTGCGGAACAGTTGCATCCGAGATAGCGTCATGCTAATCGCTTTACTTTCGCTGTCATTGATGTAACCGTCGGCTGCTACGGCAATTAGCGCGATCGCCGCAAATGCTTCGGCAGGCCCTAACGTTACGTCCGTTTGTTGGCGAGTCTGCGATACTTTATCAAATAAACCCATGATATTTTCCTCATTATTTAGTGGTGGATTCATGGAGTCCCGACGGGCTTGGACTCTGGAGAATTCAGCGGGAATTTTGCTAATTATATCAAATCTTGTTAGTTATTTATTATCAATAAAATTATGAAAAAATTAAGATTTTTTCTTGCGCCCTGCGGCGATGGGAGGGCGGGTTTATTCAGAGCCTGAATTCCCTTCCCATATATCGGGTAAAAACCGCCCTCCCAGCCCGGCCAATCTACTTGTCAAAAAGCGCTAAATCTGCTTTCAGGAAATCAACAAACTGCCGCGCAGTCCTTCCCGATCGCCCGTTGCGACGAGTTGCCCATTCCTTAGCCCGGTGCTCCAAATCTTCAGCAGCGAGCTTGATTCCAGCAAGTTTGGCCAGATGTCCGACAATTGTTAAATAAGTGTTTTGATCCGCCGGTTCAAAAGTTAAAGTCAAGCCAAAGCGATCGCTAAATGAAAGTTTTTCCTGCACCGTATCCCAAGCGTGAACTTCATCTCCGTCGCGGGGGCGAGGCCTGTCATCAAAAAACTCTCGAATTAAATGCCGTCGGTTAGATGTGGCATAAACTACCACATTTTGAGAGCGCGCGGTGACATTTCCTTCTAAAACTACTTTCAAGGATTTAAAAGCATCATCATCTTCCTCAAAAGAAAGGTCATCGACAAAGATAATAAACTTTTGAGGAACTCCCCGCAACTTGTCAACAATTAGCGGCAAATCTTGCAAATCCGATTTAGATACTTCAATCAACCGCAAATTGCGAGATCCAAATTCATTTAACAGCGACTTCACCAAAGAAGACTTACCAGAACCGCGACTCCCGTAGAGCAAGACGTGCAAAGCCGGATAACCCGCCAGCAAAAACTCCGTATTTTTCACCAGAGCATCGCGCTGCCAATCGCAGCAAACCAACTCTTTCAAATTTATGGCATCTGGATGCGAAATACTCGCTAACTGCCCGGAACGCCAGCTAAAAGCGCGATATTCGGCAAACAAACCAGTACCAAATTTTCGGTAATATTCTGCCAAAGATTCCGCAGCGCCGGCCCATTTTTCCAGTTGTCCGTGCAGGGGTTTATCGCCCGGTTCTGCTACAGTTTCGCAATGCCAAATCGGAGGCACTGCGTCAAGTTGACCCGCTACCCGCACCCACTTGCTCAACTGTTCGCTGCTGCATTCGTAAATATTTTGCAGCACTTGTAAATCGTGTCGGGCGGCCTCTACCAAAGCGGGCGGCAAACTCGCAAAATCTGTTTGTTGAGCCTTGCGTGAAAAGGGATTTTCGTCTTTGAGAATTTCCCAAATCAGAGCATCTTTCCAACTCAGATTTTGAGCGGCCTGAACTTTGAACCAGTTGCCGTAAGCCACCTGACAGTCTAAACCGCTGACTTCGCTGTGGTGGAGAGCTTGCAGCAAGTCGAGAAATGCTTGAGCTGCGGGGCTTGTGAGGACTGATTGATACAGCAGCAGGGATGCTGCTTGGCGCTGGAGGTAACGGATTTGGGCGATCGCACCAGAGGTTAGGGCTGACATAAGGGCAATTGTATAACAGTTAGATATCTTGACTGGGTTTAATAAATTTTCTAACAATTTGTGACCGAAATAGCAGGTCTCGCTGTATAAACTTAGATGCAAAGAGTAAAATTGTGAGGATTAAAAATGAATTTAGGTATAACAGCGGCGATCGGCTACGGCGTTTTGACACTGATTGGCGGCATCATGGGTTACATCAAAGCCAAAAGCCAAGCCTCCCTCATTTCCGGCCTGATTAGCGGTTCGCTGCTAATTTTTGCCGGCACCGCCCAACTCATGGGACAAAGTTGGGGTTTAACATTAGCAGCAGCCATCTCTGCTGTTTTAGTAGTAGTCTTTATTTTACGGCTGGTCAAAACTCGCAAGTTCATGCCTGCTGGAATGCTGATTTTAGCTAGTTTGGCATCTTTGGGCGCGATCGTTTACGAAATCGGCGGTCAATATCAATAATCAGTTGACTGTTGATTGTTGACTGTTAACTGTTGACTGTTGACTGTTGACTGTTGACTGTTGACTGTTGACTGTTGACTGTTAACTGTTAACTGTTTACTGTTGTTAGTGGTTATTTGTTAATTATTAGTTGTTCGTTCTAATAACCAATAACCAATAACCAATAACTACTAACCAATAACCAATAACCAATAACCACTAACCAATAACCAATAACCAATAACCAATAACCAATAACCAATAACCAATAACCAATAACCACTAACCAATAACTACCAACCAATAACCACTAACCACTAACCAATGACTGCTTCAATATACTGCTGAACTTCCCTGAGTTGCAGCCGCTGGTATTCCATCCAATCTTTTTCCGCCAGTCGCTGTTGAGCTGTTTCTTGCTGGTACCGCGCCTGCTTTTCTAAAAAATTATTGTAGAACATCATCGCTTTTTCAACGGTGTGAATTGCCAGTTTCACGCGGTCATCAAAAATTTCTACAATCAAATCATCCATGATTGACTCAATCACTTTACAAGACTCTTCAAAATCGATCAAACTGATTCCCATTTTACTTTTGTGAACCAGAGTTTCTACAGGATATCTCAGCGTTTCTTTAAAATTTTTTAGGTAAGACTCCGGCAAATATTTCAGAGGTTCCGTAAACTTCGATACAATCTCGCCACCTATTGATTGCAGTCGCTCTCTAAATCTAAATTGACTGTGGAGGTCGAAGCATTCTATACACAATTCAATTTTTTCTATATCAATAGACTGTAATTCTTTAAAAATTAAATTAAGTTCATTTTCAACAATCAAAATCACTCGTTCTGCCTGATAATCTACTTCACTCCGCAACTCTTTGTGCAAATTATCTTGTTCAAAAAAACCGATAGTATCTCTTTGAAACACTTGATGATTTGTGTCCCACAAAAACCACTGATTTTTTATCTTGGTAGTTTTCTCGCTCCAGGATTTCCGAACTTTAACAACAGCATCATATTTGCCCTGTTTTCCTAAATTGCGAATTCTTACATCGCATCCGCTTAGTTCGCCAATTTGCTCCCATACCTCAACAGGAGATGCTCCAGCAATTCTCGGCTTGCTATTCCAGACATCTTCAGCCTGAGATATATCTTTGAAACATACCTCAACTAACTCCTTGAGTCTGAAGGCAGACTGCTTAATTTCGTCAATGCAGCGTTCCACATCTAAGTTTAGGTGGGTAGCTGACTGTTTAATCTCCACGGATTTATATTCGTCTGCCAACAATCGATCGCTAAACTGGGTAATAGCCTGAAATACCTTGAGATACTCATTCATTTCCTTTCCTTCCTCATTTCCCTAAATAGCATACAATACAGAACATCTGCCTTTTTGAATACCAACTGAGTCACACCATTTTAGATTTTAGATTTTATATTTTAGAATTGGGAATGGGGAATGACAGATGACCTAACGGTGTGGAACACGGGCTTCATCAGTTGTATTCTTTTTTTAAACTGGTGTCACAACATGGATTATCTGTTCACCCCTGCTACTCAGGATCGACTCAATACTGGCCACCTCGTACAACCTGTCGCCAAAACAGGAAAATTGCTCCCCGCAGCTAGAGATCCGGTGACAGGGGAGTTTGTCGAGATCGCAAAAGTTTTTTATCCATCAACAACTGCAACTCTATCCGATCGCGGAGTTTTAGGACTGCTCGCAGGGTTAGCCGGAGGCGGGCCCGTGCAGCCGTTGGTAGCTCCCGTGTACGTGACTGTGGCACCGTTGCAGCTTGCTCAAACTCATCAGGGGTTTCAAAAAATCTACAGGATGCTTAACTGTCTAAAAATTAATTTGGCAGTGATGCAAGCAACTGTTGCTGTGATTGGTATTGGCGCTGTATCGAGTGCAGTTTTGTCGGCAGTAAACTTCGACCAAGTATTAAAAATTAGAGAAGAAGCCAAGCATCAAAAGCTAAAAATCAAAGACGGGTTTATCGATCTCAGACACATCCTTAAGGAGCGGGGAGTTGAGGTGATTCAGCAGATTTTTAAGGTCGCTCACGACTCTAATTTTGCACTGCACCGTCAGAAACTGGTTGACGGTTATGAGATTTTTTCTAAGGCTGTCAAACGCTGTCAGTCTGCTTTGACATTGCCCGATATTAAACTTCGGAATTCCGAAATTAGTAGCGGGCGGGAAATGCTGTTTGAGGCTTTAAACATTTACGAGCGTCCCAGTTTGTTGGAGGGGCTGTCTTCTGCCGGACAGATCCGGCAAATGGAATGTGTTT
>NZ_JBARVX010000068.1:0-9610 GCF_049646505.1 Microcoleus sp.
AGCCTCGCCTATCTGCATTACCAGGCAGAGCCTGGTAACGAGCCAACTGAGAAAGGCTATATTTCAATACGGTTCACTTAACATATTTATGCCCCGGAGATCCCCCTAAATCCCCCTTAAGAAGGGGGACGAAAGAGAGCATTCTTGTCCCACCCCCTACTCCCCTTTTAAGGGGTGTGCCAAGGAGAATGAGGTACGCTCCTAACTGAGAAAGGTTGTACTTTTCTTAAAAATTAACTGAGGCGGGAACTTCCCGCCTCGACAAGGATTTGAATTGGCGGGAAATTTCCACTAATTCAAGATTCAGATTGAACTATGTTTATTAATAATTTCGGCTAAATCCGGTACTCCCTTTTCCACGTAAGTCTTAGCTGAGGGGCGGAGTTTGCCATAGGCACCCTTAACAACTGCTCTTGTGCTGTTTTCAGCTTTTTTGTCACTGATTTGGAGCAATTGATCTGCTACTTCAGCTTTTCTTTGGGCGAGATATTCGACTGGGTTGCCATTGTTTACTGCTTCAGTCCACATCGGATCGAGTGCGATCGAGATTTCGGGCAGAAGTTGATCCACGACTTGAGCGCAATAGTCCGCCCGTATTCCTTTGACTGTAGAGTAGGCAGCTTTCAGAGCCAAACCGCCCAATCCCTGCGCTGCTGCAACTTGTTTCTCTATCAACTTTACACAGTCATCAACAAAATTGTCTCTATTGTTTTCATTCAATAGAATATCGCTAAGTGCCATTTCGCTCTCCTTCAATTAACGGTCAATGTCCTGATTAGCTTTGGGCTCCATCTGGGGAGCATAGATATATTTTGAGCCTTTACTGACAATTGCACAAGTATTTTAAGTTGTGAGTGTTTGTACTTGAAAACCTGGTGTTAATATTTGTCTAGTATGCGATCGCAATTATCGCAATTAATATCGGATATGCTAATTTTTATTTACTTACTGTTCGATCGAACTTATGAGTTGCCAACAGTCACTTGACAAAGAGAACAGCTCGCGCTTGCGCCTATTATTTTCCGCCTCCGATTAAGATTTGACGTTCGGCCTGAAGCGCGCAGGTACTGCAACCAGTGGAAGTTTCAGGGCTGGTGCCGGCAGGTCGATCGATCGCAATACAATATTTTTCGGTAAATTGGAGGCAGTGCTGACTCCGGCAAAAATTTGAAGCGATAAAGTTAAAGCCGCAGCTAACAACAATTTTTCCAACATGGCACTACCTCCAAATCTATCTATGCCCGAAGGCATACTTCCTCTTACACCTACACCTTACAGAAGAAGTTCTACCGCTAGTGCGATCGAACAAGCACACTTAAGTGACTGATATCACCGCTGAAGAGGGGGTGACACCAATCAGGGGTGAGAGGGAAGGAGAGGAAAGCGAGGGAGATTGGGGGATCGCGACAAATCTTCACGTTCGACCATCCACCCGTGAAATCCTTTAAATCCGTTCAATCGATTACACTCATCGGTTGCCGAACTTGTTTCCAAATAGAGAATTGTCCTAGAGAAAGAAGCCGTTGAGTGTCTCGCAAAGGTAGAATTAGCGCGTAGAAGTTATTTGACACAGCGGAGGTACCGACAAGATGCTTGCATACATTCTGGCGTTGGCGGTCGGTCTGGGCAGCTTCAGTATTTACATGGCGGCCTTCTTTTTTCCAGAAGTTCACCGCAAAAGTGATTTTACCTGGAGCGGGGTAGGACTTTTTTATGCGTTAATTTTATGGGCTTGTGCGGGGCGAATTACTGGTGCTCTCCTGCTGGGTCAAATGGCGGGGGTGGCCATGCTGGGCTGGTTCGCTTGGGAAACTCTGACTTTGCGACGGCTGGTAACGCCCGTTGCTCAGCAAACGCCGATTCCTAAGTCGCCGAATTTGACCGGGGCGGCGGGCGGGCCGCTATCAGGTTTGTTTGGTAAGAAATCAGAGCCCGCAGCGAAAAAACCTAAGTTTGTTCGATCGCCCAAACCGAAAACTGATGTGGTTCCAGCACCCGCTGCGAATGAAAGCCCGGTCAAGCTAGAAGAACAGCCGGCGACTCCCCCAATAGCTGAAACTATTGGCGAAAGCCCGATCGGCCCTGACTTGACAATTCCCGAAGAAAAAGCACCTGCAATTGCAGAGATACCAGTATTTCCCGTCGAAACTCCTGCTGCTGAGACTTCACCAGACCCAGCAGAATCAGCCAGCAGCTTCACTCCTCTACCTCCTCCTATAGAATTTTCAGAAATTGCCGCCCCAGCAACTGTGGAGCCAGCAGAAGCTCAGCCACAGCCTCAACAGCAGCCTGAAACAGACGATTTTGAGGAGATTTGGAGGGCGAAGGCTAAAGAGTCAGAGCCGGCAGCCCCGACGGCAGCCCCAACAACAGCCCCGACGGCAGCCCCAACGGCAGCTCCAACAGGCAAGTCAACTCCAGCCAAAGCAGCTAACAAATCCGGCGGTTTCGGAAGTTTGTTCGACAATATCAAAAATAGTCTCGGCGGTATCTTGGGGCTCGGTGGCGGTAAAAGCAAGTCTGAGGCAAAGACTCCGGCGACAACAGAGAAAAAGACTCCAGAGCCGATCGCGCCGGAATCTAAAACAACGGCAATTCCTGCACCGGATATCGATCGGATTCTCGAATCAGAATTAGCCGAAGCCGCCAGCGAAGCAGCAGCCGAAACCAGCAACACTGCCGTTGAAACCAGCCAAGCAGTGCCGTTTCCCACCGATGTGGAAACAATGGCCGATTTGATGGCGGCTCCAACGGCGAGTTCTGCAACAATAGAGGAAAGTTCGATCGGCGATCGAGATCCGTCGGCTGACAGCCAGACACCGCCCGCTGCGGTTGGTGAAACCGAAGCAGCAGCAAATGTACCGGAAGCACAAGCCCCAGAACCATCTCTCGAAATGACTGTGGTGGAAATGATTGCAGTAGCGCCGGTGGAAATCCCAGAATCGGGACAACCCGATGAGATGAGCGGGGTAGAAGTGGTTTCAGTAACAGTTGTGTCGATCGAATCCACAGAAAAACAACCCTCTTCCGAGGAAGAACCAGCGGAATTGATTCGCCCGACTCCCCCCACTTCCGAAATAGTAGAAACAGCCCAACCTGCCGCTGAATCCAAGTCGGAGAATCTATCCGACGAAGGTAAGCCCCCAGCTTGAGCAAAAAAGCAAAATGTAGAAACCAGAATTTTGACGATTCTGTTTTCTACCTTCTTATCTCCAGTCACGAAAATCACCCATCATAAAATGCGCCGCGAAAACGAAGAGTCTTCAAAGCCAAAAAATAGGTCAATCCTTGCAGGAGTCGTAAACTTTTTACCCCACCCCAACCCTCCCCGCAGGTTCGGGGAGGGAGTAAGAAATTCACAAATGATTTAGGATTGCTATAGGTCAATCAAAACTCTTCGTATTTACTACAAACGACTTTTATTGTGAGTGATTTACCGGACAGGATATTACTTCTAATTTCTATTTTGTGCCTTCTACCTTCTGGTTTTAAAATATTATGAAAGCAATTATGGTCGTGGGAACAACATCTCACGCAGGAAAATCTTTACTCGTTGCAGCACTGTGTCGAATCTTGGCTCGGCGCGGCTGGCGGGTAACTCCCTTTAAAGGTCAGAATATGGCGCTGAATTCCTATGTCACCGCCAGTGGCGGAGAGATGGGCTACGCTCAAGCAGTGCAAGCTTGGGCCGCGGGTATCCCGCCTTGGGTAGAAATGAATCCGATTTTGCTCAAGCCGCAAGGAGACATGACTTCTCAATTGATTGTCAAGGGCAAGGCGATCGCCAATGTGCGAGCCGCTCAATATTACGAGCAGTATTTCGATCTCGGTTGGCAAGCTATTCGGGAATCTTTAGAAGTTCTGGGTCAAGAATTTGACGCGATCGTCTGCGAGGGAGCCGGCAGCCCTGCTGAGATTAATCTCAAACACCGCGACTTAACAAATATGCGGGTGGCAAAATATTTAAACGCTCGGACTTTGTTAGTCGTTGATATCGATCGCGGCGGCGCTTTCGCTCACATCATCGGCACTTTGGAATTGCTCGATCCCGACGAACGGGCTTTAATTAAAGGATTCATTATTAACAAGTTCCGAGGACAAAAATCGATCTTAGATCCGGGGCTGACTTGGCTGGAAGAAAGGACGGGAATCCCGGTAGTTGGGGTGATTCCTTGGATAGACGAAGTTTTTCCCTCAGAAGATTCTCTCGATTTGCTCGATCGGCGTTCTCCCAACACTCAAACCGACCTAAACATTTCCATCATCCGCCTGCCCCGAATTTCCAATTTTACCGACTTCGACCCCCTAGAGTCGGAAACTACCGTCACAGTCAAATACATCAGCCCAAAAGAGCAGTTAGGCCATCCAGATGCCGTGATTTTACCGGGGTCAAAAACCACAATTTCCGATTTGCAGGTGCTGCGCCAAACAGGTATGGCAAAAGCTATTCAAAATTACTTAGTAGCTGGCGGTACAGTCATGGGAGTTTGCGGCGGCTTTCAGATGCTGGGACAAAGTATCAGCGATAAACAAGGGCTGGAGGGACAACAGGGAGAATTTGAAGGATTGGGATTGCTGCCGTTAAAAACTGCGATCGCCCCGAACAAAATTGCCCGCCAGCGTGTTGTAACATCTAACTATCCTCAACCGGGTTTACCAGTTTCCGGTTACGAAATTCACCAAGGAAGAACGCAAATGCTAGAGTCAGATTTGACTCAACCGCTATTTGACGATCCGACTTTAGGAACTGTCAACACTTCTCAATCAGTTTGGGGCACATACCTGCACGGCATCTTTGATAATGGAGCTTGGCGGCGAGCTTGGTTAAATCACCTGCGCCAGCAGCGGGGACTCCGCGCCTTGCCTACAGGTATTCCGAATTACCGCGAGCACCGAGAAGCTCTGTTAGAGACTTTAGCGGATACAGTGGAAAAACATTTAGATATGAACCAGATTTTAGGTTGATCGTGACATCAAATCCGGTTAAACAGACAATATTCCCTAGGGGCGGGTTCACCAACATTTTTCATACCAGCCAACAATACAAGTAAACCCGCCCCGCGCCAACAGAAACGCTCACTCAATCCGACACGAGATAAATTATATCAAATCCGGTAGCATCGGAATGATTCAGATATATATTCTCTCCCTCTGTGTACTCTGTGTACTCTGTGGTTAAATCATTCCGATGCAAGCGGAAACGATATTATTAGTGAAAGCGGAGTTAAAATTAAATGACAAAAATTGTTTTTTTACCGGATAATGTAACAGTAGAAGCAGAACCGGGAGAGCTTTTGCTAGATGTAGCAAAACGTGCGGGGGTTTCCATTCCTACGGGCTGTCTGATGGGTTCTTGTCACGCTTGCGAAGTAGAAATTGACGGCGGGGAGACAATTTGTGCTTGTATTTCCGGCGTGCCTTCGGGGAAAAAACAAGTTACCGTTAATCTGTATTTTGACCCGATTTGGTAATTAGGCAATTAGCCGTTGACAGTTGGCAGTTAGCAGTTGGTGGTTTGCTCGTTACCAGGCTCTGCCTGGTAATGCAGATCCGGAGGCTCTGCCTCCTTTGAGGAAGGCAACTTATATCAAATCCGTTAGCATCGGAATTATTCATTTCTATCTGATCTCTCTGTGTTCTCTGTGTTCTCTGTGGTTAAATCATTCCGATGCAACCGGAAACGATATTACAGGAGAGAGGACTGTAAAAGGTATTTAAGTTATTAAGTTTTCGATCCTTAGTTGACAGAAAAGCAGTTAACACTCTCCCAGACTTTATGCCAAACCTTTAATTATTTTGCCATTGTTGCTGTTTTTTACGAGCCGATTGCAGCCATTTTTGAGATTCGGGATAAACAGTGGTTCCGGGTTTGACGGATTCTAATTGATTGATAATTTGTTGCAACTGGCCCAGAGAGTTACCGGAATTTTGACTGGGAGAATTCACATTATTTTGCAAGTTGGCAAACAATGTTTTAGCTTCTTGCAAAGCTTTTGCCGAATCTTTTTCTGTTTGCAGTCTGATCTGCGTAATGCCTAAATTTTTTTGATATTCAGCGAGTTTAGTTTGAGCGTCGAGATAGCCCGGATTATCCACAGAAATTAATTTCAGTCGGTTAATTCCTTCTTCCCACAATCCTGCTATTTGCTCCCACTGGGCGGCTGGATGCGGCGGGTTTTGCGATGCTACAGCCGCTGAAAGTGCAAATTCTTTTGCTGCTTCGATTAAGTTGTCGGCGCGCGCGGAACCGGTGGCTACGCCGCCCATTGCTTGAAAGTCTCTTTCTGCTGCTTGGAGTTTTTGCTTAGCCGTTTTTCCGGCGAGGGTGTCGGCGGGAATTTGATTGAGTTGGTCGATCGCACTTTGCCAATTTTCACTCGCTTTTTGTCTGTCTGCTGCAGTTTTTGCTTGCTGGTACTGCTGTTTCGCCGCATTGAGACTTTCTTCGGCTCGATTTAACTCAGTAAAAGCATTTTTTTGCTGAAAAATTTGAGCATCCATCCGCCCCACATTTTTGCGGGCTGCTTGAAATTCATCGAATGTAAAGCGCCAAGTGCAGCCGACAAAAGAGCTGTACCTCTTTGGGTAATAGCCGAGAAACCACACAGGTAAAGCGTCTAGGTGTTTTTGAGCTTGTTTTGCTTTAGTTTCGCCCAAATCGAAATCAGCAACAGCAGTAGCTTTATTGATCAGTTGATCGGATTGTTCCACAAGGGCGATCGCCTGTCGGTAATTGTAATCCATACTGATAAAACTCGGCTGCAACAATATCGGCATTGTCTTCGCCACGGGCCAGCGAATCATCGGAAAAGGTAAGTTAATCAACCAAATTATGCCCGCCCCAGCGCCCAGCAAACCGCCAGCAAAGATGATTTTATTAAATAATCCGGGCGCGCGGTTGGCTTTGACAGCAGCTTTGAGAGCTTGTTCGCTGAAGTTGGGAAATTCGTCTTTGAAGGTATCGCGAATTTCTTCTTTTGATGCGAAAGTTCCGTTTTGCGATCGCAATTTCTCCAACCGCTTGATTACTATCCCCCGGTACACTGAACCCGCTAGCACATTACCAGCGGCGCACTTGTCAACTTCCGCCCGCAAAATGTCAAAAGCTCGATCGGTAAGACGCCCCATAAAACTCACCTATTCCTTTTGATTATTCTACAATTTGTCAGCCGAAATAATTGTTAAAATATATAAATTTCACCTAAAATATCTCAATTAATTTCAGGTCAAATGCTTTAATCATCTAATTTTGTTAGGAGTTACGCACAAGACTAAAGAAACTGGGTTTTTTACCCGATTTGTAGGCGAAAATGCAGGATTTTAGTAAAAAAACCCGATTTTTGTAAAACACCCGGTTTCTGACAGCCGCGATCAAATCTAAAATTAGCTCGCACTCATATCGTTTCCGATAGCATCGGAATGATTTAACCGCAGAGAACACAGAGTACACAGAGGGAGAGAATATATATCTGAATCATCCGGGTTTTTCAGGGATTTTTGGCTTTGTAGGAACTATTTTGCTAAAAAACCCGGTTTCTGCCTACCCTGCGTCCAAAATCTCAAATCTAAAATCCGAAATCCCAAATCTAAAATTCGATCGCCCATTCAAACCTAAAATCTTCCCAATGACTAAATTTAGTTAAAATTTGTTAAGATTAACTCGACCTCAGCGCCGGTATTCCATCCGCCGCTAAACCAGCCCTTCCCCAGTCTCGATAATAATGCTGCGACTCGAACACATCAGTAAAATTTACCCCACAGGCGTCGTACTCAAAGATGTCACCTGGGAAGTCAAACCGGGCGATCGCATCGGCTTAGTAGGCGTTAACGGTGCCGGCAAATCCACCCAACTCAAAATCATCGCCGGCGAAATCGAACCCACCTCCGGCGAAGTCATTCGCCCCGCCAGCCTCCACATCGCCTACCTCTCCCAAGAATTTGAAATCGATCCCACCCGCACCGTCAAAGAAGAATTTTGGCGCGCCTTCAGCGAAGCCAACGAAGTTCACGAATCTTTGATGCAAGTCCACCGAGACTTGGAAAACTCCACCCCAGAAAATCTCGACCAACTGATCGACAAAATGGATCGGTTGCAACGGCAATTTGAAGGCTTAAACGGCTACGGTTTAGAAGCCCAAATCGAGAAAATTCTGCCCGAAATCGGATTTGAGATGGAAGATGGCGATCGATTAGTCAGCGCCTTCAGCGGCGGCTGGCAAATGCGGATGAGTTTGGGCAAAATTCTCCTCCAAAAACCCGACATCCTGCTGCTAGACGAACCTACCAACCACCTCGACTTAGAAACGATCGAATGGCTGGAAGTATACCTCAAAGGGCTGACAACCCCGATGGTAATCGTATCCCACGACCGCGAATTTCTCGATCGGCTCTGCACCCAAATCGTCGAAACCGAACGCGGCGTTTCCAGCACCTACCTCGGCAACTACTCATCCTACCTGCAACAAAAAGCAGAAGCCAGAGAAGCCCAACTCAGCGCCTACGAAAGCCAGCAAAAAGAACTAGAAAAACAGCAAGCCTTCGTTGAAAAATTCCGCGCCAGCGCCACGCGCAGCACCCAAGCCAAAAGCCGCGAAAAACAATTAGACAAAATCGAACGCATCGAAGCCCCCACCGGCGGCTTAAAAACCCTGCATTTCCGCTTTCCCCCCGCCCCTCGCAGCGGCCGGGAAGTCGCCATAATTGAAAACTTGGTGCACACCTACGGCGAAAAAATCCTATTTTTGGGAGCAGATTTATTAATTGAAAGAGGCGATCGCATAGCATTTCTCGGCCCCAACGGCGCAGGCAAATCAACCCTATTGCGCCTGATTATGGGTTTAGAACAACCAACCGAAGGCACGGTTAAAATGGGAGGCCACAACGTCATCCCCGGTTACTTTGAACAGAATCAAGCTGAAGCCTTAGACTTGAATAAAAGCGTGATGCAAACCATTCACGACGAAGTACCCGACTGGAAAAATGAAGAAGTTCGCACCTTATTGGGGCGGTTCTTATTTACCGGCGAAACAGTATTCAAACACGTCGGCGCTCTCAGCGGCGGAGAAAAAGCCCGTCTAGCTTTAGCAAAGATGCTGCTGGAACCCGTGAACTTGCTAATTTTGGACGAACCGACAAATCACCTCGACATTCCCGCCAAGGAGATGATGGAAGAGGCAATTCAGAACTACGACGGCACCGTAATCATCGTTTCGCACGATCGCTATTTTATTTCCCAAGTCGCCAACAAAATAGTAGAAGTTAGAGACGGAGAGTTTCGGACTTATCTGGGAGATTACCATTACTACCTCGATAAAATAACCGAAGAAAAAGAACACGCCAAGTCAGCAAAACTTGAAGCAGAGAAAAGGGCTAAAAAAGCTGACAAAGAAGCCAAGAAAAAAGCCGCAGCCAAACAAAAGTAAAGTCTCAACAACAAGGCGATCTCAAATGCTGTGGTATCGGCATCGATTTCACAGCGTATTCCAGGTTTGTGAAGTGCACACTCCTAACCGGGTTTCTTGTGCGCTTCTCGCATGATTACTGATGCTGTTCTGTGAAACCCGGTTTCTCGCTCTCTACATCTACATGGAATATGTTCTATAGCCTTTCT
>NZ_JBARVX010000069.1:0-3347 GCF_049646505.1 Microcoleus sp.
CCGGCGGCATTGTGTTGATGCACGACGGCGGCGGCAATCGAGCAAAGACTGTACAAGCTTTGCCCAATATTATTGCTCGATTGAAAAAGCAAGGGTACAAATTTGTAACGGTTCCAGAGTTATTGGAAATGCAAGAAGAAGAGTTAAAACCGCAAAAAATAGCAAATAAATAAAAAATTGGGAGAGTGGAATTAAGCCCCATTCCCCCTTTTTTTTTGTAAGTAGTTCGATCGATTTTTCAGAAGGATGCCTATCTTGCGCCACACAAATCGATCGACAATCGCTATGCTGTAACAGAGCATCAGTTCGATCGCTAGGTCGATCGCGTACCAGCCATGACCCAAAGTCTCAGTGCGGCAGGGTTGCCGCCCGCCTTCCCGGATCACACGCAACTCCCCGAATCTGACGGCACGTTCTGTCATAACTTTCAAGCACATCCGCAGAGTATCCTGCTCACCGACTCCCTAGAAAGCACGCTGCAAAATCTACATCCTGACGGACAATATGCGATCGGGCAAGATTGTGGCATTTACTGGCGCGAAACCGACCCACCCGAACGCGGAGCCGAAGCCCCTGACTGGTTCTACGTCCCCAACGTTCCGCCTTTGTTAGACGGCGAAATTCGTCGCTCTTACGTGATTTGGCGCGAGTATATGGTGCCAATAATTGCGATCGAATTTGCTAGCGGCGATGGTTCCGAAGAACGCGACAACACGCCGTTATCTCGTTTGCCAGAAGGTACTAATCAGAAACCAGGGAAGTTTTGGGTATACGAACAGATTATCCGCATTCCCTACTACGCCATCTATACAATCAAAACCAGCCAACTGGAAGTCTACAACTGGCTGAACGGCTGCTATTGCCGATTGGAACCAAACGATCGCGGACATTACCCGATCGACCGCATGGGCATAGAGTTAGGCGTATGGGAAGGCAGCTATCAAAATCAGACACAGCGGTGGTTGCGCTGGTGGGACAACCAGGGGAATTTGTTGCTGACGGGGAGCGAACAAGCTCGACTCGAACGCCTCCACACCGAACAGGAACGCCAGCGGGCAGAAGCTGAGCGCCAGCGGGCCGATCGCGTGGAGCAAACACAGCGAGATGCGATTCCGCAACTGCTGGCAATGGGTTTAACCGCCGAACAAGTTGCCCAGGCGCTTTCTCTGTCAGCGGAAGACGTGCAGCGTTTGGGATAAATCTTCACTGCAGAACCCAACCCAACATCAAGCTTAACTTTAATTTCCCTCCCAGCCGCACCTTAATTGCGGTCTTAATTACCTATTGAAAGCTTGCATCTAACGGCAAATTCTGCAACTGAGAATTCACCCAAGTAGAAGCAGCCAGTCCCGATCGCAAAGCAGCATCAATTTGACCTTCCCCGCACAAATCCCCCGCACAAACCAGCGGCAAAATGCCTTCCGCAGGCAAACAAGAAACAGGCAAAGGATTTCGACAAAAAGCATAGCGCCAGCGGTGAACCTGCAACCATTCCGGCTGATTCAGCCAAGGCATTAAATATTCAGAAGCGCGATCGAGCAATTCCCCGCCAACAGCATTCAAATCACTAGCTTCTAAATAGCGATCGGCAAAATTAGCGCTGCTGTGAACCACAAACACAGGCTGCTGAGAGTCGCTGCGCTTGCTGCTGTCGAGGCCAACCCAAGCTAAATCAGAATCATCGGGAAAAGAAACAGATTTCCACTGCGGATTGAGATTGCTCAACTCTGAATTTCGTGCCGCAGGATAGCCAGCCATAACTGTAATGCAGGGGTCGTACTCCACAGAACGCAATTTGTCAATAAAATCCGGCGACAAACCAATTTCCGAATCCAAAAACATTAAAGCTTGGGGAGCAGGAATTGCTACAACCACAGCCTTAGCAATCAATTCTTCAGGTGTCTCTAAATTGTCGTCCGTAACTTCCAGAGAAAGACGCCACATTTGATTGTCGGTACGAGAAATCGCCTTGACTCGGCAGCCGTACCAAATGTGTAAACCCTCTGCGATATACTTGCCGACAGCATTCATCCCAGCAGGTGCGACATAACAATCACTAGGAATAGAGAACATTTCTCCTTGTCGGAATTCTGCCACACTATCCGTCCACAGTTTCAGGATCTGCCGATCGACCAAAACATCAATTAACGCCTGCACCGCCTCTCCCTGCGGCTCCAGATAGCGAGCCCCGTGATCGGCCCTAGCGCCCTGTACGCGGCGAGTAGCGACTCGTCCGCCGGGGCCGCGAGATTTCTCAACAACAGCCACAGAATAGCCAGCGAGGCACAACTGCCGAGCGCAAATCAGCCCCGCCATCCCCGCACCGATCGCCACAACATCGAACATAGTTAGTCAGTAGTCAGTAGTCAGTAGTCAGTTGTCAGTTGTCAGTTGTCAGTTGTCATTAGTCAACAGTCAACACTCAACAGTCAATAGTTATCAGTTTAAAGCTGCGGGGGAAGTTTCTGTGCAGTATTTCAGTTTGCGGCCAAACCCTGAGAGCCGCAGCACAGGTTGCAAGCCCAACGCCATCGCCCTGCAGCACGTAGTAGAATAGGGGACAGCACGAATGCACAGGTAAGATTAGTTTAAAAAAATATAGCGATCGGCAAATTCCACAGCCCGCTACTCGGGAAAATCTAAAATCTAAAATCTAAAATCTAAAATAACCCTAGCGGAGGGCAAAATCTTGGACGAACTCAGAGCAGCACTAGAATTGACAACAGAAGAAGAATTGCAGCAACTAACAGAACTCTTGTTCAGCCGCAAGTTTAACCCTTTAGATTACGTGCAAACCCCCGCACCCCTAGACGTACAAAGCCGCGATCGCGAAGCGTGGCTAGACGCCGTAGAACAGCGGTTTCGCTATCTTGCCGCCGACGGGATGACGGTACTCCGAGGGCGAACCGAACAAGTAACCTACAGACAAGCACTAATTCAAGTTTGTCGCTATCTCAAAATTCCTTATTCCAAACAATTGTCAACCACCGACTTAGAAGCCGAAGTATTTCTGCACTTAATGGGCCGCGCGTGGAAGCGCTTACCCGCCGACGAACAGCAAGCGCTGACACTGCGCGTACAGCGAGCAATTGTTGATTCTAAACTCTCCCAACCCCTGCCGATTTCTGCAGAAAAAGACCCGCTGGGTTTGCTGTTCAAAGGCGGCAGCGCTTTAGCTGTGAGTTCTATCTTAAAACCAATGTTGCTAAAACTGATGGCAAATCAATTTGCGCTGCATTTTGCCACCTATCAAATGGCCAGACAAGGAGTGCTTGCAGGGAGTGCAACCGCAGCCACCCAGTTTCAAAATTATGTCGCAATTCAAGCGGCGCGGCGCGGGATGGCGG
>NZ_JBARVX010000070.1:0-1759 GCF_049646505.1 Microcoleus sp.
GAGACATCCGATACGAGCCATCTGGCAACATGAAGCCATCCACTGTGAGGGAGCCTATCTGAGCTGGGGTACGGATAGCTCTAAATGATTCGGTCATGTTTTACTCCCCCTCACCTTCCGAATAATACAAATCATCACCCGGTAGCCTCAACCCTTCTAGCTCAGCTCGATTTTCAGCCAAAGCCTCAAGGAACTCCTCTTGACACTCTCAGCGCTGAAGCGATTGAGATTCTTAAGAAATTTCGTTCTTAATATCCCTATTACTAGGGTTCCCAAACTCAGCACGTTTGCTCGTAGAGCGTGCTGATATCTTTTGGGCGTTTAGGTGTTCAACACCAGGTTTCGCGGAGTCCCCGCGTACCATTCTCAAAGCTCGGTCTCTGATAGTTTTTGCAGCACCAATATCGGCGTGTTCGTGATATCCACATTCCACACAGATGAATTTTTCTCCATCTCTATTGGATTTGTCGATGTGCCCACAACTTCTGCATTCTTGGCTAGAGTGCTTAGGATTAACTTTGATTACGATTTTTCCTTGCTTTGCAGCTAGATACTCAATCTTTAATCCTAAATCACCCCAACCTGCATCAGAGATGGCGCGATTCAATCCCTTTTTTCTGGATTGCCCGTTCTTCAGAAACCTCCCGGTTTTTTCGTCACTTTTAATCTTGCATCGACGCATCATCCCAGAGATGTTCAAATCTTCTAAGGCGATTATATCAATATTACGAGATACTATTAAATTCGCAGTTTTCCATTGATATGCTTGGCGTTTATCACCAATCTTTTGATGGAATCTGCTGACTCTGATAGCTGCTTTTTTGCGGTTTTTACTGCCTTTTGTTTTGCGGATAACCCGTCTCTGTCTAATTTTCAGGGTACGTTTAGCTTTTTTGTTTGTCGAAAACTTGGGATTTTCAATTTGGTATCCATCAGAAAGATGAACCAGTTTAGTGATTCCCAAGTCGCAACCTATTACTTTGGGGCTATCGGCAACAGAAATAGCACTGTATTCAGGTACAGACTTATCCTCTATCCTCACGGAAATATACCAACCATTCTGGCGCTTTCTAACCGCACAAACCTTGATAGTAAATCCATCTGAGATTGGGCGAGAGTTGTAAAACCGAATCCAGCCCAGTTTTGGTAGGTAAATTTTATTGCCCTTGATTTTTACTCCCATTACGAAGGTAAAAGAAGTAAAGTTACTCCGATTTTTGAATTTCGGGAATCCTCTACCTTCAAAAAAATTTTTGTAGGCAATGTCTAAGCGTTTGACATTCTGTTGTAGAACTGTTGAGTCAATGCCGTTATACCAAGGTCTAGCTATTTTCAACTCAGGCAATGCTGTTATTTGAATGTCACCAGCACTTCGACGAGGATTTCTAGCTTTACCTTCAAAGTCAAGCTTAGAGTCTTTCCAGGGATTTCCAGTTGCGCCACTTTTACTTACGAAGCAGGTCAATGGTGAAGCTTCGCCTTTCGTTCTGATGTCACAGTAATTGCCTTCAATGAACTGCTGGTAGTATTGAGTCATTCTGTCGTTGAGACACCAGTTATAGTGACTTCGCAACATATCTACCCAAGCAGATATTTTTAATGCTTGTGTTTGATTGGGACGTAACTTGTAAACGTAATTTGTCAACAATTGCGCTCACCTCGTTGTTTATATTTT
Source organism: Microcoleus sp. (assembly GCF_049646505.1). GTDB lineage: Bacteria > Cyanobacteriota > Cyanobacteriia > Cyanobacteriales > Microcoleaceae > Microcoleus. The sequence continues at coordinate 1,676 of NZ_JBARVX010000070.1, forward strand.
AACGTGTTTATCTGTTTTCAAGTGTTAGGAATTAAGAAAGATTTACGGCGGTTAAAACCGCCCGTGTCGCTTGCATCTCAGGGC
>NZ_JBARVX010000071.1:0-15675 GCF_049646505.1 Microcoleus sp.
CTTGTGGGATGGGCATCTTGCCCGTCCAATAAATTTATGGATACGAAGAATGAAAACTTAAAATCGGGGTTGGCGCAGTGTATTGCGGAAATGGTAGCAGCACAGTTATTTAATGAACGACAAGGAAATGAAATCAAAAGTATTTATGGAGTAATCACCATCGGGACGATTTGGCAATTTTTAAAGTTACAGGATAAGGTAATTTAGATCGATCTAAGCGAATATTATATTAAGGATATCAAGAAAATTTTAGGTATCTTAGTCAGCGCCATTCAACAGCAATAAAAACCCCACTTCCTACTCCCCACTCCCTACTCCCCACTCCCTACTCCCCACTCCCCACTCCCTACTCCCCACTCCTCATTACCCATCATGTCTACCGCACGTCACCACGCTGAATGGTTATCTCTAGTGATTTAAGCGAATATTATATTAAGGATATCAAGAAAATTTTAGGTATCTTAGTCAGCGCCATTCAACAGCCATAAAAACCCACTCCCCATTACCCATCATGTCTACCGCACGTCACCACGCTGAATGGTTATCTCTGGTTGAAGCTTCCGGGCCTTTTTTAAGTTTACCGGTATTGCTGAAAGTGTTTCCCAGTGGGTTGGATGCCCATGACTCGGAACATTTTAAGCTGTTACGGTTAGCCTATGAAGAATGGCAGGATAATCAACTGGGGGCGCGTCCTGAAAAGGCGATTCATCGCGCTTGGGTGGAATTTGTTTTGCGGCAGACTTTGGAATTGCCGGAGGAGGTATTGTTAGAAGGGCAGCGCATTCCGCCTGGGTTGCAAACCACTGTTGCAGAACAGGGCGAAACTCTCCGGCCAGATTGGGTAATTGTTAATCCTCAAGAAACACCTAATGCAGGGACGCCCCGGCTATTAGTTCAGATTGTACCTGCCGAACAGGATTTAGAGAAACCTTTGGCAGGACAACGCTGGAAAGCAAGTCCCGCGACTCGGATGATGGAATTATTGCACGCTGGTAATGTGCGGTTGGGGTTAGTAACTAATGGCGAACATTGGATGTTAGTTAATGCGCCTAGAGGGGAAACCACGGGTTTTATTTCTTGGTACGGGACGCTGTGGTTGGAAGAACATTTGACGTTGCGGGCGTTTCGCAGTTTGTTGGGGGTGAGGCGGTTTTTTGGGGTGGATGACTCGGAAATACTGGAAACTTTGCTAACTCAAAGTATTAGTGACCAGCAAGAAGTTACTGACCAATTGGGTTATCAGGTACGGCGGGCGGTGGAAGTTTTGGTACAGGCGTTAGACCGCATTGACCAAGATAGAAATCGCACTCTTTTGCAAGATATTTCGGAACCTCAGCTTTACGAAGCGGCGCTGACGGTGATGATGCGTCTGGTGTTTCTGTTTTCAGCGGAGGAACGGAAGTTGATTCCTTCGGCGGGGGGAGAAGCGCTTTATCACGAATATTATGCGGTTTCTACCATTTCCGCTAAGTTACGCAGCGATGCGGATAAGTTTGGTGAGGAGGTGTTGGAACGCCGCAGCGATGCGTGGTGTCGGTTGTTGGCGACGTTTCGCGCTGTGCATGGGGGAATTCGCCACGATTTGCTGGATATTCCGGCCTATGGCGGCAGTTTGTTCGACCCGGACAGATTCCCGTTTTTGGAGGGGCGAGGGCGGGGAAGTCGGTGGCAGGAGATTTCTGCTGAACCTATCCCGGTGAACAATCGGATTGTGTTGCATTTGTTGGAAGCGTTGCAAATTTTGCAAATCAAAGTGGGTGGGACGCTGGAACCGCGCCGACTTTCGTTTCGGGCGCTGGATATTGAGCAAATCGGTCATGTTTATGAAGGCTTGCTCGACCATACGGCAGTCAGGGCAACGTCTGCGGTTTTAGGATTGATTGGGACGCGGGAACGGGAACCAGAGGTGGGGCTTTTGGAGTTGGAGCGGCTGCAAGCCAAGGGCGAGGAGGATTTGGTCAAATTTGTCAAAGAGCAGTCGAATAAGTCCCCTGCTGCGCTGCGTAAGGCTCTCTCTGTGGTGGTTTTGCCAAGGGTGCAGGAGCGGTTGCGGGCGGCTTGCAATAATGATGGGGAATTGTATCAGCGCGTTTTGCCGTTTGCCGGATTGATTCGCCTGGACACGCTGGAGTACCCAATGGTGATTCCAGAGGGCAGTGTCTACGTCACGAAAGGTTCAAATCGTCGGGAAACGGGGACGCATTATACACCGCGCAGTTTAACTGAACCTATCGTGCAATATACCCTGGAACCGTTGGTTTATGAAGGGGTGGCTGAGGGGAAGCCGAAGGAACAGTGGCGACTCAAGTCAGCGAAGGAGTTACTGCAACTCAAAGTCTGCGATATGGCGATGGGGAGTGGGGCGTTTTTGGTGCAGACTTGTCGCTATTTGGCGGAACGCTTGGTGGAGGCGTGGGAAGGGTTGGAACGGGAAAATCCGGGGAAGGTTGTGATTGCACCGGAGGGGACTTTATCTAAGTTTCGTCCTGATGAATGTCCGATTCCGAAAGATAGTGATGAACGGTTGACGGTGGCGCGGCGGATTGTGGCGGAACGCTGTCTTTATGGAGTAGATAAAAATCCTTTGGCGGCGGAGATGGCGAAGTTATCTTTGTGGTTGATAACTTTGGCGCAGGGGCGACCGTTTACGTTTTTAAATCATGCTTTGAAATGGGGTGATTCGCTGTTGGGGGTGACGGATGCCCAGCAAATTGAGTTTTTTCATCTTAACCCGAAAGAGGGGAATCAATTGGCGATTATTTCGACGATTTGTAGACCTTTGTTAGAGGAAGCGATTGCTAAACGTCAAGAGTTAGAAGGTTTTTCGGTTAATGATATTCGGGATTTGCAACGGAAGGATGAGTTATTGGAGGAAGCGGAGAAAGCTTTAAATCAGGTGCGGTTTATTGGGGATTTGCTGGTTGGGGAATCGTTGATGCAAGCGGGAAAAACGGGTAATTTGGTGGTTGAGGATTTGGCGGTTTTGTCTCAGCAGGTGGTGGGGGTTTTGGCGGTGAAGGGTGAGGAAAGGCAGCGAAAAATTGAGGTTTTATATGCTAAGGCGCAAAGAATGTTAGATATTGGGAAACCTAGGGAACAAGCGCCTAGAAAAACCTTTCATTGGGCGTTGGAGTTTCCAGAGGTGTTTTTAAGTGATTTATCGGGTAAAGGTTTTGATGCTTTGGTGGGAAATCCTCCGTTTCAGGGAGGGAAAAAGATTACAGGTGTTTTGGGTACGGATTATCGAGATTTTTTAGTGGAAAGAATTGCGAGGGAAAAAAAAGGAGTTGCTGATTTATGTGCTTACTTTTTTTTGAGGGCGCAACAGTTACTTAATTCTCAGGGTGGGTTTGGTTTAGTCGCGACAAATACAATAGCCCAAGGTGATACTCGCGAAGTGGGTTTAGATCAATTAGTTGCTAATCATTGTGTGATTACCCGTGCTGTTCCTAGTCGCAAATGGGAGGGAACGGCTAGTTTAGAAGTTGCTCATGTTTGGTTACGAAAAGGAAGTTGGCAGGGTGAATTTATTTTAGATGAAAAGCCGGTTGATGGAATTACTGCATTTTTGACAACGCCGGGTAAAGCTGTTGGTAATCCTGAGCGATTAGCAGCTAATCAAACTAAATCTTTTCAAGGTTCAGTTGTGCTGGGTATGGGTTTTGTTTTAACTCCAGAAGAAGCACAAGCATTAATTGAAAAAGATCCTCGCAATAAAGATGTTTTATTTCCTTATTTGAATGGTGAGGATTTGAATTCTCGCCCAGATAAATCTCCGAGTCGTTGGGTAATAAATTTTAAGGATTGGCCTTTGGATGCTGAACATGACGATCCGAAAAAGCCGAAGGGTAAACCTTATGCTGCTGATTATCCTGATTGTTTGGCGATCGTAGAAGAAAAGGTTAAGCCTCAAAGAGAGAAAGTAAATAAAAAGGTCTATAAGGATAAATGGTGGCAGTTTGCAGAAAGATGTCCAGGACTTTATGATGCGATCGCCGAAAATAAACAGGTATTAGTATGTTCAGAAGTTACCAAATATCTAAGCTTTGCCTTCGTTTATAACGGAATCGTTTATTCTTCAAATCTTGATATTTTTACAATTAATTCATTCGATGAAGTTGGAATTCTTCAATCAAATATTCATGAAGCATGGGCGCGTCAATATTGCTCAAACCTTAGAGTAGACCTTAAATATTCTCCTGGTAATGGCTTTGAAACCTTCCCCTTCCCCACATCAAGTTCAAACCTAGAAGAAATAGGCGAAAAATATTACACCCACCGCCAAAGCATCATGCAAACTCGCCAAGAAGGATTAACCAAAACCTATAACCGCTTCCACAACCCCGAAGAAACCGCCGCCGACATTCAACAACTGCGTTCATTACACATCGAAATGGATAACGCCGTCGCCGCCGCCTACGGTTGGCAAGACATAGACTTAGGGCATGATTTCCACCAAACCAAACAAGGATTGCGCTACACTATCAGCGAAACCGCACGCCGGGAAGTGCTAGATAGACTCTTGCTGCTGAATCACGAACGTTACGCCGAAGAAGTCGTCCAAGGGTTGCACGATAAAGGGAAGAAAAAGGGGAAAACTGGAGGTAAAAATGCGAAAAAACAGATATTATCTGAGGGACAGTTAAGCTTATTTTGATTAGCAAATGAAACAAATGTTCGTAGTAGGGACTTCAGTCCCTTTAGCACTAAAGTGCTTACTACGAAATTTATTCTACTTTTAGCCCACTGCATAATCACTCATTTCCCGCATGAAAGGAGGATAAAAACCTAACACAATATCTTGTTTTGGTACACCCAAATTGACTAAATCTGCTGCAATATCATGTTCTGTTGAATTGTAAAAAATCCAGATTTTCTCATTGCGAATATCAAGATGTATTATACAATCATGCACCCAGCGTTTATGCTGCCAACCCAGATGCACAATTTGATAGTGATTTCGCTGTGTATCAAAGATAGTTTCAACTTCAATATCACCATAAGCTGGCTTAATTTCTGCGTAATCCATCAATAATTGCTGTACAATTTGCTGATAGTTGGTTAATTGATCCGTTAGTTTTTCCATTGTGAAATTTGCTCCAGTTCAATGTCGTAAATAATCAATTTTACGGAATTTTCTTGCAGCATTGATGCTGGAAAATCACGTTGAAAGAAGCTGTTATAGATTAAATCGGGTATGGCTAAATAGAGAATGCGATCGGGTTCTTCACGACGCAATGCAGCCCGATAGTTAATAAACTGCCCCAGTGCTGTATGAAACTCAGAAATTGCCGATGCACTAGCTAAAAAACTTTTGACTTCCACCGCAATTTTCTCATTTCCTCGCTCTGCTGCCAGTAATCGTTCTGCCCCCAAGTCAATTTCCATATCTACACCGCCCACTTTAATTTTAAGTGGATCGTGAGTAACATTCCACCCATCCTTAGTAAGAGCAGTTTTAACAACTTGATGAAAACGATCCTTAGCCACAATAGACGATTTGATATAAAGGTGCAATTTAAAACTATCACATTTAGTGAAAGATGGTGCGTTAAGCGTAGCCGTGACGCACCCTATGTATTTAAATGTGGTATTATGCTAAAATGCTAAATTGCTAATTTATAAATATTACGAAATATTGCAATATTATGAATATTATCCAACTCCCTGCTATACTACCTGGCAACTTAGACATCGCAGCGATTAACGAACAATTGAAAAATCGCACCGCCCAACTAGATTGGAGTAGCGTAATTTCGGTCAACGAACAACATTTAGCAGTTTTATTAAAGGGCCTTAGCTTAGATGATAGCGATGTCATCGACTTAGAAGATTCTACAATGTCCGATAACATTGCTCAAAAAGTTGTACATTATTTCAACAATCATCCAAATATTGAAAACAATAACCATCCAAATATTGAAAACAATACCCATCCAAATATTGAAAACAATCATCCTTCTCTTTTAGAAACGCCAACTTATTATCAAATTCGGGCAGAATTAGAACAAGCAATATTAGATGATTTACTCGGCCCTGCGGGGGGAGACTATGAAGAAATAGACGAAATGCGAGTTAGCGATCGCTATCTCGTCGGATTAATCGCACCTAGCGATCGGCATATTGTACCCGAAGAACTCGAAGAAACGCCAGAACAAATGGATGAATTAGCCATTTCCGGTAGCGGTACTTTAGAAGAAGGCACAACCGAAAGTAACATTCTCCCCGCCGAGAAAATGTTTCCCTCCGCAATTGGCATGACTTTTTGTGTTGATGGAAATGCCAAAGCAATTAAAGTAAAAGCAGGGTGGGGACAATACGAAAGAGAGAAAAGCGAAAGCGCCAAAACTTTGACTGGCGAAGCAAAAACCTTGTGGCGGCGCTACCCGATTCGAGGAACCTCACCGGATATTATCTTAAAAGTAGGCGCGATTAATCCTTGGCAAATCGATCCCGAAAAAGCAGTATTTGTTCAAGGTCAAATTCGCCAACAGCATCAAGATTGGATTGTGACTCTCTTTTTAGTTAATGGACAAAAAGAACCGGAAATTAGACGCGATAGCGCTTGGTTATTTCAACCAGAATTAAGCGTTGAGTCTGCCGACCCCAAATATCCCGAGATTTTCATTAAACGGCGGCTGAAACGCCAACTGGGTAAACTCAACCCCGTCTTATTTGCCGAAGAACAAGCAATGGCGATGCAGTACCGCGACTGCATAGAATTTGCTGTCGGACACGGGACAGGCGTACACGCGGAACTTTTAGGCGGAAAGTGCGATGGGGAAGCCAGCCAAAGACATCGGGCTATCCGCCTTGCTACTAAAGTCGTTCCCGCCTACGAAATTCCCCAAACTACGCCGCCAACTATTGAGGAAATACCGGGACTGGCGGGATTAATTTTAGATATGAAAGAACTAGCAGAAATTCCCGATTTATCAACTGCTTTAAGTTCTTTAACTATTGCTTATAGTGAATGGATTGCCCAACAAACTGCGAAAATTGCCGACTCCACCGCCGATTTAGGCGATTATCAGGAGGCGGCAAAATCGGCCTTGGCAAATTGTCAAATAACTTGCGATCGTATTCAAGCAGGAATCACGTTATTACAAACAGATAATCAGGCTGCTGAAGCGTTCCAATTTATGAATCGGGCGATGTGGCAACAGCGGATTCACTCAATTTATGCCGAAAATAAACGGCGCGGCGAAGCCAGCGAATGGGATAATATTGATATCCCCAAGAATCGCACCTGGCGACCGTTTCAGTTAGCTTTTATCCTGCTAAATCTTCCCAGTATCACCGAATTAGACCACCCAGATCGATGTCATCCCACAGATGCGATCGCAGATTTACTTTGGTTCCCCACCGGCGGCGGTAAAACCGAAGCCTATCTAGGATTAACAGCCTACACCATTGGACTGAGAAGATTGCAAGGAGATATTGCCGGACGTTCCGGCGCAGCAGGCGTTGCTGTCCTGATGCGCTACACCCTCCGCCTCTTAACATTACAACAATTTCAACGCGCCACAACCTTAATTTGTGCCTGCGAAGAAATCCGCCGCCAAGATGAAAATAAATGGGGAAAAGAACCGTTTAGAATTGGGTTATGGGTGGGGATGAAAACCACACCAAACCGAACCGAACAAAGTAATGAATTTCTCAAACAAAAACTCGGACAATACCAACCCACTAGCAGCGGTTCCCCGCATCAATTAACTAACTGTCCTTGGTGTGGTTCTCAAATTGACCCCGGCAAACAACATATTAAAGTAGAATCCTTTGCCAAAGGACAAGGACGCACTTTAATTTACTGTGGTGATGCTTTAGGCAAATGTTTATTTACCCAAAAACAATCTCCCACCGAAGGTTTACCCATCGTAGTTGTAGATGAAGAAATCTATCGTCGTTTGCCAACATTAGTGATAGCAACTGTTGACAAATTTGCCCAAATGCCTTGGAATGGTGCTGTACAAATGCTATTCGGACAAGTAGACGGATATTGCACCCGTCACGGTTTTCGTTCTCCTGAAATCGAAGATACAAACTCTCACCCCAGTAAATACGGACTCCCCACTGCTAAAACAATTCCTAGCAATCCCTTGCGGCCACCAGATTTAATTATTCAAGATGAATTACACTTAATTAGTGGCCCGTTAGGAACCCTAGTCGGACTCTATGAAACCGCCGTAGATAAACTGGCATCCTGGGAAGTGAACGGTAAAATAGTCCGCCCCAAAGTAATCGCTTCCACTGCGACAATTAGACAAGCGCGCGACCAAGTACATAACCTATTTTTGCGCCAAGTGCAAGTTTTCCCCCCGCAAGGATTAGATATTGAAGATAACTTCTTTTCCTGTCAGCGTCCGCCTTCAGAGGATTATCCCGGTCGGCGATATTTGGGGATTTGTGCCACAGGAAGGCGATTAAAAGCAGCATTAATTCGCGTTTATACAGCAGTATTGGCAGTCTCTCAAGATTTGTTTGAAGACTATGGCGATGTGGTTGACCCTTGGATGACCTTAGTGGGTTATTTTAATTCAATGCGGGAACTAGGAGGAACTCGGCGTTTAGTGGATGATGACATTCAATCTCGCTTAGCAAAAACCGACCGCAGAGGGCTAGCAAAACGTCTGAGACTGGAAGTAGAAGAATTGACCTCGCGCAAAAATTCTACCGATATTCCCATCGTATTAAATTGGTTAGAAACTCCTTTTTCCTCAGAGAAGTCCAACAAAAATAACAAGCGCAAACCCTTAGATGTTTTACTAGCTACTAATATGATTTCTGTGGGCGTAGATGTAAAACGTTTAGGCGTAATGGTAGTGACAGGTCAACCCAAAAACACTGCTGAATACATCCAAGCAACCTCGCGGGTAGGGCGAAGTTTCCCCGGTTTAGTATTTACTGTTTATAACTGGGCCAGACCGAGAGATTTATCTCATTACGAGCAATTTGAACATTATCATGCTACCTTCTATCAGCACGTTGAAGCCCTGTCAATTACTCCTTTTGCCCCCCGCGCCCTTGACCGAGGATTAGCTGCTTTATTCGTTTCCTTAGTGCGTTTGGCAGGTAGCGAATTAAACGCGAATGATAAAGCAGGCAGGGTTTCTCGCCATCATCCTTATGTGGAAGCTGCTATGAATGCGATTTGCGATCGGGCTTTGGCATTAGGCGATACTAAAACCCGCGATTTAGTAAAACAGGAATTAGAAACTAAATTAGACTATTGGTTAGCAGAAGCAGCGAATACGACGGGAGGAAAAGTATTAGGATATCAGACTAAAAAAGATGGGGTGACAATGGGATTATTAGAACAACCAGGACAAAGCAATTGGCAATCATTTACTTGTTTAAATTCCTTGCGAAATGTTGAACCGAATATCGGATTAATTTTAGACGATCGCATCCCCGATGATGACGATCGTCCCACCCAATCAATGAGTGAAACTACCCCAATAGATTTAGACTTGTAGGGCAATCCATCGCTGGTTTGTAGTAAGGACTTCAGTCCTTCTTCTGCCCAGGACTAAAGTCCTCACTACAAACCTTATCGATTCATTTAGGTTCGCCATATATTAGTTAATACAATGACAACAAATCAATCTTCTTCTAAAAACAAAGTCGGCGAACTCCGACCCAGCCAAATTTTATTCTCTTCAGGCATTGGTTCTATTGTAGATTTACCCAACTTATCAACAATGGTAATGGGATTAGATGATTGGGAACTTACTCACGCCTCAGAATTAGGAGAAGCGCGGTTACTAGCAGCAGTGCAAAAAGAAATCGGTAATCAAGTCAAAAAACTGCTAACGCCGCCTATATCTGAATCAAACAATACCATCCCTAACTTATTTGATGAAAGCGCCACAGTAGGAATTCCCGTCTCACCTTTCCCCACCTGGGTAGTTTGTCCCCAATGTCGATTACTCGCCCCTTTAAAATCGGGACTATTTGAGTTAAAACGCGATCGCCATCGACCCGACCAAAATCGCTATATTCATAGTAATTGCCGCAAAAATTCCCCAACAGTCATCCCTGCCAGATTTTTAGTAGCTTGTCAACACGGACACTTAGATGATTTTCCCTGGCACTATTTCGTTCATAGAGGTAACAGTAATTGCAAAGGTTCTCTGCGTCTCTATGAATATGGCATTTCTGGTTCTGCTACTGATATTGAAGTAAAATGCGATAGTTGCGGTAAATCTCGCCGGCTGTCCGATGCCTTTGGCGAACTTGGTAAAATGAATATGCCTCAATGTCGCGGTCGCCATCCCCATTTACGCAACTTTGCAGAAGATGGATGTACCAAACAAATGAAAAGTATCTTACTCGGTGCATCAAATAGCTGGTTTCCTATCACCCTTTCCGTACTCTCAATTCCCACTACTATTAATCAACTGGGGCAACTGGTTGATAAACATTGGACTGTGTTAGAAAAAGCTATTACAATTGACATTTTAGCTGCTTTCCGCCAAATCGGTCAACTAAAAGAATTTGCTAAATATTCAGATGCCGAAATCTCGAAAGAAATCTTACACAAACGTCAAGAAACAGGTGAAACCGAATGCCTCGACGTGAAAGATATCAAAACCCCAGAATGGCAAGTTTTTTCTAATGCTGATACCAGTTTGAATAGCGCTGACTTCTGGTTAACACCCGTCGCCGCCCCTGATGGTTACGAAGCTTATTTTGAAAAAGTTGTCTTAGTAGAACGCTTGCGAGAAGTTCGTGCTTTAGTTGGTTTTACACGCATCGAATCTCCTGGTGATTATGCTGAAACAGGAGAATTACCCGAAGAATACTGGGCTCCTTTGAGTCGTTCTGAACCTACATGGGTTCCAGCTTCAGAAGTGCGCGGCGAAGGTATTTTTATGCAGTTTCAAGAAGAAAAACTACAAAAATGGTTATCCAGTACACCTGGATTAAAAACTTATGAACAACAAAGCTTAGAAGCGCATCGTCGTTGGCGCAGGGCGCGTTCCTTAGATCCTGATACTAATTTCCCCGGTATTCGTTATATTTTACTTCATTCCTTCGCTCATGCTTTGATGCGACAATTAGTAATAGAATGTGGTTACAATGCTGCTAGTTTGCGGGAACGCATTTACTCAAAAGATCCCAATGAAGATAATGGCCCAATGGCTGGTGTATTGATTTATACAGCCGCACCCGATAGCGAAGGTACACTAGGGGGATTAGTCAGTTTAGGTGAACCAGGTACTTTTGGTCGTCATATTGACCAAGCTTTAGAACAAATTGGTTTATGTGCTTCTGACCCTTTATGTGCAGAACATAGCCCTTTACAAAATACAACTTCTTTGCATTGGGCGGCTTGTCATGCTTGTTTGTTTAGTCCTGAAACATCCTGCGAACGGGGCAATAAATATCTCGATCGCACTTTGTTAATTCCTACTATGAATGCTGATTTATCTGAATTAGCTTTTTTTGAGTAATTCTATATCTAAACTTGAGTGACAAGCTGCTAATACAAGCTATTCTCTAGGCAGCTAACGCTGCCCCCGCTTAGCAGCTATTTTAACGCACAAAGATGCAGACCAAAACCCCCACCGATACAGCTAAAAGACGAAATAAAGAAAACGGTTCATCCAAAATAAAACCCAAGGCAAGTGTTACCTTAGAACGAACCAAACCTTTGGTCAAAGATGAGCAAAAAGTTGAAGAAAAATCCCAACACCAATCCCCCGATAGCGATTCTCCCCAGCTTTTATCACCAGAAATTAAGCTAGTTTGCACCCAAGACAATTTAGCCAACCATCTCGAACTTGTCAGCAAAGCTGTCCCAGCAAAACCCACCCACCCCGTGTTAGGAAATGTCCTCTTAGTTGCTTGCAAAAAAACGCAGCGAGTCCAACTTACCGTCTTCGACATGAGATTGGCTATTCAAACCTCCTTTGAGGCCAACGTTCAATCTCCCGGCGACATGACTATTCCAGTCGGACTTCTCAGTGATATTGTCGGGAAATTCTCGCCCGGAGATATCACTTTGGTCAGTCGCGAAGCCTTGAATCGCGAAGGTGAAGATAGCGAAGATAGCGGGAATAACATCACCTTGCCAGAGGCTAGCAACAGTCCAGTTGCTACCTTAATTGCTGCTTGCGGTCGCTATCAAGTTCGAGGGATTTCGAGTGAAGAATTCCCTGCCATTCCTGAAGTAAAAACAGCACAAACAATTCGTATTCCCCCTGAAACGTTGAAAGAAGGGCTGAAAGGGTCACTGTTTGCCACCGCTACCGATGAAGGCAAGCACATCCTGACAGGTGTTTACTTCAAAATCTGCCAAGATAGCCTCGAATTTGCTGCCACAGACGGCCACCGTTTGGTTGTCCTCAATACTTCAATTCAAGGTTTTTCTAAGAAGAAACAAGCGGAAATTGCACAGCCTCTAGAGCTTACAGTCCCAGCTAAATCGCTTGCCGAACTGGAGCGAATTTTATCGAGCAGGACATCCGCTGACCCAGTAGAGCTTTCTTACAGCACTGAGAGCGCTCTGGTAGAATTCCGGTGGGGAGCGCAGCGCTTAGTAACGCGCTGTTTAGAAGGCACATACCCAGCTTATCCCGATTTATTGCAGCAGGATTTCCAACATCAGGTAACGCTGGAAAAAGCACCTTTCATCAAAGCTATAGAGAGAATTGCTGTGCTGGCCGACCAGAAAGAAAAAACGCTCAGCATCCGCATTAATAGCGAAGAACAGCAAGTGTCACTGTCGCTTTTCAGAGAATTTGGAAACGGTTTGGAACAGATGGCAGCGCACGTTAACTCAGACAGCAATTTGTCAATTTCATTCAACATAAAATACCTGTTGGAAGGTGCAAAAGCGATCGCTAGTTCCCAACTCCAAATGCACCTCACTCAGCGCGACGGCCCCGCCATTTTAGTTCCTGCTGGCAACCGCTCCAAGCCCAACATCCTAATGGATGCCAAATACTTGTTAATGCCGATTTTCAAAGACTGATGTCTTTTGCAAAAAAGGCTCGCTTGGCAGAAGTAAAAATATTGAGTTTTTTACTTCTCTCTTCTTCTGAGTGCAAACTCCGCAAATATGACTCTAATTCTCAGCAAACAATTACACCTAACCATTCAATCATGTACGCAGCATTGCCTCAAAAATACCGCCCTCGTAGCTTGTCTGAACTGGCCGGACAGGAGTACATCCAAAGGACACTTTCCAATGCGGTCAAAACTAATAAAATTGCTCCGGCTTACTTGTTCGCCGGCGAACGGGGAACGGGCAAAACTTCAACGGCCCGCATTTTAGCTAAATCTCTCAACTGCACCAGTGCAGACAAACCCACAGTAAAGCCGTGCGGCAAGTGCCAATCCTGTCGCTCGATTGAAAAAGGCAGCAGCTTAGACGTTGCTGAAATTGACGCGGCTTCCCACAACGGTGTGGATGATGCTCGTACCCTGATCGAGCGATCGCACTTCGCACCAGTTATCAGCCGCTACCGAGTGTTTATTTTAGATGAAGTTCACTGCCTGAGTTCCCAAGCTTTTAACGCTCTTCTAAAATGTTTGGAAGAACCTCCGCATCATGTAGTGTTCATCTTGTGTACGACAGAGCAACACAAAGTGCTGCCAACAATTAACAGTCGCTGCCAAACGTTCCTGTTTCGATCGCTGCCAATCCCAGCCATTGTCAAACAGCTAACAATGGTAGCTGAGAAAGAGTCAATTGCAATTGCCGAAGAAGCTAAAATTGCGATCGCCCGCGCCGCGAATGGCGGGATGAGGGACGCCTTGCAGTTGCTCGACCAGTTGAGCTTATTAGGAGAGGAAATTACCAGTTCTCACGTATTGGAGCTGTCGGGGCGGATACCGGAGTCGGATTTAGTTGCAATTTTGAAATCGACCCGCACCGGCAACGCGCTGAAGCTGCTGCAACTGTCCCGCGAACTCATTGACAGCGGGAAAAGCCCTAAAATGCTGCTGGCGTCGCTGCTAGCCTGCTACCGGGACTTGTTGCTTGCAACGAGCGTGCCAGACTGTTCGCTGATGCTAGTTAGCGGCATTTCGCACTCGGCCCTGATGGAAATTGCCTCTGCTTGGGACTGCAATGCGATCGCTGCTGGCCTCGAACAGTTGCAGGCTTCGGAATGGCAGCTCAGCAAGAGCGCTCACCCAACGCTGTGGCTGGAACTCTGCTTGCTGGGATTGGCAAAGGTGCCACAATTAAAACCCCACGTCGCTCTTGGCGCTCTTGCTAACCCCAGGCAGCCCGATCGCACCCAGAAGCTGCCCAGTACCTCCAAGTTGCGATCGCCCCGTTCCAAAGAGCGAGCCATTTGGGAAAAAGTGCTCTCAGCAACTTCTGAGAAGAACCGCGCTTTACTCTGTGCTGCTTCCCTGGTAGCACTGACGGAAAAGAAAGCGGTGCTGGCCGTGCCCGCCCAATACCTGGACAAGTTCAACCGAAATGCAGCTAAGGTGCAGAAGATATTTCTGGCGGCAACGGGCGTCCGCTATCAAGTGTTGTTCGAGGAGAAGAACCCATGATTAGCTTGCTGATAGGGGATGACCTCCACGCGATTCACAAAAAGCTTTCTGCCTTTAAAAAGAACCTCAACCCCGCTTGGATTGGCTTCAATTATCACCGCTTTGATGCTTCGGCATTGAATGAGGCGGTTGACTGCGCCTTAACTCCCGCCTTGGGAACGGAAAAAGCAAAGTTAGTGGTGATAGAAGGGTGTAATTTCAAACAGTTTACTGAAGAGGCGCTGGAGGTTCTCCAGTTGCTCCCGCAGGTACCGGAAAAGACGCACCTGGTTTTTGTAGCGCCTTCTATTGACAAACGCCTGAAGGTGGCAAAATTCCTGCTTTCTCAAGCTAAGCTGTTCGTGTTCGACCTTATTCCCCCCTGGCGAACGGATCTCATTGCCCGATCGATCCGAACTCAAGCTTTGGCAATAGGGCTGTCGCTGAACTCAAATGCTATTGATTACTTGGCGGTTGCGATCGGCAACAATCCGGCTCGCGCTGAATCAGAACTGCACAAGTTGGCGACCCTGAGCAGTGGCGCTTCCCTCACTTTAAACTCTGTGCGATCGCTGGTTCCTTCAACCACTCAAAATAGCCTCCAGCTTGCCGAAGCACTGAGGGAAAATAACTCTAACAGAGCAGTCTGTTTGCTGCTTGAACTTTTGGCAATAGGAACTTTCCCGCTGGCGATTTGTGCGACGCTGATTGCTCAATTTAGAACTTGGTTGTGGGTGAAAGCGGCGATAGTTGGTGGAGTTAAGCAAGACGCTGAAATTGCCCGGATTTGTCAAATTGCCAACCCGAAGCGAGTGTACTTTCTGAGAAAAGAAGTAGCTGCTGCTTCTCTAACATCCCTTTCGTCTGCGGTGTCCCTGCTGCTTGATTTAGAGGGTTCGCTGAAGCTTGGGCGTAAAGGGGATTCCATGTTGCCTGCAATTCTGGCGATCGCCCAACTGTTTTCTCCTAAGAAAGCAAGGAAGCGCGAAGTAAAAGCGATCTAGGGGCGAAGTAGAAGCGATCTAGGGGCGATGTAGGGGCAATCGCGAGTGCTCATCTAAACCCCCAAAAGACCCCCGCTTACTCGAAGAGAAGCGGTGGAAGGAATGGGGGCAAATTTCGGGGTTCGATGCCCCGAAATTTGCAACTTCAACGATTGTGGTTGAAAATTTGGCT
>NZ_JBARVX010000072.1:0-15500 GCF_049646505.1 Microcoleus sp.
CAACCGAAAACGATATGATATCAATTCCTGTTGCGCCGTCAGATGACTTTGACGGTCAACAGTCAACCGTCAACAGTCAACCGTCAACTTTAATTTAGTATTCCGATGAAGAGAGGATTTGATATGAGAGACTGTCCCGGAATTGCGCTGTTTTCGGTTCGCTGCGTTCGACGGAGCCGATCGGGATTTCCAGCCAAATTGCTATAAAATGAGATGTGGCACCATTCTCAGCAAGCTTTTACGAACGGGCTTTCGAGCCTGTGAAGCGAGAAAATTCACTCTTTGTGAAACAGGCCCGAAAGACTGTTGCTAAAAATGGTGCAAAATGTGAGTATAAAACGATATAGCAGAGCTGTGTCCGTTAAGAGCGCATCAATGCCAAGCAGCAACCGCTACTAACGATCGAGCCGGTTCCCCAAAAAAATTAATCATTGGGGAATTGCAAAAATAGCGGAATCCGACATATTTTATAAGTGTCAAACTTTTTTGAGAAGTTGAGTGTTGTGCAGCCGTATTTTTATTAAAACAGCGAGTTTAAAAGAGCAATCTCCAGCTATTGCCAAAATATCAGGATAAATCAATGAACTCAGCAGCAAGCCTCATCCAACAGCTACCAGAACTCAGCGATGCTCAATTTAAACAAAAATATTTGAAAGAAAGACAAGGGATGCACGCCTTAGCGAGAATATTGCCACAAGTAGAACAGGAAAGTCTGGCTTTGCGCGCCATCAAATTAGCTTTCAAAGTAAATTTAAAACTAGGCTCGAAGCTAGCAGGCACTCTCAAGCCAGAATTTCAAAAAACAGCAATAAAATTAATCGGAAAAATCCCAACTTCGCCCAGGAGCAAAATTCAACTGCTGGCACTAACTGGTTCCGACTGGGCAATTCCGATGCTAGTCAAAGCATTGAACCACAAACAAAGTGCAGTGCGCCTTCACAGCATTCGGGCGATCGGGAAAATTGGCTCGGCAGCAGCAATAATTGAATTGGCCCGATCGCTCGAATCCGAAGATTGCCAAGTGCAAGCTTGGGCCGCTTGGGCTCTCGGAGAAATTGACTCGAAACCAGCAGTCGCAGCACTGCTCGAAGCCCTCAAACACGAAGACTCCCAAGTGCGCGCCTGGGCTGCTTGGGCTTTGGGCAAAATACAGCCGCCAATAGCCGTCCCCGCACTGCTCAAAGCCCTCAAACACGAAGACTCCGAGGTGCGCTGGCGGGCGGCCGTCAACTGCGGAAAAATTGGGGTCTCTGAGGTGGTTCCCGGCTTGCTGAACGCCCTGAGAGACTCCAATCCAATTGTGCGCGCTAGGGCGGCCGCGGCTTTGGGGAAAATCGGCGATCGCGACGCAGTACCCCGTTTAGTAGAATTGCTGCACGATCCCGACTACTATGTCGTTTCTTTGAGGGCCGCCGAAGCTTTGGGACAAATCGGCACGGAAACGGCTGTGGCGGGGTTGCTGCAAGCCCTCAACCACGACGATTCAGACTTGCGCGGCAGTGCGGTTTCTGCCTTGGGAGAAATCAGCAGCGAGGTGGCTGCGGTGGCAGTAATGCGATCGCTCTCGGATCGAGACATTTTCGTGCGCGGCAGGGCGGCAGTGGCTTTGGGGAACATTAATACAGCCGGAGATGCTAACTTGCAACAAATGGTCGAGGCGGGACTGGCGATTGCCTTAAGAGACAGCGAATCCTATGTCCGGTGGAGAGTTGCTGCTGTTTTGGGGGAAATAGGGACAGAGGAAACCGTCGCAGATTTGGTGCACCTGCTGGGGGACGAAACTCCTGGAGTGCGCCAAAAGGCTGTTAAATCCCTGGGTCAAATTGGCTCTGATGCTGCTATTTTGGCTCTGGAATCAGCTTTAAACCGCGAATTTGCTGACGTTCGGGCGCTGGCTGCCCAATACTTGCCGGATGTTAAGACACAAGTCAAAACAGTTGATTCTGAGTCCTCCAATTCCGCAGATTTATCTGGTGAAAAATTGCCGAAAATCCTGATTGCTTCGGAAGCAGAAGCCACTGAATACATTATCGATCGCCCTGCGGGATGCTCCCTCAAATACTTAATCTCGATCGGCACTCCGGGCATACCTGAACCCAAAAGTTTTCACAAAATCCCGAACCGACTGCGGCAGTCGTTAAACGACCTCGAAACCCCCGTTGACGACCCCGATCGGGTTTTACCTACACTTGATGATGTCCTCCAAATTATTGACTTTGCCCTCCAAATGTCAGCGCGGCCGGGCAATTTGCTCGTTTGCTGCCAAAGCGGCATCAGCCTTTCAACAGCCACAGCTTTGATAGTTGGCGCTGCGCTTTTGGGCCGGGGTAAAGAAAGGGAAGCTTGGACTTCGGTGCTCGCGGCAAAACCCCAAGCCAAGCCGAATCGCTGGATGCTGGAATTGGCCGATGAAGCTTTGGGGAGAGACGGTAAGTTCTGCGATTTTAAATTTTAGATTTTAAATTTTAGATTGGGGATTGACTGATTGTCTGAGGGTTTCAAGCTGGTGCGAGAGTTACATTGTTTTTTTGAACTGGTGCAAGCTGGTACGATGGAATCCAGCGCTGTTACAGAGATACAGCAGATTGCCAACAGTTGGCACCATCAAAAACCGATACGATTTGCCGACAAAAGTCGTGGAGAAATCAAAATTTTAGACTCCCGTTCAATCTCCCAGATTCAAGGCCCCAATCTTCAATGCCCCAATCGACAGACTTCCTGGAACCCGGTTTCTTTTGGTAAGTCAAAAAGTTATACTCAACTTACATGACTTGGTCTGAGACTTGTCGAAAGCGGGGCAGCGATGCCAAAAGTCGATCGCGCCTAATGCAAAAGTTCGATCGGCAGCCGCATTTGTGACAGTCTGCAGTACGAAGTCGTCGGATGCTCAACAAAAACCGTCCAGCAATCATCGCATTGCTGGCAGCAAAACTCCAAAGCTGAGGAATCGGGTGCATTGTCAACAGACAATATCAGCTTTGGACAATTCACAGGCAAAACGAATCAGACAGAAAATTCTGGCTGTAACCTCCCATGCAGCGATCATTCACTGCAGGGATAAATATTTCTTTTTTTGCCTGTCGCAGACTTTTACGAATCGAACAAGTAATTTGGCAACAGCCATCAACAGCCTAATTATTTATTAGACATCAACCGAATTTAAGTTTTTCTTCTGACTCGACAAGAGTGAAAGATACTTTTTCGCAGATGTCTGCTAGAAAACCAACAAGCTTTTCCGTTTGGAGAACTTAAGATTGTGGTAGATTTCAACAAAATACAGCGGTTGCATATGTCAAAAATTAACTTGCTCAAAAAAACAGGAAACAAAGCAAGTTTATCGGTTGCCGCTTGCTTCGATAACGGCGAGTTAAATCCAGAGTTAGAAGCATTCGACCGACACGAAAAATCTGTAGGAACGCAAAAAAAAATCAACCCCAAAAATAGGAATGTAGGTAAACTGATGCCGCTCTTTATTTCCGAACAAGTGGCTTCTGTCGAAACCGCACATCAAAACTCGTACACCCAGGATTTGGGAGAAAAACTATCCTTAAAATTCCAAAAATTCTTGCCATCTAAAATAGAGGGTTTGCCCATCCATCAAAAAATTGGCGGTGGGTATTTACTAGCAATAGGAATCGGCTTTATCGGCTCCCTGAGCGGACTGGCGATTGCCGACTACTACCAAGGACAAGGATTAAAACAACTCAATGACGCTCACGTACAAGCGCAATTGCTCGGTAATTTTAAAGATGCAGTGCTGGCAGCACAATTGCAGGGAGCGCAGCTAGATTCTTTTGTAGATAATTCCGCCAAGCTGGAAATCCGAGAAAAGCAGTTTGTCAATACTATTGTCCAGGCTAAAAACCTGCAGTTGCGCCTAGAAAAGTTTGCCGACAGCCAACCCGCATGGCTCGCAGCCAAGCCGGAAGTTCTAAAAACTTTACTGCAAAATTGCACAAAAAATTTAGAATTGTACGCCGGGACTCTGAGGTCAACTTTGCAGCAAATCCAGCAATCGCAACTCTCCCCTCGCGAGATAGAGTCAGCCCGAAAAATGTTGGCGACAGAAAGCGGAGAAGGTGCAAAACAGCTCGAAAGCCGCCTTCAGGAAGTGAGCAAAATCCTCGATATTGCCCAGCAGCAAGAGCGGCAAGGCGGTGCAGTGATGGAGGACGCCCAAGGCCTCGAAAAAGCCATAATTATGATAAGTATGCTGCTGTCGGTAGCGGTGGCCGGAATGGTGGCTTACCGCACCAGTCGGGCGATCGCCAAACCAGTCGTCAGCGTCACTCAGGTGGCCGAACAAGTAGCCGCCGAGTCAAATTTTGATTTGCGAGCACCCGTCACCGGACAAGACGAAATAAGCTCATTAGCTGTGTCTCTCAATCACCTGATCGAGCGAGTTTCCGAACATACAAAAGAATTAGAACAAGCTAAGGAAGAGGCTTTAGCATCTAGCACTGCTAAAAGCCAATTTTTAGCAAATATGAGCCACGAGTTGCGGACGCCTTTAAACGCGATTATCGGCTACAGCCAACTACTTTTAGAAGAGGCGGCAGAACTTGAAGGAGAAGATTTTGTTCCCGACTTACACAAGATTCAAAATGCCGGTACGCACTTGCTATCTTTGATTAACGATATCCTCGATTTGTCAAAAATTCAAGCCGGGGGGCTGAAACTCGACATCGAAGAATTTGACATCGCATCTTTAATTGATAATGTGGAGATTGCGACTAAATTGTCGGTAAAAAAGAATGGTAATGTTTTAGAAATAGAGTGCAATCCTCAAACTGTCGGCACAATGCACGCAGATTTTGGAAAACTGCGGAAAGTGCTGCTGCACCTGCTGAGCAATGCTGCTAAGTTTACCAAAAACGGTCTGGTAAAAATCAGCGTCAGCCGCGTTAATGGAAGCGGAAAATCAAATTCAGCTAAGCTGTCTGGTGTTGAAAATTCAATGGTGGCAGGCTCGATTGCTTGTCCAATTGCTCGTGCTGAAACATCGGATTGGATTTGTTTATCTGTTCAAGATACCGGCATTGGAATGTCTGAGGAACAGCAGCACAAATTGTTTGAAGCCTTCGTGCAAGCTGATTGTTCGGCGACGCGCCAGTACGGCGGCACTGGATTGGGACTTACAATTAGCCGCCATTACTGTCAGATGATGGGGGGCGAAATTTCGGTGGAAAGCGAGGAGGGAAAGGGGTCAATTTTCACTGTCCGCATACCTGCAAAAGATGGTTAATCTCTAATGCGAATCGATGGCGATGTTGGTTTAGAGCGTATCGTTTCCGGCTGCATGGGAATTATATATTTGAATTGTCGAGAGTGCTGTCGGGGAAGTGTCCCGTGAGGTTGCGGGTTCTCGATGGCGCTACATAATTCTGTTTTGACACTCCCCAGCCTAAAGGCATGGGGATTCTTCGTTCACAGACCCAACTTGCTCAGACAAGATTGCTCCAGCCTGAGTAGAGGTCGAATCTCCCGAAGCGTTCGGATTTAAAATCCAGGTTCCTACATGACCTGTAGTACCCAAGGCTAAATTCAGGATGTTCCTAGCCGCATTCCAATCTCTATCTAATTCAAGTCCACACTGACAATTGTGTGTCCTCGTAGATAGTGATTTTTTGACAACTGCACCACAGTTAGAACAGTTTTGAGAAGTGTACGCTGGGTTAACGGCTACCGTTATTTTTCCAAGCTTGACTCCAAAATACTCCAACCATTTCCTGAATTGATACCAGCCAGCATCATTAATCGACTTGGCGAGACAATGATTTTTAACTAGGTTTTTAATCCTCAAATCTTCATAAGCAACCAAATCGTTAGATTGGATGACGCAACGCGCTAGTCTTTTAGCGTGTTCTTGACGCTGCCTACTTATTTTGAGGTGTACTCGCCCTAGTCGATTAATGGCTTTCTTTCGATTGGTAGAGCCTTTCTTTTTGCGAGAAACACGTCTCTGTCTAGACTTCAACCGCTTCTGGCTCTTCCTGTAAAATCTGGGGTTTGGCTCGTTATGTCCGTTGCTGTCGGTATAAAACTCTTTGAGTCCAACATCTAAGCCGATTGTCCTACCAGTCGAGTTTGTCTCGACTTGGTGTTCAATCCTGATTACAAATTGGACGTAATAGCCGTCAGCACGTTTAACCAGACGCACCCGCTTGATCTGATCTATTTGGTAGAAGTTTAAATCCCATGTCCCTTTTAGTCTTAACTTGCCAATAGCTTTCTTGTCCGTAAAGACTATTTGTTTGCGTGTCTCAGAAAGCGACCACCCAGAAGTCTTATACTCAACAGAGCGACAGTTCTTTTTAAACTTCGGATAGCCCTTTTGACCGGGAACTTGTCGTTTGCAATTGTCGTAGAACCGAGCAATTGAACTATAAGCCCGCTCGACAGAGGCTTGGCAAGCATGGGAATTTAAAGTCTTGACAAACGGAAATTCAGCCCTTAGCGCTGTGTTGTAGCGATAAAGCTCTTTCTGTCCAACACTTTTGTTGTCCATCCAGTAACGGATGCACTTGTTGCGGACAAATTGAGCGGTTCTAATCGCTTCATTTATTGCTGTATATTGGGTTGCTTTTCCTTTAGCTTTAAATTCCAGAACGATCATTTGACGTAGACAAACTCTACGGCAATATTCTAGCACAACAAGTCGCCCTAGAAGAGCGAGGCTTGAAACCCAATTTTCTGGTCAATCGACTGGACAAGATGTATCTGGATAATTGCGAGGTTGAAGCAAAAAAAAGAGGGATTATCCCTCTTTTTGTAACGGTGACTGCGATGTTATTCGACAGTCGCAGCAGGGATTTCTTCCTCTACTGCTTCGGGTGCGGCTTCGGCTGCTGCTTCCTCTACTGCTTCGGGTGCGGCTTTGGCTGCTGCTTCCTCTACTGCTTCGGGTGCGGCTTCGGCTGCTGCTTCGGGTGCGGCTTCGGGTGCTGCTTCGGCTGCTGCTTCGGGTGCGGCTTCCTCTACTGCTTCGGGTGCTGCTTCGGGTGCTGCTTCGGGTGCTGCTTCGGCTGCTACCTCCGGCACATCCTCTTCCATTGCTGAGGGTATGTCTTCGAGTGTTTCGTCGGAGATATCCAAGGAATCTGTTGAGTCTGCAGGAACATCGATGCCTGCTTTAGCTTGCTTTTGAGCGAGCATTTTCTCGCGGAACTTAGCTGCCATTTCTTCAGCTTTTTCATAAACCAATTCGCGATTTTTGACCATCGCGCCCGGTTCTGGTTCCAACTGCTTGGTGGAGAGAGAAATCCGGCCTCTCTCAGCGTCCAAGTCAATGATCATCACTTTCACTTCGTCGTTGACATTGAAGACGCTATGAGGCGTATCGATGTGGTCGTGCGAAATTTCTGAGATGTGCAGCAAGCCGCTGACTCCGCCGATGTCGATAAAGGCACCGTAAGGCTTGATGCCGCGCACGGTACCGATGACCACTTCCCCGACTTCGAGGCGGTTCATCTTCCGCTCGACTAAGGCGCGGCGGTGGCTCAACACTAGGCGGTTGCGGTCTTCGTCTACCTCTAAGAATTTTAATGGCAATTCTTCGGCGACTAATTCTTCCTTCGGTTTGCGGGTACTGATGTGAGAACCGGGAATAAAGCCTCGCAACCCTTCGATTCTGACGAGTGCGCCGCCGCGGTTGGTGGCAAATACTTGCGATCGCACCGTGGCATCTTCTGCTTGCAGTTGTCGCACTCTTTCCCAGGCCCGCATATACTCGATGCGCCGGATGGACAGGGTTAATTGTCCGTCTTCATTTTCATCGGTGAGGATGAAAAATTCTCTGGTTTCGTTTGATTGCAATACCTCTTCAGGGCTTTCCACTCGATTGATCGACATTTCCTGAATGGGAATGTACGCTGCTGTTTTAGCACCGATATCAATCAGAGCGCCCCTGGGTTCTATACTAAAAACTGTACCGGCTACTACATCGCCCGGGCTAAAGTGATAGTCATATTTATCAAGTAGGGCTGCAAAATCCTCGTGAGTAAAGCCGATGTCTTTGACTGTGGTTTTGAGATTGACCATGCGAATAGTTTCCTAGGATTTCTCTCCTTCATGTTTTTCGTTTGTGCCGGCAGATATTAGAGATTTTGCTGAAAAAGCGGTTAACTTCTTGCCAAATCTTTTACTAAAGTCAGTTTTCGCTAACTTTTGCCTGGTGCAACTGCACGCTAGCGCTTGCCATTACTGTTACTCTAAACTCTGTGTTAAAACGTTTAATCTTAACATTCCGAGTCAAGTAGACTATTATAACTTACACGCATACTGGTTTATAAATTAATTTAACGGACTTTAGTTGGGAGTAGCGCAGGATGCGGGGCTTTGTCGATCGACTCGATCCGAATCAAGGGAATCTGCGTCAAAATCAGGCTGATTTTCTGGCTCTAGAGCTTCGTTGAGCGGATTTTGAAGGTGATTTAGGGTATCTACAAAATCTCTGATACCTCGAAACTGCCGGTATACTGAGGCAAAGCGGACGTAAGCGACTTCGCTCAGGGGTCGCAAGTGCAACAGCACCAGTTCCCCAATTTCTGAGCTGGCGAGTTCTCGGAGCGATCGACCTTGGAGTTGCGCTTCGATTTCTTCTGCCAGAGTTTCTAGTTGCCCGGAAGACAAACCCGTTTTTTCGCAGGCCCGAACCAGTCCCCTGACTAATTTTGATCTGTCAAAAGATTCGCGCTTGCCGTCCCGCTTGATCACCGTAATCGGCACAAATTCTATGCGTTCGTAAGTTGTGAACCGATGCTGGCATCTCAAACACTCGCGTCGCCGACGGATGCTTTGACCTGATTCGGCTGAACGCGATTCGAGAACGCGACTATTTGTGTGTTGGCAGGAGGAACAGCGCATGATTGCTGATTTTAACAGGCGTTGCCAGCAAATTGCCATTCATGTCACCGCGCGGTTAGATGAATGGCTGGACTAGAAAAATTACTCGGAATACAGCCGCGAGCATACCCGTCAACTTGAGTTAAAACCAAGTACCAGTCTACTGTTTGACTGCTGTGTCCGAGTTGCCGACCCCCCCGAACCGTTGCGGACAATAGCATCTTGGGTTCCCCGACTTTCCGGGGGGAACCAGAAATTCTCTGTTTCGTCCCCCGAATCGTTGCGGGGATGCCAAGGGGATCGAGAGTCTGGTATCAACGAGAGATACAAACGGTTTCCGACTTGAGTTGAGACCGCTTTGCCTCCGGCGTACAGCTAATTATTTGCCAATCCGGGGAGGTTCCCGAAAGGCGATCGCAAAAAATAGTACACCTAAAGCTAAAGCCAGAATCAAAATGTAAGCAACGCTTTCCATGTTAAATTTTCCCTATCTTCCCTTGCCGTATTATTTTATCTTAATTATTGCTGGTTTTCTTATTCACTAAAAAAACCCGGTTTTTTGAAGAAACCGGGTTTTTTTGCACCGGGGAAGTTTCCCGGTGCGCCAGTGGCTGGCGAAAACTAGAGAGATTCTTCTCTTCTGGTGCTCACGTCGCCCAGTTTTTGGAACAGGCCCCACTCGACTTGTTCTTCCATGTCAGCCTCAACCCCAGCAAACACGTCGCGGAAAATAGTCCGAGAACCGTGCCAGATATGGCCGAAGAAGAACAGCAAAGCAAAGCAAGCGTGTCCGAAAGTGAACCAACCGCGAGTCGAAGTGCGGTAAACACCGTCAGAATTCAAGGTTTCGCGATCGAATTCAAAAATTTCACCTTTTTGGGCGGCGAGAGCAAACCTCTTAACATCTAGAGGATTCTTAAACGTTTGACCGTCAAGTTCGCCACCATAAAAGCTGACAGTAACTCCAGTTTGTTCAAAACTGTATTTTGATTCAGCGCGGCGGAAGGGGATGTCAGCGCGAACTACTCCATCTTTGTCTGTCAAAACGACTGGGAAAGTTTCAAAGAAGTTCGGGAGGCGGCGCACCGACAATGCGCGACCTTCGCTGTCTGTAAATACTGGATGGCCCAGCCAGCTTCTGGCGATACCGTCGCCGTTGATCATCGCGCCGGCGCGGAACAAACCGCCTTTAGCCGGAGAGTTGCCCACGTAGTCGTAGAAAGCCAATTTTTCGGGAATTTGTTCGTAAGCTTCTTGGAAGCTAGCGCCACCGGCTAAGCTAGCTTGAGCTCTGCGATCGATTTCTTGTTGGAAGTAGTTGCCGTCCCACTGATAGCGAGTCGGACCAAAAAGTTCGATCGGAGTAGCAGCAGAACCGTACCACATCGTACCCGCAACCACAAAGGCTGCAAAGAACACTGCTGCGATACTGCTAGAAAGTACAGTTTCGATATTCCCCATCCGCAGGGCTTTGTAAAGACGTTCCGGCGGCCGCACGCTCAAGTGGAACAAACCGGCAATTACGCCGACTACGCCCGCTGCAATGTGGTGAGCCACGATGCCCCCCGGATTGAACGGATCGAAGCCTTCAGGGCCCCAAGCAGGCGCCACTGGCTGGACGTGACCGGTCAGGCCGTAGGGGTCGGACACCCACATTCCCGGACCGAAAAGTCCCGAAAGGTGAAATGCGCCGAAGCCGAAGCAGAGCAAGCCGGAGAGGAACAAGTGAATGCCAAACATTTTTGGCAAGTCGAGGGCGGGTTCGCCGGTGCGGGGGTCTCTGAAGAGTTCCAAGTCCCAGAATACCCAGTGCCAAACTGCTGCTAAAAACAGCAAGCCCGATAGGATGATGTGAGCGATGGCGACGCCTTCAAAAGACCAGAAGCCAGGATCGACGTTACCTTCGCCCGTGACGCTCCAACCGTTCCAAGAGCCGACGACTCCCAAGCGAGTCATGAAGGGCAGCACGAACATCCCTTGACGCCACATCGGGTTCAGAACGTGGTCTGAGGGATCGAAAACTGCTAGTTCGTAAAGGGCCATTGAGCCGGCCCAACCTGCCACGAGGGCAGTGTGCATTAAGTGTACAGAAATCAATCGGCCTGGGTCATTTAAGACGACTGTGTGTACGCGATACCAGGGTAGTCCCATTGACTGCGGTTCTCCAAGGTGTAAGTGATGATGTCATTTTGACGGAAAACTCAGATTTTTCATCCCGAACGGTGATGTCCGGGGTTTAAATTCTGCTTTTTGCCGAATCCTTTCTACCTTCACAGGAGGAGGTATAAAAATGAAAGTTATTTAAAGAAGTGTATCGAGTGTTAGAACCGATTGCAATATGTTCGCCATTACATTAATTGTGGGTTGCCGATTTCGCAGCGGGCGGCGATCGTCCCGAGGCGTTCGAGAACTTGCTCGGCATCGATGAGTCTGGTAAGGGTGACGTTGCCAATATTTTTTGCCGGATCGGTGCGATCGAGGGTGGCTCCGGGTTGCACTTCTACCATGAGTACGGCATCTTCTACGCGGTAGAGCCACATTTTTTCGTTGCGACTATCGCAAAGGCAGAGGTTGAGCTGTTGGATGTCCGGCTGACGCCTCCAGGCGGAGTGATTCCATTCGCCGCCGACTCCCCAGACGCGCCCAACTTTCCAGCCGTCGGATAAGAAGAAGTATTTCACTTGTGTACGCTTGTTGAGATTTTTTTGTTTAGCGTAGCGCAAAACGGCAATTCTACGGAATTACCGAATTATTTAACCGCGAAGACGCGAAGGCCACGAAGGAAGAGTACAGAAGATGTAGGTAATTTTCTAGCTGTTGCGGATAAATTGACCTAATTGTGAGAGGGGTTTCTCTCGGATCGATCGGCAAAATATCCAATCTTTGATTGTTCAGGTCGAGTGCAATTCCTAGCATTTCGAGGGGGAATACTCCTCACAGCGGCTCGCTTGGGCCAGTAAGTTCTAAACATTCAAATGTGCCTTCGGACCCTAACAAGATTGTGGTAATTTTGCCCTTTTGGTCGCTGGCTGTCGATCGCATCGTCTCGCTCTCGGTTAATATACCTCATTTATGACAATTCGATATTTGACAAAACCTTTCATTTTACTATATACTGGTATTAAATGACAGGTGCCCCGAACTGCACGGGGAGGTATGGTACGGTTGAGATACCGTGCGCCTGTCAGAGACAAGGTGCCCCGAACTGCACGGGGAGGTATGGTAC
The DNA here is from genome assembly GCF_049646505.1 of Microcoleus sp. Taxonomy (GTDB): domain Bacteria; phylum Cyanobacteriota; class Cyanobacteriia; order Cyanobacteriales; family Microcoleaceae; genus Microcoleus. The sequence goes on from NZ_JBARVX010000072.1 coordinate 12,071, forward strand.
GGTTGAGATGCCGTGCGCCTGTCTAAACAACTAGGTATCCCGAACTGCACGGGACTTATAGCGCGATCGAAATACCGTGCGCCTGTTGTTGAAGAACCTTAGTTTTACTCAAAAAAACTCTTGACTGACCCCCACCCAGGGGTTGTGTTTTCTAGCTTTAATCCACGACCCTTAAAAAGTAGTCGTGGATTTTTTAACAAACCTCCCAAATTAAGGTAGTTCAACTAATGTAAGTTTATTCTCCTTAAGCCAAAAAAAATAGGCTTCCTCCAATTCATTATGACCACTGGCTGTCCCTGCTTCCTTTGAATAACGATCGATCAAGTACACCACATAATCTGCTAGCTGCAAACCAGTGTAAAATTCTGAGAAGCCAAACAAAGGTAGTTCCACAAAGTTAGAAGATATTTTTTGTGACTTCCAATCTCGATACACTCTGAGCAATCTCCCATCCTGAATACTGGTATGCTGAGTTGATCGCGAATCCATAAGTAATATTCCAGTTTCGTTAGATTGCTTTAGATAAGCATCTAGCCGATCTAATAATTGATTGAAAGTTAAGCGATACAAACCAGTTTCATCTTTAACATCTTGGCTGGTTTCGCGCAATCTTTTTTTGTTGACTTGAACAGCGAATATATGGCAAGGTAACTGACTCATAGTTTCTGAAACTTCCTTGAACGCTCGAAGACGGACTGCCCTTTGAAAATCCTTAAATGAACCCACACCTTGCCAAATATCGCGCCCCTTAAGTTCCCAGTCTTCAGGTTCCCTTCGACTAAAAAACTCCTTTTTAAGTGCTGAAAATTTGCTATCCATTTGTGACCAATGCTGAACATGAATAGCAAAGCTAGCTAAAAAAAAGAAATTTGTCTGCATATCTTTCCAACCAGTGCCACCCTCATCAACGTAAAATAAAATCGTCATCTTGCCTTATGGTAACTTTTTGACATAAACGCTACATTATAAGTGTTTTTTAGTCTTTAAGTTATACTAGAATAAAGACAAGACTAAAACCCCATCTCTCACCTGCGCTTATATTTTGATCGCAAATATCCAGGATACAACCCCCCAGATTAATCCGTGGAGTCACCTATTCAATCTAAAATTTAAAATCTAAAATCTAAAATCCCATGACCGCACAAACCACAGTACAATTCCAAGACAGTTTCGACATCATCGTAGTAGGTGGCGGACACTCCGGCTGCGAAGCCGCCCTCGCCACATCTCGCCTCGGATGCCGCACGCTTTTACTCACCCTCAACCTCGATAAAATTGCGTGGCAACCCTGCAATCCGGCTGTGGGCGGCCCGGCTAAAACTCAACTTACTAACGAAGTGGATGCGTTAGGCGGGGAAATTGGCAAAATGGCCGATCGCACTTACCTGCAAAAGCGCGTCCTCAACGCTTCCAGAGGCCCCGCAGTTTGGGCGCTGCGAGCACAAACAGACAAGCGGGAATACGCCGCCGTGATGAACAACATTGTCGAAAATCAAGAGAATTTGACCGTCCGCGAAGCGATGGTTACAGACTTAGTTTTGGGCAAAAATGAAGAAATTATCGGCGTTGAAACATACTTCGGCGTTGCCTTTGAATGCAAAGCCGTAATTCTCACCACTGGAACTTTTTTAGGCGGCACAATTTGGGTGGGCAACAAGTCGATGCCGGCCGGACGCGCCGGAGAATTTGCGGCCGTCGGTTTGACAGAAACTCTCAACCGTTTGGGCTTTGAAACTGGCAGGTTGAAAACAGGAACTCCGGCAAGAGTTGACAAGCGGACTCTCGATTATACCAACATGGAACCGCAGCCGGGAGATGCAGAAGTTCGTTGGTTTAGTTTCGATCCTGAAGTTTGGGTGGAACGGGAACAAATGCCTTGTTACCTAACTCGAACTACGCCAGAAACTCACCAGTTAATTAGAGACAATTTGCACCTTTCTCCGGTTTACGGCGGCTGGGTTGATGCGAAGGGGCCGCGCTATTGTCCGAGTATTGAAGATAAGATTGTCCGGTTTGCAGATAAGGAAAGCCACCAGATTTTTATTGAACCGGAAGGTAGGGATATTCCCGAACTTTATATCCAAGGTTTTTCGACTGGTTTGCCGGAAAGTTTGCAATTGCAAATGCTGCGGACTCTTCCTGGTTTGGAAAAGTGCGAAATGATGCGCCCTGCTTATGCTGTGGAGTACGATTATTTGCCGGCTACTCAGTGCTTTCCAACGCTGATGACTAAGAAGATTGAAGGGCTGTTTTGCGCGGGTCAGGTGAACGGTACGACTGGCTATGAGGAGGCGGCGGCACAGGGGATTGTGGCGGGGATTAATGCGGCTAGATTCGCGAAAAATCAGGAGATGGTGGTGTTTCCCCGCGAGCAAAGTTATATCGGGACTTTGATTGATGATTTGTGTACGAAGGATTTGCGGGAACCTTACCGGATGCTGACTTCGCGATCGGAATACCGGTTATTATTGCGATCGGACAATGCAGATCAACGCTTGACTCCGCTGGGACGGGAAATTGGTTTAATTTGCGATCGGCGTTGGGAGTTATTTGAGCGCAAACAAGCCAATATTGTCGCGGAAAAAGCCCGTTTGTACTCGACTCGCGTCAAAGAACACGAAGAGCTTGGGAAGAAAATTTTGGCCGATACTCAACAAGCGATTAAAGGTTCAATTACTCTCGCTGATTTGCTGCGCCGTCCCGGTTTTCATTATGTCGATTTGGAACGTTACAATTTAGGTGATTCCAGCCTACAATTAGCTGAGAAAAACGGTGTAGAAATTGACCTCAAATATTCCGGTTATTTGCAAAGACAGCAAAATCAAATTGATGACATTGCCAAACACGAACGCCGCCAATTGCCTGGGGATTTGGATTATATGGCAATTACAACTCTCTCGAAGGAGTCGCGGGAAAAGTTGACTAAAATTAGGCCGCTGACTGTTGGCCAAGCTGCGAGAATTGGCGGGGTGAATCCGGCTGATGTTAATGCTTTGTTGATTTTTTTGGAAGTACGCAACCGTCAGCAGCCGGCTGGTGTGGGAAAGTAACTCGATCGCTTTTCCTAATTCTCGATCGCCAGTAGCGGTTTCAACCGCCGCATCAAAACGGTGGCAAACCCGCACTTGCGATTAGATGTAAACTAGCTTCAAATCCACCGACAACATCATCCTATCCTCAATTTTTTGTTTGACGGCTGGTGTCACCTGACAATTATCGCTGTTGAGGCATTCCACCAACAAGTTTTGGGCATAGTAGTATTGTTTCAGCAAAGTTTTCTGTTTGGGGCGAAAGTCTAAATTGTAGCCGATCGCCATTTTGAATTTTTCCAGCCAAATTTTGCCGCACTCTTTCCGCCACTTTTTCCAATTTTGCACTTCCGGCATTTGACGCTGAAATTGTTGCAGCAGTTGTTTGAGTTCCGGTTCAA
>NZ_JBARVX010000073.1:0-76554 GCF_049646505.1 Microcoleus sp.
GGCTAGAAGCCCATCCCACAAAATTTTCTTGTGGGATGGGCTTCTAGCCCGTCCAAATTATTTTTGCCAAGCCCGTCCAAACTATTTTTGCAAGTCTAGTTTAGCCGCAATAATCAACTACGAAATCTAATTAAGTGCCTTCATCGCTTCGACAAATTGCCGCGATATAAAGGGCAAAATTTCTTCATTATTGCTATTCTCTTTACCCTCGGTAAATACAACTAACAAATACGGCCACAAACCCGGTATTTCAATATAAGCAGCATCGTGGCGAACTTGACTTGTCAGCCCTGCTTTTGACCACAATTTTGCATCTTCTGGCAATCCGCCGCCTAAAAAACCTGTAACTTGATTTTCGGGATCTGCCTCTAATTCTGCTGGTGCTAAACTGCGTTTCATTAAGCCCATCATCTCTTGCGATGCTTTGGCAGAAACAGCTACGCCCCCGATTATACTGTGCAGCAAACGCGCCGCTGCATTGGTGGTCAGCATATTTCTATTTTCCATTAATTCTCCCAGAAATGCTCGCTCGCGACCGTAGGGGCCATCGCACCAGGTTTTTTGATTGGCGTTAATATTTTGTAATTCCGGCCAATCTAATGATTGAAAGTAACGATTGATGAGGTTTCGCTGCTGTTTCCAAGTTTCAAAGGGGCTTGATGATAATTCTGGGCCGCTGGTGGTGCCGGTGAGCGCGTCTACTACTAAACCGGTGGCGTCGTTGCTGGAATCAACTATCATATCTCGGACGGCGCGTTCTAATTCGGGCGATGTTTGAATCATGCCTTTTTGGGCCCATTCCCAGATGGCAACGAGGTAGAATAATTTGACGATGCTGGCGGGATAAATTCGTTCGGATGCTCGGTTGCTAAAACCTCGCGGTTGATATTTCCAAAATTCTTGGGCGCTGAGGGCTCCGCCTGTGTTGACTCGCACCGGCGGATCGTAGACTATCCAGGTAATGGCTGTACGATCGCCCGTCAATCCTGTAAATTCTGAGTGTGCAGAGTCTATAATGCTACTGCCGAGGGTTTCTAATTGTTCGTCTTTGTGGAAAAATGTCATGGTTTATGGCGGACGGTTAACGGTTGACGGCGGTTTGCTAATTGCCATAAATCGTTGGATGCGAACAATTAACAGCAAATAATTAGCAATTAGCAATGGTCAATTCTCAATTATCTGATGTTGTGGAGTACCGGGTGCGATCGCACATAAATATTTACGATTCCCCAAAGTGCGATCGTTTGGCAACTCAAGCATCCTTGGGGCGGCATTTGCGTGTAGTTTACCCCCCCCAACCCCCCCTTATACAGGGGGGGAGAAATGGCATAGACTCGGTTGTTCAGGGGGATACAAACGCTGTGATGGTGCGGTTGTGCGAAGACGATTATCCCGGTTGGTTGGATCTTCGAGATATTGACTTGCTCGAAGTCACAGAAACAGTGTATCATCCTCTGGTGGTTTCTCAGGATGAAATTAGCGAAAAATTGCCGATCGCAATTGCTTTTGCTCGTGAAGCCATGAACCAATCTAATTATTATCTTTGGGGCGGTACAGTCGGGCCAAATTATGATTGTTCGGGATTGATGCAAGCTGCTTTTGTGGCTGCAGGCATTTGGTTGCCTAGGGATGCTTATCAACAGGAAGCTTTTACTAAACCTATTAGCATCGGTGCTGTAGATACATCTTGCACCATTCTTAGCAACGGGCAAGATGCCCGTTCCACAACACATCAAGTTTCTGGTGGGGTGGGCATCTTGCCCGCCCATGAAAAGCCAATTGACTCCGCCCATGAAAAGCCAATTGACAGTGGTGCAAGATGTCAGTTAGAACCGGGAGATTTAGTTTTTTTTGGAACTCCGCAAAAGGCTACTCATGTAGGATTGTATCTGGGCGATCGTCGCTACATTCACAGTTCGGGACAAGCACAAGGTCGCAACGGTATCGGTATCGATGTTTTGTCGGAGGATGGCGATCGAGTCAGTCAAGTTTATTACCAGCAATTGCGGGGATATGGTAAAGTGGTCGCCAGTTATCAATCTGGGAATAGGGCATAGGGCATAGGGAATAGGGCATAGGGCATTAGAACCAAAAACTAACAACAAACATACGACAAATAATATAGGATAACCAACAGCTAACTAATGCCCGATACTTCGGCTACGCGATCGTACAAGTGCCCGATTCGCAATGACCAATGACTAATGACTAATGACCAATGACTAATGATTACTGATATTATTGAATAAAAAAAATGGACGCTGCATTATTTTTGGAAAAATTGGCTCGACAACAGGCTGGCGCTGAGGTTGTTCTCGACGTTTCGGTAGTCGTGCCGGTGTACAATGAGGTGGAAAGTTTGCCTCATCTGATTGAGGCGATCGCATCTTCGATTCAACCATCAGGACTCAGCTATCAAATTATTTGTGTAGATGACGGTTCTAAGGATGGTTCTGCTGAACTTCTCAAACAATTGACCGGCAGTCGCGATGACCTTTGTGCTGTGCTTTTGCGCCGCAATTACGGGCAAACTGCTGCGATGTCGGCAGGTTTCGATCGCGCGACAGGTCGTGCTATTGTTACCCTAGACGGCGATTTGCAAAATGACCCTGCCGATATTCCGCTATTGTTGGCAAAGTTAAATGAAGGCTACGATTTAGTTAGCGGCTGGCGCAAAAATCGGCAGGACAATACTATCAGCAGGTTAATTCCTTCTAAAATTGCCAACTGGTTAATTGGTCGGGTTACAGGCGTAACTTTGCACGACTACGGCTGTTCTTTGAAAGCTTACAAATCTGAGTTAGTCGCCGACTTGAATCTTTACGGGGAATTGCACCGATTTTTGCCTGCTTTGGCGTTTATTGAAGGGGCGAGAATTGCCGAAATGCCGGTGCGCCATCACGCCCGCCGTTTCGGTCAAAGCAAGTACGGAATTTGGCGGACTTTTCGGGTATTGATGGATTTGTTAACTATTTCTTTTATGAAAAAGTTCCTGACTCGACCGATGCACGTTTTTGGACTTTTGGGACTGAGTTCTATGACGTTGGGAACGGTTTTAGGGATTTATTTGACTTTCGTGAAATTTGGTCTCGGTCAAAGTATTGGGAACCGTCCTTTGCTGATTTTGGCTGTGGTTTTGTTGTTAACTGGCGTGCAGTTATTTTGTTTTGGTTTGCTGGCGGAAGTGATGATGCGGACTTATCACGAGTCCCAGGGAAAACCGATTTATCGGGTGCGCGAGGTTCTTGGTTCTAAGTAAAGGATTAATCCCAATTATACTCGGCGATTGAAATCGCGTCTACACAAACAAAGCTATATACTCGGCGATTGAAATCGCTACTACACAAACAAAGTCCGCCTTCGCGGACTGAAGAAGTAGCTATATACTCGGCGATTGAAATCGCTACTACATAAACAAAGTCCGCCTTCGCGGACTGAAGAAATAGGAAAGTTTTAATACCAAATTCGGATTGAAAACCCCCTTTATCTCTTAGTCCGCGAAGGCGGACTTCGTTTGTGTAGACGCGGTTTAAACCGCCGAACGCTCTGAAGAAATAGGAAAGTTTTAATACCAAATTCGGATTTAAAACCCCTTTTATCTCTTAGTCCGCGTCGGCGGACTTCGTTTGTGTAGACGCGGTTTACACCGCCGAACGCTCTTCGTTTGTGTAGACGCGGTTTAAACCGCCGAACGATCTTCGCTTCGTTTGACTTTCTGGCGGTTGAAACCGCCGATCGCTCTAACTCATGACTTTTTGAGCTTGGCGGAGAGATGTGATAGTTGCGATCGCGTGTTCGGCGACTGCATCTATTTCTGCTGCGGTATTGAACCGGCCAATTCCAAACCGAATTGAAGCATAAGCTAATTTGTCCGATCGCCCGATCGCTGCTAAAACATGAGATGGAGCAATTTTCGCCGAAGTACAAGCCGAACCCGAAGAAACAGCCGCCGCCGGTTGCAAACCCAATATCAACGCTTGACCGTCAACCCCGCCTACACTAATATTAAGATTACCGGGCAATCTCTTAGTAGCGTGACCGTTGAGAAAAACATCGCCCAATTCACTCAAATTTTCCCACAAACGCTGGCGCAAATTAACAACTCGTTCTGTTTCTGACTCCATTTCCGCAACTGCTAATTCTACTGCTTTGGCGAATCCAACTATTTGCGGTGGGTAGAGAGTACCCGATCGCATTCCCCGTTCGTGGCCTCCTCCGTGCATTTGCGGCGCTAGCTGAACTCTCGGTTTGTTGCGCCGCACGTACAGCGCGCCGATGCCTTTTGGGCCGTAGATTTTGTGGGCTGTCAAGGACATTAAATCGATGTTCGTATCCTGTACGTCGAGGGGAATTTTGCCGATCGCCTGTGCCGCATCCGTGTGAAACAAAATGTCATTTCCGCGACAAATTGCAGCAATTTCGGCGATCGGTTGAATCACCCCAATTTCATTATTAGCCGTCATCACCGAAACTAAAATTGTCTCGGCCCGAATCGCTTTGATCAAATCGCCAATATCAATTAATCCGTCACTTTTCACCGGTAAAACAGTAATATCAAACCCCAATTTTTGCAAATACGTACAGGGGTCAAGAATTGCATTGTGTTCGGTTTTTACTGTGATAATGTGCTTTCCTTTGTTAAAATAACTTTCGGCGACACCTTTAATCGCTAAATTATTTGCTTCCGTCGCACCGCTAGTAAAAACAATTTCTTCGGGAGAAGCATTGATTGCTTCTGCTATGATTTGCCGCGATTTTTTGACGGCTGCTTCTGCTTCCCAGCCGTAGACGTGGTTGATGCTGGCTGCGTTGCCGAATTGTTCGGTAAAATAGGGCAGCATCGCATCAAGTACCCGTTTGTCTACAGGGGTTGTGGCGTGGTTGTCTAGGTAGATAGGACGTGCGGACATAGTGCAGTTTTGGTTGAAAAAAGTGTTAGGTTTATTGTAGACGAGCCTTTTGTTCTACCACAAAACTTTATATTTAACAAATATTTGTGAAGATTTATGCGAGCTGACATTCAGGGATTAGAAATTACTGTCGGTGAGCTCAGGCACCTGTGCGGCGCGGGGCCCGATCGCGTATACCGGCCGGCGAGTGCAACTAATTTTGCCCGCGAAGTTTTGAAAACCCTCGGTTTAATTGTTTTGGTTGTAATCAGTTGTTGGTTGTTGGTTGCGATATTTCCTAGGGCTTATTTGTTTTTGTTCGCCCTCCACCTCGCTGCAATCTGCGGTTTAATTTTTGAGGATGCGTGGAAAATTTGGTGGAGTCAAAACAAAGATTTAATTCATTTGTTTGATGATGTCGATCGCTATAACGGTATAATCAAAGCGATCGAAATTAACGACCGGATAGAAGATGCGGGCAATGCGGAAGTCAAAATAGGCGATCGATCCAAAGTCATTCAAGCCTTGCAGCTCATCAGAGAGGATTTAGTTCGCGCCTTGAAAACTGAAAGAATTCTCAGGGAAAACAAAAAATTTGTCGCAACTAACTCCGAACTGTTTGCCAATAATTTGAGAACTTTGAATGCCCTACAAATTAGCGATCGAGCCAGCCAACAAGGGCGATTGCTCAACGAAGCTTTGCAGTTAGCTACAGAAGTTCAAGCAGAAATGAAAAAGTTGCAAGATCGAAACGCTGCTAATTGAAACAATGGAAAGATAAGACGGCGGTTGAAACCGCGTCTTGTCAAACTAATTCCATGCCAAGCGGAATGAAGAGCATAATACCATTTTTCTTTCATATGTGGTATAGCTGAAGTCTTAGCCCCCCCTTGGTAAGGGGGGGTTGGGGGGGTAATGTCTAGCACTTTATGAAATTGGTATAAGGTAATTTTAGCCAAATACGGTTGCGTAAAAAAGCTGATTTCTCCCCGCACACATCAGTTAATTGATAACTATCATAATCTCGGAGGTGCGATAGTTGCCGATCGCGAAAACTAACACTAAGAAATCTCTTCTGACACCAGCGTTAACCCAACCTTATTAAATTTTAACCGCCCCTTATTCAACCCGCTCTTTAGTGGCTGTAATACCAATTTCATAAAGTAGCGCTAGATATTACCCCCCCAACCCCCCCGCGATTTCGGGGGGGCTAAGATTTCATCCATAGCACATATGAAAGAAAAATGGTATAAGGTAAGTATAAACCTAGTTTCAACCGCCCGGTATTATCCAACACATCTTACAATTCATGAATAATGAGAATTGTTAAGAAATATCATAATTGTAAATTTTTGGCTGTTAAGTAACAGGTAAGGATATCTTGGAAAGGTGACGTTAACAACAAGGTCAGTATGTCTTCTACCAAACCCAAGATTATAGTTCTCGACGACGATCCGACAGGTTCTCAAACCGTGCACAGTTGCTTGCTGCTGACACGTTGGGACGAAGACACCCTGCGTTTGGGACTGCGGGACAAGTCCCCGATTTTCTTTATACTGACAAATACTCGATCGCTAACTCCCGAAAAAGCAGCCTCCGTCACCCGCGAAGTGTGCCAAAATCTTAAAAAGGCGATCGCAGCCGAAGAAATCGCAGACTTCCTAATCGTTAGCCGTTCCGATTCTACCCTGCGCGGCCACTATCCGATCGAAACCGACGCGATCGCCGAAGAACTCGGCCCCTTCGACGCACATTTTCTAATTCCCGCCTTTTTTGAAGGAGGCAGAATTACCCGCAACAGCGTACACTACCTCATGGTTAACAGCGTTGCAACCCCTGTTCACGAAACCGAATTTGCCAAAGATTCTGTCTTCGGCTACAGTCACAGTTACCTGCCAGACTACGTAGAAGAAAAAACCCAAGGTCGAATTTCCGGTGATGCAGTCGATCGCATTTTACTTGCAGATATACGCTACGGAAGTTTAGATCGGCTGATGGACATGAAAGACAACCAATGTGCAGTTGTTGACGGCGAAAGTCAAGGCGATTTAAACACATTTGCCAAACACATTCTCGATGCAGCCAGTCAAGGTAAAAAGTTTTTATTCCGCAGCGCGGCCAGTATCCTAACATCCTTAGCTGACATCGGCAACCAGCCAATAGCAGCCGACGAAATGGCAAAATACGTCAGAGACGGCAAACCGGGTGCAGTAATAGTTGGTTCCCACGTTAAGAAAACTACAGAACAATTAGAACGATTGTTAGAAGAACCGAATACAGTTAGCATTGAAATAGATGTATCTCACTTGCTAGAAGATTCGCCCGAGTACCGCACCCAAATCCTCGATGAAATTCTCGAAAAAGTCCGCACAGCTCACGCCGACGGCAAAACACCTGTAATTTATACCAGCCGCCAAGAACTGCAATTTCCCAATACAGAAATTCGGTTAAAATTTGGAGCTGCTGTTTCTGCTTTGTTGATGGATGTCGTGCGGGGAATGCCTGCGGATATCGGGTTTTTAATTAGCAAGGGCGGCATTACTTCCAACGATGTTTTGAGTACCGGTTTATCGCTCAAAAGTGTCAGGCAAATCGGTCAAATTATCGCAGGTTGTTCGGTGGTAAAAACAGAGCCAGATCATCCTCTATTTCCCAATTTACCCGTGGTTTTGTTTCCCGGAAATGTGGGGGACAGCCATGCTTTGGCTACGGTTTACAAGCGGCTGAGCAAGCGGGCAGATTAATCTAAAAAAACACAACACCCAGAGCCCCGACTTCTTAGAGAAGTCGGGACTCTAACATCTTTTGCTCGTTACCAGGCTCTGCCTGGTAATGCAGATAGGCGAGGAAGAGCCTCCTTCGTTTGCTCGTTACCAGGCTCTGCCTGGTAATGCAGATAGGCGAGGAAGAGCCTCCTTTGAGGAAAGCAACTTACAGGAGAGAAGACTGTAGGAGGTGTTTAAGTTATTAAGTTTTCGATCCTAACATCTTGAAATTTTCATGCCATAGCGTGTCTTGACAATCCCCTCAAATCAGCCCAATCCTGCAACTCCTGTAAAACTCGCTCTTCAGATTGCGAATAAAACGGCAGCCTCATTTAGAGTTTCTGAACGCATCGATAAACATTTTTGGTAACACCAGCCCTACAGTTCAAAAACTACAAGTTTTCGAGTTTTCACCGCCCTAAAAGCTTCACCAAACCAATCCCGCCAAAATACAAACCGAGCACCGCACCTCCCAAAAGACTTTGAGTCAAAGGGTCAGTAGAAGGTGTTAAAACCGCTCCCAAAACGGCGGCTCCCAAAACTACATAGCGCCAGCCGGAGAGCATTTGGTTGGAAGAAACTATGCCTAAAACACCGAGCAAGACTTGGACGATCGGGATTTGAAATGCTAAGCCAGTGCTGAACATTAATAATAAAACAAATTCAAAGTATTTGTCGATCGACCACAACTGCTCTACAACATCGGCTCCATAGGTGACAAAGAAGTTGAGCGCCGCCGGAATCAGAGCGCTGTAAGCAAATACTAACCCGCCCAAAAACAAGAAACTAGAACCGAAGAAAACCGGGCCGAGCAACCCGCGTTCTTTGCGAGTTAAGCCGGGAAGCACAAATAATGCTATTTGGTAAAAAATAAACGGACTGGCGATTAGCAAACCGCTGTATCCCGCTACTTTGATTGAGACAAAGAAATACTCTCCGGGAGCTAGTTGCAAAAATTTTACTGCTCCTGCGGGTACTTCTAGCAGTTTTACGATCGGTCTGACATATAAAAAGCAGCCGATTATAGCGATTACTACTGCAATTACCGAGTAGAAAATTCGCAGCCGCAGTTCTTCTAAATGGTCGAACAAAGACATCTCAATTTCGTCGGGGAGTTCGTCGAGAAATTCGTTTTCGAGGTTGCGGCTACGCACCCCACCGTCGGCGATTGGTGCAATGCTGGGTTCGAGATTGCTGTCGAAATTTTGTTCGGATGTCTCCAAGTCTGAGGGGGCTGTCATAGGGAATTGGTAATGGGGGATTGGGAATTGGGAATCGGGAATGGGGAATCTGGCCGAAAAGCCTTTGTCTTGATTATTATAACCAATAAATAACAACCAACAACTAACTAATGACTAATGACTAATGACTAATGACTAATGACTAATGACTAATGACTAATGACTAATGACTAATGACTAATGACTTCTTCAATGACGATCGCAATTTTGCCTGCAGCGCGCCCTGTTTCGCTGTAAGCGTGGGCTGCGGCTACTTCTGCTAAGCTGTAAGTGCGATCGACAATCGGCTCAACTTTCTCAGATTCTATTAACTCCCGCAAAAATCCCAAGTCTGCCGGGTTGGCATTGGCTAGAATGAATTTAGCTTTTTTACCAGGTAACAACCAGCTTGTCAACATCGGTGCGAGGTTGTCGAAACTCGGCAAAGTCGAGATATAAACTCCCTCAGATTGCAGCACTTTTTCGCATTCAGCAAATGTTTTGGTTCCGACAGCATCCAAAATTATATCATACTTTTCTGACTGTTTAGTAAAGTCAATTTCTGCATAATCCAGAACCAAATCTGCCCCCAAACCCTTGACAAAATCTAGATTCTTTGCGCTGCAAACTCCCGTTACTTCCGCGTTCATTGCTTTGGCAATTTGCACGGCAAAAGTGCCTACTCCGCCGGAAGCACCGTTAATCAATACTTTGTTTCCGGCTTGAATTTCGCCCAAATCCCGGAGTGCTTGCAAAGCAGTTAAACCTGCGATGGGTACTGCTGCTGCTTCTGCATGGGTGATGTTTTTAGGTTTAAATCCGGCACTCGATTCGGGCACGGCAGCGTATTCGGCACAAGCACCGCCATTCACGGGATTTAAAAATGTATAAACTTCGTCTCCCGGTTGAAATTTGGTGACTTCCGGGCCGACTTCCACGACAACTCCCGATATGTCTGAACCGACAATTCGAGGAAAGTTAAATCCTGTCAAGAGTTGCAGGTGTCCTTGCCGGATTTTCCAGTCTACGGGATTGATGCTGCTAGCGCGAATTCGGACTAGCAATTCGTTGGATTTGGCGATCGGCTTTTCCAATTCTCGGTACTGCAATTCTTCGGCTGAACCGTAGCGATCGAACGCAACTGCTTTCATGGCAAATTTTCCGGTCTATTTTCAATTGAACACTCAATCCTGTACAATTATCATAGCAATTTTATTTCGTTTGCGAACATTTTTTTTGAACCGCAGAGGGCGCTGAGATCGCAGAGAAAGAGAAAACATAGAGATGCAGAAATGATTGATTTAACAGGTAAGGTAATTTTAGTAACGGGCGGCTCGAAAGGGATTGGTGCAGCGACGGTTCGGACTCTGGTTAATGCTGGGGCCGAGGTGATTTTGCATTACTTTCGCAGTCAGGAAAAAGCTGAAGCGGTAGCAGCAAGTGTTGCGGGCGATCGCTGTTATTTATTAGCAGCAGATTTGATGCTAGAAAATGCGGCTGCGAGTTTGTGGCGAGATGCTTTAAAATGGCGCGGTCGTATTGATATTATAGTTAACAATGCCGGGATTATGCAGTCAGCGGGTATCGAGGACGAATTCGATATTTGGTCGTCGGTTTGGCAGCAAACTTTACAAGTTAATTTAGTTGCTGTTGCTGATTTGTGCCGGGAAGCAATTCTGCATTTCAAAACTCGCAGTGGCGGTACAATTATTAATATAGCAAGTCGCGCTGCTTTTCGCGGCGATGACCCCAATTATTTGCACTACGCCGCGTCAAAAGGTGCGATTGTTGCTTTAACTCGCAGCATTGCTAGAGGATTTGCAGCCGATCGTATTTTGGCTTTTACTGTTGCACCGGGATTTGTCAGTACGGAAATGGCAGATAAGTTTATTCGGGAGTTTGGCGAAGCTGAGATTGTTCGCGATATCCCGATCGGCAAAATCGCTCCTCCTCAAGATGTCGCCAATACGATCGCCTTTTTAGCTTCTGGTTTGGCCCAGCACGCTACCGGGACAACGATCGACATTAACGGCGCCTCTTACGTCCATTGAGACAATTACTGGAAAATACCTCTCAAGGCTCACGCTGACATTTTTTAACACTCACTAATTTATCACTTTAGCAAGACGCTAAAAACATCATACATGACTTATTGTTAGATGAAAAGATAGTCTGAGGAAAGTTGATTATGACAACAGATAACAATACAAACACCAAACGAGTTGCTATCCTTATCGAAAATGGAGTAGAAGATTCGGAATTTTTAGTTCCTTACAACGCCTTAAAACAAGCAGGATTTGAAGTAGTTGTTCTCGGTTCCCGTACTAACGAAAAGTATGCCGGTAAAAATGGTAAAGTTTCCCAGCAAGCGGACGGAACTACCAGTGAATCGGTAGCAGCAGAATTCGATGCAGTGATAATTCCCGGCGGTATGGCTCCCGATACAATGCGGACTAATCCGAATACCGTGCAATTTGTCAAAGAAGCATTTGAGCAAGGAAAAATCGTGGCTGCTGTGTGTCACGGGCCGCAAGTTTTGATTGAAGCCGACTTGCTAAGAGGCAAAAATGCCACAGGTTTCTTGGCAATTAAAACAGACATGATTAATGCCGGAGCTAACTATATCGACGAACCTTTAGTAGTTGACGGCAACTTAATTACTTCCCGGCAACCGGGGGATTTAGCAATATTTACTACCGCAATTCTGGCTCGCCTCGGTTACGGTGGAAAAGCCGTCGGTTTGCCCGAAGAAACTGACGAAAATGCCGAATGGTGGAAATTAGCTAATGCTTGGGGAGGCTCCACACAAGGCGATATCGTTCAAGGTGTGAATACCGCCCTTGCCGGAGAACGCTATGCTTGCGAAGCTTTTCAAAACTATGCGGAAAAAACTGGAGATAGCGATTTGCGATCGCTCCTGACAGAAATGGTCAAAAACAAACAGCACCACATCCTCGCCCTTGAAAAGCGCCTCAACGATTTTGGCGAAAAACCCTCAATTCCCGCCCAAATTGCTGACAAATACGCTAAATTAAAAGCCTCGATGCAAGGAACAGATGAAACGTTCTTGCTGCGGAGCACTCTCGGCGACTTGCAAACAGGCGTTGTCGATATCAACAACTTGCGGGCGAAGTTCACCGATCCGGTATCAACTGCCATTTTTACACAGATAGAATCGGATTTGTTCAAGTGCGAGCAAGCCGTTGCAAAACTATTCCGCGCCCGTGCAGGAGCGGAGGAAATTAAGGCGCCAAAACCTTCGACTAGCCCCGCTGTGAAGATGTAACAAGCAGGCGGATAAATAAGTTTGTAGTTGTGCCGAGGGGTTAAAACCCCCACCAAGAGCGCAACTACAAATTTGCTGTGCAGTAATAAAATATACGCCTTTGCGGTAAAATTAAACCCAAGACTAAAATGCAGACGCTAAATTAACTGCAAGGTGGAGAGTTTATTAAATGGGTTATATTTTTGTTTCAGCGGGACACGGCGGGTTTGAAGGCAGCTTGCGGGATATGGGGGCGATCGCGCTTGGCACAACCGAAGCCCAGGAAATGATCCAAACTCGCGACTTAGTAGTAGCCGAATTGCGGCAGCGAGGCATCAACACTTTCTCCGTGCCCGATACTCTGAGTTTGGTAGAAACTATCGCTTGGATCAACAACCGCAGCCTCGCCGGAGATGTAGCAGTAGAAATTCACGGCGATGCTTTTTCTAATCCCCAAGTTCGCGGTGCTACCGCGTTTTATATTGGCAGCAACCCCAAGCGAAAAGCAGATGCGGAGTTAATTTTAAACGGCTATTTACGCAGGTGCCGAGAAATACCGAATCGCGGCGCAAAACCAGATACTGAAGCCGGTGTTGGTAGCCTCGCATTTTGTCGGCGCGTGAACATTCCTTCGCTACTGATTGAACTCGGTTTTTTGACCAATCCCGACGACTTGCGAATTATTCAAACTCGCCGCCGCGATGTCGCCCTCGGACTCGCTGACGGACTCGAAGCTTGGTTAAAAAATACGGATTTGAAACCCTTGCCAACACCGACTCCCGCACCGACTCCCGCACCGACTCCCGCACCCACACCCGCACCCACACCCGCACCAAAACCTTTAGTTTATCCCTTAATTAATATCCAAATCAACGGTGTGCCCTACGAAGAAAAAGGCATTTTGGTGAACGGAAATTCCTTTGTCCCTTCCGAAGTTCTAGATTTTCTCAACGTTGAACCAGAGGCAGTCGATCGCCGAATTACGTACAATGGAGTAGTATTCGTGCGGGCGATCGATTTGCGCGATCGGGATATCTCCGTAGCATGGGATCAGTCTACAACATCAGTATTGCTGCGATCGCGCCGCGACATCCTTGCAGGAATTGGCAAAATCATGGGCCGCGGTCAAACTACCGCCCAACAAATGTCAGCATTTCTGACAAAAAACAACAGTAAAGCACTGACAAACTTTCCTAATTTACCTCAAATCTACGTGCAAGAATCAGCCGCAGAAGGCGTAAACCACGACGTAGCTTTTTGCCAAATGTGTTTAGAAACAAACTATCTCAAGTTTGGCATTGCAGTCAAACCAGAACAATTTAACTTTGCCGACATGGGATTCATCAGCCCCACAAATTCCGGCATCTCATTTCCCGACGCCCGGACAGGAATTAGAGCACAAATTCAGCACCTAAAAGCTTACGGCAGCACCGAACCCATCGAGCAACCTTTAGTTAAAGAAAACGTGCGTTTTCGCTTTGTCAAGCGCGGCGTCGCCCCCACCGTCAACGAACTTGTAGGTCGCTGGAATTCTGACCCCTTATACGGACAAAAAATCATCAATATCATCCGGCTTTTGTACGAAAATGCAGGTTTATTGTAGTCAGTTGACTGTTGACAGTTGATAGTTGATAGTTGACAGTTGATAGTTGTTATTGGTTAGTTGTTATTGGTTAGTTGTTATTGGTTAGTTGTTATTAGCCAACAGCCAACAGTCAACAGCCAACAGTCAACAGTCAACAGTCAACAGTCAACAGCCAACAGTCAACAGTCAACAGCCAACAGCCAACAGTCAACAATGCCAAATTCCCGATTATTAAATAACTATGGTTTCCAGCACAAATCGCTTCTCAGACATTCAAAATAGTTGGGCAAAAATATTCATTGACGGCTTAGCAGAACGGGCAGTTATCAGCGGATTTCCCGATCGCACTTTTCGCCCCAACAGCAACCTCACCCGCGCCCAATTTGCCGCCATTGTCAGCAAAGCCTTTCCCATACCCGACAAACGGCCCTACATTCCCTTTATCGACGTTCCCGCCACCCACTGGGCCGCCGCCGCCATTCAAACAGCATACAAAAGAGGGTTTATCTCCGGCTATCCCGACAACCTGTTCAAACCCGAAAACAGGATTACCAGAGCCGAGGCATTAGTTGCCTTAGTTAGCGGAATATTTGGCTCAAATAGTGTACCAACAAGCAATCTTATCCTATCAAACATTTACCAAGATACCACAGAAATTCCCAACTATGCCAAAAATGCGATCGTCATAGCCACCCAATCCGAAATAGTCGTAAACTATCCAAATTTAAACTTATTAAATCCCGCCGGAAGCGCCACCAGAGCCGACATTTCAGCCTGGGTTTATCAAGCATTAGTGTATCTCAAAAAAGCGCCAGCAATATACAATCAATATATTATAGTTCTCAGCAAAGTTCCCAGACCCCAAGTTTACGTCAACCACCAGCGAGAATTTCGCGGAGTTTGGATAACATCAGTGTGGAATATTGACTGGCCCTTCAGCAACAAACTCTCAACAGAACAGCAAAAAAACGAAATGCTGAGAATTCTTGACAGGCTGCAAGAAATGAATTTCAATGCAATTATCCTCCAAATTAGAGCAGCAGGCGACGCCCTTTACGCCTCACAATTAGAACCTTGGAGTTCATGGCTGACAGGAACTCAAGGAAAACCACCAGAACCTTATTATGACCCTTTAACATTTGCCGTTGCAGAAAGCCACAAACGCAACATCGAAGTTCACGCTTGGTTCAATCCCTACCGCGCCAAAGTTTCTTATACCCAAACCCCTCCCAACGTCAGCCCGCACATCTCTGTTACCAATCCCGAATGCGTTTATCCGTGGGGCGACGACTGGTGGATGGATCCGGGAATTGATTTAGTGTTAGAAAAAACTTACAACGTAATTTTAGACGTAGTAAAGCGCTACGATATAGACGGCGTTCACTTCGACGATTATTTCTATCCTTATCCAATTGCCGGCAAAGAATTTCCCGACAGCAAGATTTACAATAGTTATGTTTCCCGAGGCGGAAAAATGAATTTAGGAGATTGGCGTCGGGAAAATGTTAACAAGCTAGTTAAAAGACTAGGAGAAGGAATTCGAGCAGCCAAACCCAACGTTAAATTCGGCATCAGTCCCTTCGGGATATATCGCCCCGGCCAGCCGCCCCAAAGTCGCGGTTTAGATGCCTACGAAACACTTTACGCCGATGCCAAAAAATGGTTAGTCTCTGGTTGGGTAGATTATCTCAATCCGCAACTTTATTGGCGCATCGACCAAACAGCTCAAAGCTATCCAGTTTTGCTGCAATGGTGGCTAGAAAACAACCCGCAAAACCGACATATTTATGTGGGAAATAACTTAGGAAAGCTTGACGGTCAGAAATGGAATGTAGCCGAAATCAACAATCAAATTGAGATTACGCGCAACTCCAAACAAAAGTTAGCTTTAGGCAATGTTTTCTTCAGCATGAAAGCATTTAGCGACAACCGCCAAAAAATATACGATAATTTCAAATCCACTACATACGCGCAACCCGCACTCGTTCCCGTGATGCCTTGGCAAAATGGAACGCGGCCAGCCCCTCCCGCATCAGCCGTAGTCCAAAAAGTTGGCAACAGCAATATTTTGCAGTGGAAAAATCCCGCCGATAAAAACATTCGTTCCTGGACGCTTTATCAAAAAAATGGAGATAGCTGGAAGCTCATCAAAATCCTCAATGCAGACACAGTACAAGTAGCCGTAGGAACGGGAATTTATGCTTTGTGCGCGGTGAGTATCATGGCTGTAGAAAGTGTAGGAGTTTTCATAGAAATATGAGGATTAAGATATAAATGTAAAAATGAATATGCAATATATGCAACTTGCCGAACAAAGACGAAAAATTTACCTTGAAATCGCCCTTCGCCGATGCCGTCCCGGTAGCGGCAGCAGCTTAGAATTTCTCAAAAAAAGAACTTGGAACACTCCCGTGACTAACATTAAAGCTATTATCAAACAAACTCAATTTGTTGTTGTAGGAGGAATTGCTACCAGGCTTTATATGCCAGAACGCATGACTGACGATCTAGATATTTTAGTATTAACTGATGATGCCGAAAATCTATATCAAGAATTAGCGGCAACTGGCAGTATAAAAGTTGGAGAACTCAGCATTGGTGGCAGTAGTTGGCAACTACCAGACGGTAGTATTTTGGATGTTCTTGAATCACAACAACCTTGGGTTACAGAAGCGATCGCCAACCCCAACATCGCCCCCGATAACTTGCCAATTATCCGATTGCCTTATTTAATTATAATGAAATTGCAAGCCAGTCGCGGTATAGATATGGGCGACTTGACGCGGATGTTGGGAGGGGCCGACGAAACTGCCTTAGAATTAGTAAGAAATACAGTGAAAACTTACCTTCCCGATGCAGTGGAAGACTTAGAAAGTTTAATTGTACTGGGAAAATTAGAAATGGGAGAATTACGTTAATCGTTTGTAGTAGTGCTGGGATACCGCCGCACCCACCAAGGTGAAAAAATCAACCATCTTCCTCTAGACAGGAGACAGCTTGGCGATAAATACGCTATCCTGTTGCCAATATTTTTGATTTTGAGGAAAAAACGGCTGTGGTTCCCTTACGCGACGAAAACCCGATCAGTATCACTCCCTACGTTACCTACGGGCTGATTGCTGCAAACGTATTAGTATTTTTGTACGAACTCTCCTTGGACGATCGCCAATTAACGGAATTTTTCTACTCTTGGGCGGTAGTTCCTTGCCAGCTAAGCAATATGTGTCGGGTAGCGCTGCCAGTTTCGCCATTTCCCGAATGGACTACCCTAATTAGCTCCCAATTCCTGCACGCAGGCTTTCTCCACATTGCCGGAAATATGTTATTTCTGTGGATTTTTGGCAACAACGTAGAAGAGCGTTTAGGACACATCAAATTTATAATATTTTACCTTACCTGCGGCGTTTTAGCATCACTAACTCAGTGGTTTTTTTCCTCAGCATCAGCCATTCCGTCCCTGGGTGCTAGCGGCGCGATCGCAGGCGTGATGGGCGCATACATTCTCAAATATCCCCAAGCCAAAGTTCTAACACTGCTGCCGTTAGGAATCTTTATTACCACCGTCAGAGTCCCCGCTTTCTTCTTTCTCGGATTTTGGTTTGCACAGCAAGCACTCAGCGGTTTGGCATCCTTAAATGCCCCGGCAAATGTCGGCATGGAATCCGGGGGAGTTGCCTACTGGGCTCACGCCGGCGGCTTTGTTTTCGGCGCTATTCTCGGCCCTTTGTTGGGACTTTTTTCTGAGGACGATCGGATTTAGTTTTTAGTTGGTAGGGGCGGTGGATGGTGCGTGCCCGCCCTCTTAGTTGTTATATCGTTTCCGGTTGCATCGGAATGATGTTAACTGTTAACTGTTAACTGTTAACTGTTAAGGAGTGCAACCGGAATTGATATAACTAATGACCAATGACCAACAACTAATGACCAATGACTAATGACTAATGACTTTCTAGATAAAAGTAAAGTCAAATCCCGAAAGAGAAGAAACCCCAGTTACACCGTTTAACTTCGCCAAAATCTGAGAATCGTTGCCGGTGACGTTATTACCATTGCCGTCATAAATGATGTAAGTATTGCCACCGGAATCGTAGGCAAACAAGAAAGCGGTTCCTCCCAAAACATTTGCAGAAACAGTTGTCTGCACGTTCAGTTGAACTTGACTGTTGCCGCTCAGATTCGGGAATCCGGGGGCAAAATTAAACTGATCCTCGATCGGCACGCCGAGACCGCTAAAATCGGTAATCACATCGTATCCGCCCGTGGCGATCGCAGCACCGATCGCAGCCGAAGAAGCCGCATCAAACACCGGCCCACCCTCAGCAGGGCTAGTATAGCGGAATTGATTGCTGCCGCCGCCTCCGCTCATCGTATCTGCCCCCTCGCCTCCGATCAATACATCGTTATCCAAACCGCCATTAATCGTATCGCTGCCGCCTTGCCCGTCAACAGTATCGCTGCCGAGCAAACCGTTCAAATTGTCCGGCAACGAGCCTCCAATCAATTTGTTGGGGCCCGTATCGGCCGGCAAGATGCCAACGGTGACAGTACCTACGCCCGGAAGCGTCCCGAATCCGTCGCTGACGCTGTAGGTGAAAGTAGTGGTACCCGCTACGTTGCCGGGGATGAACTGCACCCGATCGCCCAGATTGACAGCTATGCCCTGTGTTGGCGTACCGACATTGATAATGCTCAGCGGCCCTTTTTGCGGGCTCGAATCGTTGGCGAGCACATCGATGAAAGTCGGCAGCAAATTATTCGTACTCGTAAATACGATGCCATCATCGCCAACAATCGGCGACAGAGTAGTTGGAACAGTTACCGAGGTATCGAAAGAATTGATGTTAATTGCGACTGAGGCTGCCGCCGTGCCGCCTTGGTCGTCAGCCACGCTGTAGCTGAAAGAGCCCGCTTGCCCGATCGCATCAGCTTTAGGTTGGAACTGCAAGCCCAGCAACTCCTGAACCGTCAATTTTTGGTTGATCGCCAGCGGACTCGTACCGACAACTACTTGGCCGAAAGTCGGATTGGGGAGTCCAGCTACGCTGACCGACAGCGCTTGGCCCTCCGGGTCACTGGGCGCAGAAATGCTCAGAGACAGGGGCAAATTTTGCAAACCAGTCAGCGTCTTGCCAGTTTCCACGATCGGCGGCTCATTAGGAGTCGGAGACGTAAAACTCGGCGGAGTCGGCCCCCCGCCGAAAGGTGGAGGAGTTGGAGTAGCAGCAGTCGGAGTCGGGACGATGGAAGGACTCGGACTCGGAATTGTCCCGCCCGCAGTCGGTGTCGGTGTCGGACTCGGAACCTGTGTCGGCAATGTCCCCGGCGACGGAGTTGGACTCGGAGTTGTCCCCGGTGACGGTGATGGAGTCGGACTCGGACTTGTCCCCGGTGCCGGAGTTGGAGTCGGTGCCGGAGCCGGAGTCGGAGTTGGAGCCGGAGTCGGAGTTGGAGCCGGAGTTGGAGTTGGAGCCGGAGATGGAGTTGGAGCCGGAGTTGGAGCCGGAGTCGGAGTTGGAGCCGGAGTCGGAGAAGGAGTTGTTCCCGGCGATGGAGTTGGAGAAGGAGTTGTTCCCGCCGGAGTCGGAGAAGGACTTGTTCCCGTTCCCGGAGTTGGAGAAGGACTTGTCCCCACAATTGTGAAGGGATTGTCCTCTACGCGGGGTATTTGAGCTGTAGTGAACCGAGATTCATCTAGCGAGTTCGATCGCACATCCACCAACACCGCCAAAAATTCGCCAGTTTGCCTGTCCCGAATAATCGTGTTGCTAGAATTCGAGCCTTGACCCTGGAAGATTTCTAACTGTGTAAAGTTTAGACCTCCAGCCAGACCGATCGAATCCTCCGGCTTAAAATCTCTAATTAAATCGGCATCCCCGATGTCGCGGCCGCCAGTAGTCAGAAACCCGCTGCCACCAGGCGACGTGCCCACCCTACCCAGAACAAAGATATCCGAACCGTCGCCTCCTGTCAGAGTATCAGACCCGCGATCGCCCGAAAGAATATCATCCCCAGCATCTCCAGACAGAGAATCGTTGTCATCTCCCCCGAATATCAGGTCATCACCCTCACCGCCATCACCAGTATCATTACCAACACCACCGCTGATGACATCGCCCCCGTCGCCGCCCAACAAAATATCATTACCCCTAGCGCCGATCAGGCAGTCGTTACCAGTGTCGCCAAAAATAGTGTCACTGCCCTTGTCGCCAAAAATCAGGTCATCCTCGGCACCGCCGCGCAGACAGTCATTGCCTTTACCGCCGTACAGCGTGTCGTTACCTTCAGCACCCAAAACAATATCGTTCCCCTGGTCGCCAAAAGCTGCATCAGCACCAAAGTCCCCAGAAACCAAATCATCGTCTTTGCCGCCCCGCGCCGTGTCATTGCCGCGCCCGCCTTCAACGATATCTTTACCGGCGCCCCCGTTGAGAGAATCGTCGCCGTCATCGCCCCTGACAATATCGTCCCCGTCCCGACTCAGAATCGTGTCGTCACCGATATTCCCGGAAATCGTGTCGTTGAACAAACTGCCGACTAAGTAGTTATTCGCCTCGTTTCCCACAACTAAGCCATCGACGAAAACCGGCTCTGGGGGAGGCGTGGGTACAGTCGGAACTGGCCGCGGCACCGGCGTGACCGAAATCCCCGGACCAGTCCCCGTCATGGTTGGAGAAGTCCCCGTCATGGTTGGAGAAGTCCCCGTCATGGTTGGAGAAGTCCCCGTCATGGTTGGAGAAGTCCCCGTCATGGTTGGAGAAGTCCCCGTCATGGTTGGAGAAGTCCCCGTCATCGTTGGAGAAGTCCCCGTCATGGTTGGAGAAGTCCCCGTCATCGTTGGAGAAGTCCCCGGCGACGGCGTAGGCGAGGTCTCCGGTTCGATAATAATATTTAGCGGTACTGCACTCGGCATTGTTTCGACTCCTTGCGACGCTACTCAAAAACTAACTACTAAATAAACTTAAAGTCAGAGGCAGTAATGACGGTGCTCAGAGCTCCCGGCACTGTAGGAATAGAATTCAAAACTGCCAAATCGAAAGCTGGGAGACTGTCATCCGCCACATTTGGGTCGAACCCGAGAACGTACTTGTTAAAAGTATTGTTCAGGTAGACGAAGAAAGCTCCAGCTTTGGTCGAACCGTTTTGATTCTTCAACACTGCATTCACTGCTTGAGCGTTGTCAAATTTAGATTCAAACAAAATGACTGATTGCTTGCTGATATTGTCGCCGCTGCTGCCGATATTTCTGACGATAAAACTGGTGAAATCGTTAGTAGTTCCAGAGTTGGTTAAACCGGCGAAATTCGCTGACCTGAACAAGAATCTGTCTGTGCCGGTGCCGTTGGCATTAAAGTCGGCAATAATATCCACACCTTCACTCGGAGTTTCGTAGTAGAAGAAATCATTGCCGGCATCGCCAGTGAGCAAGTCAGAACCGTTTCCGCCACCCAAAATGTCATTGCCGGCACCGCCGGAAAGCGAGTCGTTGTCATCGCCGCCCAACACCAAGTCGTTGCCGAAAGCGCCGCTGAGACAGTCGCTGCCACCGCCGCCGTCTACGGTGTCGTCGCCCGCTTCGCCGAACAGGGAGTCGCTGCCGCCCTCGCCCAAAATGTAGTCGTTGCCCGAACCTCCGAGTGCTGTGTCGCTGCCTTCGTTGCCCAAAATTGTGTCTTCGCTGTCGCCGCCGGAGATGAAATCGTTATTGATGCCGCCGTCTAGCAAGTTTCTGCCGAGGCTGCCGTCGATGATGTCGTCCCCTGCGCCGCCGTCGATGGTGTCGTCGCCTAAACCGCCCAATAAGGTGTCGGTGCCGGTGCCTCCAAGTATCGAGTCTTCGCCGGCTTCTCCCAATATCGAGTCGTTGCCCGTTCCGCCGTCGATGGTGTCGCCGTTGTCGCCGCCCTGGATGATGTCGTTGTCGTTGCCGCCGAACATCAGGTCGTTGCCGATTCCGCCGATTAGGGAGTCGATGCCGTCTTCGCCGTCGATGGTGTCGTTGCCGAGCCCGCCGTCGAGGGTGTCGTTGCCGATCGAACCTAGCAGCGAGTCGTTGCCTCCCTCACCGAATTCGAGGTCGTCGCCGCCCCTGCCGTCGATAATGTCGTTGCCGTCGCCTCCAGAGAGGGTATCGTTGCCGGCCCCGCCGATGATGAAGTCGCTGAGGTTGCTGCCTGTAAAGCTGCTGGCAGGGAGTTGGGTGCGATCGACAATGCTGTCAACCACCGTAATGCTGAAGGATGCAGGCCCGATCGTTGCAGATCCGTCGGAAGCTGTAAACGTGAAACTGTCGCTGCTGCCTGCCGCCAGCAAGTTGTATTTGACAATGTTGTTGTTGATATCGTCTTGGCTGAATTGGCCGCCGACGTTGAGAAAGGTGGTTCCCCTTTGGACAAAACCTCTGGTGGCGTCGGGGGCTTTGGTAATTGTGTAAACGATTTCCGACGGCGGGTTGTCGGGATCTGTTACTAACAAATCTGCGGAGGTGATTGTCTGGGTGGGAGCACTTTTGGCAACCACCACACCGCCGTTAACTTCTAGCTGCGGCGGGCTGCTGACGTTGATGGTTACTACCGCCTGACTCGTGCCGCCGCTGCTGTCTGCGATCGAGTAACTGAAGCTGTCAGTACCTGAGAAGCCTGGATTTGGGGTGTATTTGAATAGGCCGCCACCAAAGGGAGTCAGGTTTCCTTTGGCTGTTGGGGTAAAAGTCGTGACAGTCAAAGAGTCATTCTCCGGATCGGTGTCGTTGAACAGAACGTTGAGACTGAGTTCTTGACCCGAAACCGTGGTGAAGTTGTCGTTAACTGCTCTGGGCGCCTGATTTGGGAAGGGCAGAGGATTTGGTGTCGGACTCGGTGTCGGTGTCGGTGTCGGACTTGCTGTCGGCGTCGGGAACATCGGCGTCGGACTCGCTGTCGGCGTCGGGAACATCGGTGTCGGACTCGGTGTCGGCGTCGGACTGTCTGTCGGTGTCGGCGTCGGACTGTCTGTCGGCGTCGGTGTCGGACTTGCTGTCGGTGTCGGCGTCGGCGTCGGCGTCGGAGAAGGACTCGGCGTGGGTAGGGGCAGCGGGGTGGCGCTGCCGGGAACTGTAGGGGCAATTACAAAGGAACTGCGTCCCAGGGTTCTGCTGTCAACTCCCGGCAATACTGCTAAAAAGTCGCCGCTGACTCCGTTGCGAATAATTGCGCTGCCGGCTTTGCTGTCGGTGCTTTGGAAGATTACCAAATCTTCAAATTTGAGGTCGCCGCTGAGTCCGATCGAATCTTCGCCTTGGCGAAAGTCTGTGAAAATGTCGGCATCGGCGATATCCGGGCCGCCTGTGGTCACAAATGCCGGGTTAGTGCCGTCGCTGCTGCTGCCGCTGGGGGAACTGAAGCCACCGATGACAAAGACATCTCTGCCTTCGCCTCCTGCCACGATGTCTTTGCCTTCGTCGCCCCACAGCACGTCGTTGCCAGCGCCGCCGTCGATGATGTCGTCTCCTGCACCGCCGAACACGATGTCGTCGCCGTCGCCTGCAAATATTGTGTCCGCACCCGCGTCTCCGTAGAGCCAGTCGCCTCCTTCGTTGCCAAACAGCAAGTCTTCGCCGTCGCCGCCGAAGAGCGAGTCGTTACCTTCGTCGCCCCACACGATGTCGTCGCCTCGATCGCCCGAAAAGCTATCGTCGCCAGAGCCCCCGCGCAAGCTGTCGCCGCCTTTGCCGCCGTAAGCCGTGTCTCTGCCTTCGCCTCCGATTACCGTGTCGTTGCCGTCGTTGCCGTACAGGAGGTCGGGGTTGTTTCCCCCGTCGAGGGAGTCGTTGTTTTTGCCTCCGTAGATGGTATCGAGTCCTGAACCGCCGTCGAGTACGTCGTTGCCGGGCCCGCCGAACAGCAAGTCGTCATCCTCGTTGCCAAACAGTAAATCGTCGCCCTCGGATGCTTGCACGGTATCGTTGCCTTGCAGCCCGGAAATCACGTCGGGGCCGATGCTGCCAACTAAGGAGTCGTTGGTGTCTGTGCCCCGGATCACGCCTCCGAGCGTTGATGGTTGGGTACCCGCGCCTCCGCCCAAGGTGTCGTCAAAGCCGCCAAATGTGTCGTCGGAGGGAGTGGGGGTGGGAGTTGGAGCGGGAGTTGGAGCCGGAGTGGGAGTGGGAGCCGGAGTTGGAGTTGGAGTTGGCGTCGGCTCCGGTGTTGGTGTTGGCGTTGGCTCCGGTGTCGGCGTCGGCGTCGGCTCAATTATTACAATTGGTACTGCACTGGGCATTATTTTGGCTCCTTTAAACGACTATCCCGATTAACTTTAAGAACTGATTAATATCAGTTTGTTGCCACAAATCTGGCTGATACCAAATCCGGGTAATATACCCCCTTTACGATCGAACTGCGAAGACGCAGTACGCGAAGCGGCGCGTCAGCGCTAAAGCGCGAAGAGAAGAAGAGTCAAGAGAAGAGTCAGGTGATCGAGGGGATAGCTAACTCGGATTTGGCATTATTATTGATTAATAATCTCGATCTTTTCTAGCATACTAAATCAAAATTGCCAGGGCTATAGATATTTCTTAACTCAGGTTTTTTTTGAGCCCAAAATATTAATGCTTGCAAGTTCTGATGCCTGTTTTGGGTATACTTTAATATCGCTAGATTTGGCTCGAACCTAAAAGTCTGACTTCCAGTCAGCCTGCACTAGCTATCCAGAGGGGAAAAAAATAAAAATTTTGGCATTCATAATTTTCTTTGCTCAAGTTGAATGTCGAATGCCGAATGCCGAATGCCCAATGCCTGACTGCTGACAAGAAACAGCGCTCTGAATGAGGGGCACAAGTGGCCCGGTTTGCTCTTGTCCGTTGACGGCTAGTTCGCTGTGGCAAAGGTAAAGCACCGAACAGCGACTTAACAAATCTACCAGAATTCGCCGCAGCCGCTGTTGGTCGGCCGCGGTTTCGTCTTCGGTTTCCCAGGGACGCCCCAGTTGCGATCGCAAAAATAAGGGAGCTCCAAACAGTGTCGCCGCACCGCCGCTCAGCCACAGGGGGGAGCCGGCATCGAGCCAAAAGTGCCATTTGTGGGCGCGGCGGCTGCTGCGGTACTGGAAGATGTTGGCGAGGGTGACGGTTCGGGCTGCTGGGCCTTCTAGACCAACTGGAAACGGGTTGGCTGTGACGGTTCCTTGGCGCAATAATTGGATGAACTGGGCGATGGTTTCTGAGTCGCTGCTGTTTGTTGGTTCTTGGCGCTGCATTCGCCCGTGTATTTCCCAGTAGTGGGCGGCGGTTTCCATTAGTTCCCGCAGGGCTGCTAGCCGATCGCCCGCTAGGTATCTGTCGCCGATCAGAAATTTCTGGATCGCTCGATCGAGCAGGGCTATTGGACTCGGTAACAGCCGCTCTTGCTGTTGCAACCGCTGCTGTTCGATCCATTCGACAATCTGCTCGCAGGCCCGAGCGGCTCGGTGTCCCAGTCTGTCCCACCGGGGAAATACTTTAATTTCCAGCAGTTGAGGTCGATCGACATTTGGACAAAAACAGCTATCGGCGATTAAACCTGCTCTCACTGGATCGATCGATTTGGCGTTTGGGATTTGAGATTTTAGGTGGAAATTATTGGGCTGGGAATCTTCTGTTTCCACTGCTTCCCGGTGTTTCTGGCTGCCTAAAATTACCAGCATTTCGGCTACTGCGTCTCGATCGACTAAACGGCCAAGTCCCGGATAAACTAATGCTAACAAAGTCAGCAAAGCTCGAATCTCTGGCGTAGTCGATAGGGGACGCTGATCGTTGAGAGATTCGGTGGCGATACCCGATCTGGCTAGAATTTCGGTTAAGCTGTAACGGGCGATCGCGTCCATCCCCGGAGCAATTACGGCGATTTCTTGCGGCTCTACGGCTTGTGATTTCACCGCATCTACAATAATTTCGGCGGTTTCTCGCAGCAGTTGAGCGCGGGAAGTTGTTTCGAGCGATCGAACCGATCCTGGCAAAGTCAAGCCTAAAGGATAAAAACCCTCAGTATTCACTGCTAAACTTACCGCTAAATCTCCAATTTCTAGGGCTAAACCGGCTTTTGCGTCCAAATTTTCCACCCTTTGACACCGGCTTTCGAGTTGGGCCAGGTATTCGGTGTCGGCCCCCAAACCCAAACGCACTCCTCCATCCCGATTGTAGGAGAACGCCCCCGCTGCGCCTCGATCGAGCATTCGATCGAACAAATGGCGGCTGATGGCCGGATAATCGTCAACATCATCTGCAATCACAGCTTGGTATCTAGAAGCCAACTGCTGCTGGTAAGCCGGATTTGGCAACAAATACCGCCAGTAGAGCTCGCAAACAATCCCGTAAGTCAGCAGCCCCCGCGTCAAGCACCATTCCCGCCACCTTTCGAGCAACTCTCCCATGCTCGTCCACAGGCTGTTCGAGCCGTCTGAGAGAGCAAATCCCTGTTCCAAAATGCTCTTAATTTCTTCTCTGGGCGTACCGCTGACAGCAGCAAGTTGTAATAAGTCTAGAGTTCGACGCACCATTCGGTTTGGACTTACCCCTGTTTGTTGCAAAATGCCTTCGTCTAATTCGCGACGCCAGAGTCTCGCGGCAAGTTCCAATTCTGTTTCAGGTTGCAGCCGCAGGGGAAATTGAGCCTTCAAATCCAGTGACTCAACTAGCAGCGGCCAAAATAGCAATACTTCCTGCTCAAAAAAACCGAAGGGTGTTGTTGAGTGAAAGGCATATTTTGCTTGGGTAGCTGCAGCGATGCGATCGGCCAATTCCAGCCGATTCTCTCCGTTAGCTGCTAAGACTAAAATTGCTGGGGCTGTTTGTCCCGCCCGCCGCCGCCCGGAACGCCCGCGGCTCGAAAGTGTTGCAGGCAAAGACTTGACGGTTTCGCTCCAAAGGCAGAACTGCTCGACTAAGCGAGCGGTTTTGCCGCTGCGGGCGGCTCCGGCGATCCAAATTGAATTTTCTGCTGGCGTTCCCAATTTATGTAAGTTTGTTAACATACCATGAATACTTTAATCACTAATGTCTGCACCGGACTAACTAGGTTTTAGTTATGAATACTTCTGCGTGGAACAGGTTTGTAAAATATCTCTACAGCGCTAACCAGTGGTACAGAGAAACGCCTGAAAGGGCCTTAGAACAGGCTTATGATGCTGCCTTAGCAATTAAGGCGATCGAAGATGAGCATTTTGGCGGCCAAGGAATCTCCGGGCGATCGGGCGATTACGGAGACAGCACCCTGTCTTACTTTAAATCCGAACTGCAAAAATACCTCAAGGTCATCCAAACCAGGATGGTGGAGTTTAATGCTAGCCGTTCTTTTTTGGAATTGCCCGATCGGGTGGGGGCAAAACCGCAAGCCGGGCAGAACAAGACACAGCGTCACCAGCACGGAGTCGGTTTCGACAATAGTAAAGAGCGAGCATCTCTTGTATTTGAAAAGCTCGAATTTATTGATAGAGTCATTGGCAAGTATATTAACAACAGTAAATCAACGGCGATCGTTCCGGTTGTCAACCCTACAAACCAGCAGTTAAAATCTACAGATAGTACCTCTCTAATAAAAGCAAATAAAGGATCGGGCACTTCAATTCAAACTGCGGACGGTGAGGTTGACACTCAGTATGAAGAGGTGAATTTATTACCCAGATCGCTGTTGGGAACGTTGAATCGAATTACTAAAGATTTAGACCCGGAAGCGGAAAAAGACGTAGTTAAGAATTTCCGCAACTCCAAAATAAAAACAGTCATTTCTCTGAGATTTATTTTGCTGTTGATTTTAGTTCCGCTGTTAACGAATCAAATTGCCAAAAATTTTGTAGTCGGGCCGATAGTTGACAGTTTTAGAGTCAACCAAAATGCTCCTATTTTCATAAATTTTGAGCTGGAAGAAGAAGCCTTCGGCAAACTGGAGAGATTTGAGCAGAATCTCAAATTTCAAACGTTGATTGGCATGGCTCCGCCGCTTTCTGCTGAGGAAACGGAAGAGAAGGTTGCCAAAAAAGCAGTTGAGATAGCAGAGGAATACCGCAGTGAAAGTGGTGGAGCGATTAAAAATATTTTTGCCGATTTAATTGCCTGCGCTGCCTTTGTCGTGGTTATTGTTACTAGCAAGAAAGAGATTGAGATTTTAAAGTCTTTCATGGACGATCTGATTTACGGGCTCAGCGACAGTGCTAAGGCTTTCATAATTATTTTGTTTACTGATGTGTTTGTGGGATTTCACTCGCCTCACGGTTGGGAAATAATTCTCGAAGGTTTATCAAGGCATTTGGGACTGCCAGAAAATAGGCAGTTTATATTTCTGTTTATTGCGACGTTTCCAGTTATCTTGGATACGGTATTTAAGTATTGGATATTCCGCTATTTGAACCGCAGTTCACCTTCTGCAGTTGCTACTTACAAGAATATGAACGAGTAATATCAAATCCGGTAGCATCGGATCGAATAAACCGCGAACGCGCTATCAGCGTCTTCGCGGTTTATTCGATCTTACCACCTATTATAGCGGTTATCAAGCGTTGCGAGGTATGCCCGATGCCCTGCGCGGGCCGATGCCCTGCGCGGGCCGATGCCCGATGCCCTGCGCGGGCCGATGCCCCATGCCCTGTTTGGCCCATGCCCCATGCCCGACATCACCTCATCTTCCTGAGAAATGCTACATCTAATTCCAACGCTTCTTGCGCTGTCGCTGGTTCGCTACCGATTCCACCAGTCCCAGTCCGAGAAAATTACTCAGCAGCGAGGCATTCCCGTAACTCAGGAAGGGCAGGGGAATTCCCGTTACCGGGGCTAAGCCGATGTTCATCCCAATATTTACGAATACCTGAAAAATTAACATTGACAGTACGCCGATCGCCAGCAATGAACCAAAATTGTCGTTGGCAGTTTGAGCGATCGTTACCAACCGGAAACAAATTACCCAGAACGCCAACAGCACGAGAATGCAGCCAATAAAGCCCAATTCTTCGCCAATCGCCGAAAAGATAAAGTCCGTATGCTGTTCGGGAATAAAGTTAAGCTGAGTTTGCGTTCCCTGAAACAAACCCCTGCCTTTGAGTTCTCCAGCCCCGATCGCAATCCGAGATTGAATCAAGTGATATCCGCTACCTAAAGGGTCTTTCTCCGGGTTTAAAAACCCTGTCAGGCGCATTTTTTGATAATCCTGAAGCACACCCCAAAAAAGGTGTCCGACGTGTCCCGACACCACGTTCACCAGCACAGCAGCGAAAGTCCCCAACCAAGGCCAAGGTAGGCTTCGCCAAGCGATAATCCCCGCAACGACTACCCAAGCGATCCAAATCGGTGTAGACAAGTTGTTTAACAGAACGGAGATTAGAGGAGAAAACAGCAATATCAGCCAGCCGGGATTGACATTACCCCAGTAAAACATCCCCATTGTGATCGCGCCAAACACCAGAGAAGTACCTAAATTTGGTTCAGCAAAGATCAATCCCCAGGGTAGGGCCATAATCGCCAGCATCTTCAACATATCCCTGACTGTGGGGACAGTTTTGTCGTGCAGGAGAGCTGCTAAAGTGATAATCATCCCTACCTTGGCAAATTCTGACGGTTGCAGGTAAAAGCCGCCGATATTGATCCACCGCTGGGCACCGAGCCCTGTAGTACCGATAAATCGAACTGCGATCAGTGACAAATTGATGATGATGTAAATCGGCCATTTCCACTGAATCAGTATCTCGTAGCGGCAGCGGGAAATGATGATGGCTAGGAACAAACCGACTGCGCCAGTTACCCAGTGCCGCCACCAGTCGATCGAAGCCTGGTTCATTTCGACGCTGCGGATCATGATTCCGCCCAAGATGGTGAGGGTTATGCAGGCGGCAAACAGCCAAGGATCTGATTCTTCCCAGGGTTTGAAGATGGATTTCCAGCGGTTTCTGCTTTGTATTCTCTGCAACATGAGGATTTTAGATTTTAGATTTTAGATTTTAGATTATCGAACCGATGTTCGGAAGTTGTGGATATATTTCCGATTCTGAGCTTACACCGTACTGCGCGAGCATTGGTGTCAGTACGTCACTTTATTCGGCGAGTTGTACGGATGTTCCGGGCCTTCAGCTACGGGCTTTTGCTGATTCGTACCAATCCCGTGGCGTGTGCATTCCGCACCAATCTAGGGCTTAATTATTTCGCGTTCCGATTTTTTCATTAGTTAAAGCCCAAAAAATTGCTTGGGGGATCTTGGTTTTACAATCAAAACGCCCAAACGCCTATCGACAGGCGATTTCCACTGGCAAACAAAGTCAACACTAAGCGCAGCGCACGCGCTAGAAACCCTGCACAGAAACCAATCTTCACCTAGGGTGGGCCGGGGGCGCACCTTACCCGGATTTAATAGCCGATCGCCCCCCAAGCCCTAAAATCATCCTTTGGCGGGTTCGTAAAGATACTCAAAACCGTTACCGTCGAGGTCTCTGCCGTAAAAAGAGGCTGTACCGTCGCGGTGTTCGTGAATGTGGGTGACGGAAACACCTTCGGATTTAAGCTGTTCGTAGGCGGATTCCATTTCGGTGCGATCGTCAAACACAAAGCCAAAATGCGGCCCTGCTTGGTCGTAACTCGGACTCAACAGCGCCAAGCCGTCCTCTCCGGCTTTCAAGTAAGCCCAGTCTGGATCTTTCCAGACTAACTCCATACCCAAATTTCGGTAGAATTCAGCAGATTTTTCGATGTCTTGCACGCAGACGGCTACGTGTCCCAATCGTTTTAGTTTCATGTCTAAAAATTTGATGGTTGTGATTTGAGTTTATTGTATCTTTTTTCTGATTTGTTTTTCGGTTAATTAGGTATTTTTTGAGATTGTTTGGTGCGAGCTAACTGTACCTTTTCTACTTGTTTGCTGGCATTCATTGGGCTGAACAGTTTAATTGCGCGATCGAATTTTTCTTGGGCTGTATCGATGTTACCAAGTTATTGTTCTGTCAGGGCTAGTTGATAGCAAGCTTCGGCTCGGTTTAATTTGTTGGAGCGATCGAGTATTTGGATTGCTTCAGCTAGGTGCTGCAGCGCTGTGTCAAATTCTCCCCTTCTTTTTTGACTCCCACACAGGAGTTGAGGAAAGCGAACCCGACATCGATCGCACAACCGTTAATCCCCATTTCCTCCCTCGATTTTTTGAGCTTGACAAATATCTCCATAGCTGCGTCTAATTCCCACAGTTCTATTTGACAAAAACCTATATTAATCGCAGCATTAACTTTCCAAAATTCCAGATTAGCTTGTTTGCCATTTTCTTCTTCGCTACTTTTAGCTAGATTTTGCAAACATTTAGTTGACTTTATTTCCGAGATTTGGTGACATTCTACGGCTTGATTAATCTCGCATAAGATCCGGCAAGCAACACCTAATATACTGTATAATCCGCTCAAATAATCAGAATTCACATTGTTGAGTGTGCGAGTAGTTGCTGAAACTATTGACTGTAAAGACCTAATTTATACAGCGCTCTGCAGAGCTGATAATCTTTAGCAAACTGAATATTGATTTTTTTGAGGATGATGCTAGCGGCCTGCTCGAAACAGCTAATAGCCACATAGTTGAAGCGTAGTTGGGAAACAATCAAGTAGCTGGGGAGCGATCGGCAGGCACTTAGACCCAAGCGCGAGCTTTAGTAGTCCCAAAAATCAGCAAAACCTATCTTCAATAGCCATTCATCATGTCTGTCAACTATGTTGAAAAAGCCAGTTTTTGCCGATCCCTAACTTAATCCAAACATATATTTAGGAGCCAGGAATCATGTTTTTTAACTATTTTGAAGAAGCAATTATTGCAGAATAAAATTAACCTGAATCCGGTCGCATCCGTTTTCAAAAGTGAAACGAAGCATCTCGCTCGATGCTTCGCCCAAGTGCGTAATACCAAATCCGGGTTTTGGAGATTCTTTACGAACCAGTCGGCCGAGGCCGACTTTGTTTGTGCAAACCTGGTTTCAACCGCCCGTAAAGGGGGTATGTTACCTAGATTTGGCATAAGTCCTATTTTTCATAACGGGCTAGAAGATGCCAGAGAAAGATATCCGGGTCGTCATGATCGATCATCTCTTTAAACATCGAAACAAAAGGCTCATAGTCCAAAAACTGCATCTCCAAACTGAGTTGCTTTAATCCCGCTTCTTTAAAGATGCGATTTAACCGCAAGGGAGTGTAATAAATTTGGACTGTTTGCCACTCAGCATCCCAAACTTTATTGCCGTAGACATCGATAAATCCCTCTGTAACACAGTGAGCGTGTTTGCGACTGAAATAGGCAATTTCTAAGAAGCATAAGGTTGTTGGGAAATATCCGTATATCTTACCACCTGGTTTAAGAACTTTACCAAATTCCCGAATCATCTCGCGGTTGGTTTTATCCTCACTGGAAACCACGGAATTTGCGAGTAGGACGTAATCAAATTTCTCGTTCCACTCCGGTTTTTGTTCGGTGATTCGCGTGGAGTCTACTTCCTCAAACACGATTTGCCGATTGTTAAGTCGGGAATCTCCATCTGCTGTTTTCCAGTCTACTTGTGCTTTTTCAATGGCTGTTTTGGAAAAATCGGTACAGTAGATTTGTCCAATTTGGGGGCAAAATTCTAGTAAAGTTTTCTGAAGATAAATTTCCGAGCCGCAACCGGGAATTAGGACTTTGATATCAGGTGAGTTGGGAATATCATAGCCGGGAGAACGCTCTGGACGGATTAAGTTTTTGCAGATTTTGGGGTCTTGGGTGATGCTGAAAGCGGTGTTGGTATAATCTTCGTGGCTTTTATCCCAGATATCTTTCTCTTCTTCAAGAGATTTCGAGCCTAGGTTTTGAGAAGAGGGAATTAGCCATTTGTAATCATTTATGCCGGTCATAAATTTTAACTCCAAAATATTCAGTACAGGTCAAATCTGCGTGTCATACCAATTTAATGTGAAGTTGCACATATCTCGATCCCCCTAAATCCCCCTTAAGAAGGGGGACTTTGAGCGGAATCTTGTCCCCCCCTTATTAAGGGGGGCTAGGGGGGATCGGATTCTACGGGGCCTCATAAAAAATTGGTGTCAACCGCTAACAACCAAGCTGCCGTTTTCCATCACGTAAGTGACATCCGCGCGCAAGGCATTAGCTATGCGGTGGGTGATGAAAATCACGGTGCGTTCTTTGCTAATACGCTCGATGGTGGTGAGGATTTTGGCTTCCGTCGAGGGGTCGAGGGCGGATGTGGCTTCATCGAGAATCAGAATGGCTGGATTTCTCACCAAAGCTCTAGCTAAGGCGATTCTTTGCCGTTGTCCCCCTGATAACTGTCCGCCCCTGTCACCCACAGGCGTGTCATAACCTTGAGGTAAGGACAAAATAAATTTGTGAATCTCGGCGGCTTTGGCTGCGGCTTCGACTTGTTCGTCAGTGGCTTGTAGATAGCCCATGCGGATGTTTTCTCGCACCGAGCAATTAAAGAGAATTACATCCTGAGAAACGAGTCCAATTTGAGAACGGAGGGAGCGTACTGTTGCATGACGCAAATCAATTCCATCAAACAGAATGCGTCCTTTATCCGGGTTATAAAATCGCGTCAGCAAGCTGACAATTGTACTTTTGCCTGCTCCACTTTGACCGACAAATACCGCGAATTCTCCTTGGCGAATCTTCAGGGATAGATTTTTAACTCCTCCTCTATCTTGGGAGTAGCTAAAGGTAACATTTTCAAAGTTAATATCGCTGAAAAAGTGAGGTAAATCGATCGCATCCGGTGCATCCTGAATCGCAGGAGTTTCTGATAAAATATCGCTGATGCGTTGCAGCCCTGCTACTCCATCAATAAATGCAGGCAGTGACGAAGTTAAGCCGAGGATATTGAGATTCAATCCTAGCATTAAAACTTGAAAGGATGCAAGGGTGCCTACGGAAATGATATTCTGGTATGTCATGACAGCACCGATACTTAAAACGATAAGCTGCGTCATGACAAAACCAATCATGGGAACTTTCTGCACTAAGTAGGAGAGAAAGGTTGCCCGGACATAAACCTGTTTTAAGTCATTCAAATCGCTGGCAAAATCCTCAGTCATTTGGTTCTCCAGCCCGAATATCTTGACAACGGTTTGCGAGAGGATATTCTCTTCGATAACGCTGGCAATCTGTCCTTCTTTTTGCAGCAAATTATAGCCGACTTCGGTGGCAAGGCTGGCAATTTTTGCTGGGGCAATGGTACAGATAGTTAAACCGATTAAACTCAGCAGGGCTAATTGCCAGTTGAGGAGGAAGAGGAAAACCATAGAAAATAGGAAGTTAGACAGTTCTAAAACAACGACTGTCAGCCCCATTGTAATTACACCATTTTCCACCTTTTGGACATCGGCGATGAGACAATTGACAATATCCCCGGCTGAACGCCGTCCAAAAAACTCCATTGAAAGGCTTTGGAGATGCTGGAATAGAGAGTGTCGGATATTGTTGGTGATTAAAATGCCCAAACGCGCTCCGAGGAAAATTCCTAGCAAGCCGATGCAGGCATATAGAATTGCTCCGACAACTAGCAATGACAGGATTAGAACCAGAAGACTATAGTTTTGGGGAACGATGGCGGCATCGATGATAAATTTTAAGCTGGCTCGGAAGACTGAATCAAAGGCTGCGTCGAATATCAGGCAGGTAAAGAGTAAAATGAATTGCCATTTGTAGGAGGCAATGTATTTGTTGAGGGTTTTAAAGAACCAAATCAGTTCCATGAGTTAGGGGAGTTTGTATACAGGCACGATTTATACTTTGAGGTAGCATTTATCCAGCTTTGGATTGGATTCAGTTGCTCTTTTTTTGAGGCTGCATCCTTTTTATGTCTCTATCATGACTCCCCTACCTTGCTTTTGTCAGTCGGAAAAGTCGGATCGTAAAGTCGGAAAAGTCGAATCTTTTAAGCAATTTCTGAATTTTTCGAGTTAGAGGCTGTTTTTTCCTAAATCGATGCACCCCATGAAACCTACCTCAAACACGAGAGCTCTAATTTCCTCCGATTGCACAAGATTGTGTCATTGAATTAAGGTCGGCAACAAAAGATGTAGGGTGGGCGCTGACGGCAGTACCTACCCTACATCTATTTTCAATTACTGATGTTCAATGACTGATTAATTTTCTATCAGAATTGATTTTTGATGTTAGAATCTTCTGGGGCGCCACATAATTATTTTTATCCTTTTTGCTAGTTTTAGTTGTTGTTTATGATTGAGGTTTTATCCTCAATCTTGTTCGAGATTAGTCGAGACGAAATTGTATTTTTGTCTCTACACCTATAAGACGAATCCAGAGGTCATTTTCTGAATTTTTCGAGTTAGAGGCTGTTTTTTCCCAACTCAATGCACTCTGAGAGGTTCAGATCCCCGACTTCCCTAAGAAGTCAAGGATCTACGCTTTAGCCCGATCGCCCTTTCGCCTCTTACCTTTCAGCCGTTTCACAGCCTCCTCAACCTCCCCGCGAAAAGGGTAGAACAACCGCCGACTCAGCGCACTTCGATAAGCCTCCACAGCCTCCGTCACATCCCCCAAGCCCAACAACCCTCTCCCTTGCCAGTAACCAGCCATCGCCGGGTCAAACTCCATCAATTCCCGGAACTGACAAGCCTTTTCCAACCATTTCCGACTCGCCACCTCATCCCCCAACACTCGATAACTCTCCCCCAGCCACACCGCAGCAGACACAGATTGCAGATAACTCCCATCTTCTGGTAACAACTGCCATCCTTGCGCCAAAGCCTCCACCGCTTCCCGGTGTTTCCCCGCCAGCGCCAACACCCGCCCGTGACCAAACCAAGCATCAGGTAACTGCGGTTCAAGTTGCGTCCCCTTCGCAGAAACACTACACCCCCGATCGATTTCCTGAAAACTTTCCACCAACACCCGCCCCGCCGTTGTCCAAACACTCCAGCGATCGGGAAAACGATCGAGCATCTCTTCTACTATGGATGCAAGGGTTACTTGATTGTTCGATCGCCCTAAATCCCACATAAAAAGGGGGACTTTGAGAGGACGGTTCGAGCCCTCTACATCCCCATTGACTTTGAGACGGCGGTTCGATCCCCCTAAATCCCCCTTAAAAAGGGGGACTTTGAGAGGAGTTCCCCCCTTGTCATTAGAAGGCTTTGCCTCCTCTAGCTCCCCCCTTTTTAAGGGGGGCTGGGGGGGATCGAGAGGGGCTGGGGGAGAGGCAGCAGGCAAAATCTCACACAACGCCCGATAAATTTCACAATCCTGGGGATACAGACGATAAGCTTTCAGCATCGCCTCAGCCGCTTTCTGATATTCCCCCGTGTGGAACAAGCACCGCCCATAGGAATACCAACCCCTAGGATGATTCGGGTGTTCCTCAGTAAACCGTTCCAACACCCCAATCCCGTTAGCCGACTCCCCTCGGAATAGGTGATAATAGGCCAGCAACTCGCGGGCATCCGCCGCATCGGGAGCCAGTTGCAGCACAGAACTAATTATCTGTTTAGTCTGTTTGCCTTCCTCACCCGATACCAATCTCA
This sequence comes from Microcoleus sp., assembly GCF_049646505.1. GTDB lineage: Bacteria > Cyanobacteriota > Cyanobacteriia > Cyanobacteriales > Microcoleaceae > Microcoleus. Next base: position 36,213 of record NZ_JBARVX010000073.1, read on the forward strand.
TCCGGCAACGAGTATCCGCCAGTCGTTTGAGCGATCGGAAATCACCCGGAGCCACCTCTAGCACTTTGCTCAACCTGCGCTGCGCTTGGCGCACATTCCCCACCGCCTGACTCGCGTCGTAGCTGTCTATCAGCGCTACAACATCATCCGGGTTCAGTGACAAAACGGCATCGAACGCTCGCAAAGCTGCAACCGCATCCCCTCTCCCCCTTTGCACCTGCCCCAACGCCAGCCAGTGAGCCGCATTATCTGGTTCTAGGGAAGCCGCCGACTCAAAAGCCAGTATCGCTGCCTGAGTGTCACCTTTACAGAGTGCGATCGATCCGCTGATATGCTGTCGAGTCGCCTCATTGCGTGCATTGGCCGAGGCATTTTCATAAACTGCTACTGCCTCAACCTCTTGTCCCATAAGCTGCAAGAGTTTTGCCAATTGCAAGTGGACGGCGATCGATGGTGGTTGCTGCCGATCGATTACTTGGCGATACTGCTCAACCGCCTGCTCAATACGACCCATTGCATACAGCAAATTCGCCAATTCCAACCGTTTCTTCCAGCCAGAGGGATACTGCTGCACGTACTCACTTAATGTTTTCAGCTTCTGGTCAATTCGGGCTGGCTTTTCGTCTAAAACTAGGTAAGCATTCAGTTCCACCCCAGAGGACTGAGTGAGCGATACCACCCGGAGTGTATGGTTTCTAGACATATTGCTGTTACCTGATAATTTATTGTCTCGCCAATGTTTTGAGGGATGGGGGCGATCGTTTCATCGGATTGTCGGGGCAATCCCCCCGCCCCAGAATCTTGACGGGGTAGGCACGGGGGCACTACCCCTACAGTAAATTCATTTGCGATCGCCCCAGAATCTTGACGGGGTAGGCACGGGGGCACTACCCCTACAGTAAATTCATCGCCGATCGAGGCAACGTCCCCCTTTTGAGACGACTCCGAGGAATCTAACAAAGCATCATCCAACCCTGACAAATACCTGCTCAAACGCTTTTGCAGAATTTCTCGCGCCTGTTGGATGCGCTTGTAAACGTTATCGAGCGAGAGAGCAAGTTGTTGGGCAATATCTTGATAGGCAATCTGGTGGCAGTAACGCAGGATAAACGGAGTTCGCAGTCGAGAAGGAAGAGTATCAATAGCGCGGCGAATGTATTTCCCCAACTCATGATGCAGAAGTGCCTCTTCAGGAGAGTCCAAACCAGAAATAAATGCTGAATTTTTTGTAGCAGCTATTTCTTCAATATCCTCCATTTGTATTGCTTTGCGGCGGCGTTCTCGGTGTATATCGATACATAGATTATGGGTTAAGCGGGCGAGCCAAGCTCGGAGGTTGGTGATTTTTTCGGCATAGTCTGGCAATTTTTCCCAAGCTTTGAGCATGGCGCGACTGAGCACCTCTTCGGCATCAGTAGGATTCCCATCCATCCACCTGAGACAGCAACGGTAAAGATCATCTCGGTTTTGCTGCCATAGCTGCCAAAATGCTTGCTCTATATTTTCAGGACAACTCCGAAAGTCTGCTGCAATAACGGATTGAGAATTGGACATGACTTAAAAAATGGTGAAAGATAAATGTGAAGGAACATTCCTCTGTTGCTTTTTTCGTTGCACCCCAATCCCGGAAATATCTAGCTCAGTGTGGTCTCAGTATTTATGCGGATAAAGATTGGATTCAGTTGCTCTTTTTTTGAGGCTGTATCTTTTCCGTATCTCTATCATGGCTCCCCTACCTTGCTCTTGTCAGTCGGAAAAGTCGGATCTTAAAGTCGGAAAAGTCGGATCTTTATCAAAAAAATGGGCGCAGCGGAGGGGCTACAATTCCGTCTTTCTAGGACGGCTTTAAGTTGAAATTGGGAAAAGTCGCGATGGGACATCGCCACAACGCTTCGGCTTCGATCGGTGCGCCACCTCCAAACAAACAAGCAAAGAAGGCGACAAGCAACTTAAAAGCCTTGCAGTTAAAGGATACAAGCCGATCGCCCTCACAAAGAATTAGGCTGGCGATCGCTAGTTTTGCTTCGACAAGGTAAAATGAGAATCGGGGGCGATCGCTACCATCGTAATTGTCAATAAGTCTGTCATAATAGTTATCAGAAAGTTCTCCGCCGACTTGCAGTGCATAACTCAAAATAAGGGTGTAAAACTGGACAAACCTTAGCCGATGGGATGTGTATATGACTTTTGAAGAAGCCCTAGAATTTATCGAATCAGCCTTAGAGTCCAAAACCAGTAAACCCTTAAGTTTGCTTGAAAAAAAAATCTTAGAAGCTGCTTGGCAAAACGCAACTTATAGTGTAATTGCTGACAGTTTGTACCTGAGCACAGGACATATCAAAGATTTAGCTGCCGTCCTGTGGCAGCGCCTTTCAGACGTAATGGGAGAAAAAGCTACTAAGAATAACTTCCGCTCTCTACTAGAGAAGCAAAGCAGCACAAGTGCTGGTGCCTTTACTCAAAGCGATCGCCAATTTGTATATCAGTCTCAAGAAAGTGACATCAATGAATTAGAAAATTCCCCAGGCAACATTTTAATTGTGGATGACCTTCCAGAAAATCTGCGTTTTCTAACAGAAATTCTCACAAAACATGGGTATAAAGTTCGCTGCGTTACCAATGGTACGATGGCTTTGAGGACAGTTCGCAATCATCTCCCCGATGCTATATTGCTGGATATTAAAATGCCAGACATGGACGGCTATCAAGTCTGCGAAGCCCTCAAAAATGATGAAAAAACCTCAGAAATTCCGATTATTTTCTTAAGCGCACTTGACCAAGTTTTTGATAAAGTTAAAGCTTTTAAGGTAGGGGGAGTTGACTACATCTCTAAACCTTTTCAGCCGGAAGAAGTGCTAGTTCGCCTCGAAACTCAGGTCACTATCGGGCACCAAAAACGGCAGCTTAAAGAAGCAATCGAGCGACACCAGCAAACCGCAGAAATTGCCTACCAATCTCGCGCCCTCTTGGCAAATTTGCTCAACTCATCTTTAGATGGAATAGCCGCAGTGGAGGCGGTGAGGGCAGATATGGCTGGAGAAATTGAAGATTTTCGCTGCTTGGTAGTTAACCCTGTCTTTGCCAGACTGTTAGGCAAAAAACGCACAGAATTAGCGGGCGAACCCGTTCTGAAAAAACTGCTCGATAGATTGATTCCACAATTATTTGAGTTATTAGTAGAGGTTGTGGAGACTGGAGAATCACTTGCCGGAGAGGTGCATCTAGAAAGCGATGACATTGGCAAATGCTGTTATGTAACTGCTGTGAAATTGGGAGACGGTTGCTCAATTACCATCCGCGATATTACAAAGTTAAAACAGTCGCCCCTAAACTCAATGATTGAAGTGAATTAAGTCACCCCCACAATCGTTCGGCGGTTGAAATCGCTACTATTTTTATACCATTTTTCTTTCATATGTGCTACTACCCCCCCCACTCCCCCCCGAAATAAGGGGGGGTTGGGGGGGTAATATCTAGCGCTACTTTATGAAATTGGTATTAGCTGAGTTTATATCCCCCTAAATTGCCCTTAAAAAGGGAGACTTTGAATACTCTTGTCCCTCCCCTTCTTAAGGGGGCGGTTACGGGGGATAGAACGATAATTTAGGATCGAAAACTTAATAACTTAAACACCTCCTACAGTCCTCTCTCCTGTAAGTTGCCAGATAAAAGGAGGCAGAGCCTCGCCTATCTGCATTACCAGGCAGAGCCTGGTAACGAGCAATGGCGGTTAGGGGGGATCGATCGAGAGTTTACTTCATAAACCTGCAATCTTCTGTATCAATGTTCACCAACCAAGGGTTCAGTTAAATCCAGAATCTTCTCAAACTGAAACTGATTCACCCAACCTCTGAGAGTCTGAAGTTCTAGAACTTGGAAATCAGGAATTTCCTCAAGCAGTTGAGACACTAATTCTAAATCCGCGTCAAGAGCTGCTTCATGCAATTTGACAATCCATATTTGTGACATGGTTGCTAATAAATCTGTTAAATTTAAGGGTTCTCCCGTCACATTATCAGCCGAAGACGATAGCTGTTGCTCCTCATAAATATAACTGACTCCCAAATGTTTAGCCATGATGTCAAAGATGGCTTGTGTGGGGAAAGGTTTTCGCACAAAATCATCACAACCAGCCGATAAAATAACTGCTTTTTCTTCTTCCCACACGCTAGCTGTCAAAGCAATAACAGCAGTAGTTTGACCTTTAGTTGTACTTTTAATCTGTCTTGTTGCTTCGTAACCATCCATAACGGGCATTCTCATATCCATCCAGATCAGGTGCGGTGAGTATGAATCCCAAATTTCAAGTGCTTCCATACCGTTACTCGCTTCTTGCACTTCAAAACCAACAGGTTTGAGGAGTTTAATTAACAGTTGCCGATTGTCATCTTTATCGTCCACCACTAGGATGCGATATTGGGGTTGGTTAGGTGCTAGGGCAACGACGCGACGATTGTAGGGTTGGTTTTGAATTGCGCTGGCATCAGCGATGCCCACAGGAATGTCAAATTTAAATGTTGTACCCGTTGTCTCTTCTAACAATTCCTTGAGAGGCATTCCAGGAGTGAAAGCTTTACCGCCACTAATCACAGTTATTTCACCTCCCATCAAGCGGACAAATTGACGGCTAATCGTCAGCCCCAATCCCGTTCCTTGCTGCACTTTTTGACCGGATGCTGTTTGCACGAAGGGTTGGAATAGTTTCTCCAGTTCGTCTGCGGCGATGCCAAGTCCGGTATCTTTGACTTCAAAGGTAATGGTTGTTTGTTGTTGGTTGTTGGTTATTTGTGTTTCATCTTCGCTGTTACCTTTTGTCTTGTGCAGAGGTTTCACCGAAACGTCTCTACTTCTACAGACACGCTTCCAGTTACCTTTTGTCTTGTGCAGCAGACGTTTCACCGAAACGTCTCTACTAACTTCTACAGACACGCTTCCAGAAGAGGTAAACTTAACGGCATTACTTATCAAGTTAATCAGCACTTGCCGCAACTTAACTTCATCAGCGTAGATTTTTTTAGGAACATCGGCAGCACATTCAAATCGTAGTTGTAAGCTGGGAGCGTTTGCTTTCAATGCAAACATATCCTCGATATCAGCTAATAAGTGATGGAGATCGAAATTATTTTCTGATAGCGTCATGCGTCCCGCTTCAACTTTGGAAAGGTCAAGTACCTGATTAATAAGAGATAATAAATTCTCTCCACTGCGCTGAATGATGTTGAGGTTTTCTTTTTGTTCATTTAACAGATTTGTATCCTGATTCATCAGTTGGGAAAAGCCGAGAATGGCGTTCAGGGGAGTTCGCAATTCGTGGCTCATGTTGGCAAGGAAAGTGCTTTTGGCGAGGTTGGCTGCAACGGCTGCTTCTTTAGCCTGTTCGAGTTCTGCTTCGGCAATTTTGCGATCGCTAATTTCCTGTTCTAAACGGACGTTTTCGATGAGGGTTTTTTCGGCTTGTTTGCGATCGCTAATATCTTGAAAAGCTGCGATCGCATATTCTACATTACCCGTCTCATCAAAAATTGGCGTACTGGTTGATTCTACAGAAACAATCCGCTCGTTTTGATATAGTTCCAAGTCATCCGCCTGTGCTTTTTCTCCGCTTAGCGATCGCACTACGGGCAACTGTTCCACTGGATACATCTCCGCCGTACCTGCCCGATAAATGCCGTAGGTTTCTGATAGTTGCTGGGTTGCGGCTTTTGGTAAATCTTGAATATTCAGCAACTGCTGGGCAAGTTGATTGGTGTAGATGATTTGTCCTTTAGCGTCGTGCACCGAGATGCCCAGGGGTATGGCATTGAGGAATTTATTCAGGCGATTTTGGGTCGATCGCACTTCGGTATAGAGTCTGGCGTTGGTAAGGGCGATCGCCGCTTGTGTTGACAGCAATTGTATCAGTTGCAGGCGATCGGATGTAAACACGCCATCTGCTAAATTATTTTCTAAGTAAACAATCCCAATTAATTGCCCTTGATTCAGCAGAGGAGCGCAAAGAATTGACTTAGGTTGCTGGGTTTTAATATAAGCATCTTGAGTAAACCTGCCTTCGCGGGTGACATTAGTTTCAATCAATCCTTCCTGAGTTCTTTCAACATAGTTAATTACCGATAAAGGCAGGCAGTTTTCTATGGGAGTCGAGGGCAACACGATCGCCCGATCTGAGCTAGCCTCGCCTGACGCTTCTACTCGCAGTTGTCCTTGAGATTCTAAAATGAGATAGCCAATTTGGGCACCGCTGCATTCCAGCAGCGTTCTCATCAAAGTTTTGAGAAGTTTATCGAGTTCAATTTCGCTGGAAATTGCCTGAGACGCTTTCATTAATGCTGCTAAATCCAGAAGTTCTGCCGCAGAACTGTCAGAGTTTTCCGACAAGCTGCTGCGCGATTTATCGGAGTTTCTGACTGTGATAAAACGCTTTAAAAGTTGCGGGTACTTTTGTTCCAAATCCGTGAGTTTCGCTGTAGCACCCCAGCGCAAATAGCAGTAGTAAGCATTGCTCATATAGACTTCGGCAATTTGCTCTTTTCCCCAAGCGAGGTAAAACTTGGCTGCCAATTCATTGGCCAAAGCCTCTTCGTTGATGTATTCGTGTTCTTTGGCTGAGGCAATAGCGCGATCGTAATAGTCTATAGCGAGAGTGGTTTCACCCAACACTTGATATCGCTCTGCCTCCACGAGATAGAATTTATGCAGGTGAGTCATCGGAGCAAAATGCGCCCATTTTTTGATTTTTTTCTGGTTGGCTTTCACCTTCTGGAGGATGAGTTTTTGCTCGGATTTGGATGCCTCAGAATATATAGCCAGATAAAGTAAAGAATTGTAGAAATGGTACAAAGGAATAGTACCTACAGCACTATCGCTATATTTTTCGGCTAAAGTAACATTTTCCAGAGCTTGCTGATAGTCTTGAAAAAGATAGCAGAGAAATAGCTTGTAAAAATAAAGAGATCGACAAATGTTTTTAGCATTTGCCTCTTGATGCAGGGGTAACATTTTTACTTCATCATAGCTTTCACCAACTAAACGGCACTTATCTTCAGCCTGTCCCATCAAATTTAATACAACCTGTCGATTGAGTTGGTTGTAGTAAAATGATGTTTCTTGCTTTAGTTGGCTGAGCGTATTACTGTACATTGCCATATCCGACTCAACTTTTGGCAATTCCTTGCCCAATACATAGGAATGGTAAGAGTATACGCAAACGGCATAAGCTGCATATTCTAAGTCTCCTGTTTCTAGGGCGATCGAGTAAGCATTTTGCAAAGGGTTTAAGGTTTCCCTAAGATGCTCTTTCCAATGTTTGACAAAGTAATTAACAATAAATATGGTTCGGGCTTTGAGTTCTTTAGTGTTAAACTTATCGAGCAACAAAAGAGCAAGTTGCCCAAATTGATAGCCAGTCTCAATATCTCCTACGTTTTCTCCAGACAAAATCAATCCGTAAGTAGCATAGGCACAAGAAGATACAGAAGTATTCCCATATTTAATTGATAATCTTACCTGTTTGAACACCATTAGCGGCAAAAGTTCAGGTGCGGCTAAATGGGCAGCAGAAACTACAGTTGATAGAATACGCATCGCTGCTAGCTTATCGGGGTTTGTCATCACTGGTAGGTCGATTAAAGCCTGAATTTGCTGGCCTGCTAAACTTAACTTGGTTTTCACCAGTTCCGTAAAAAGATTTAGTTTTGTTGGTTGTTTGGGAAAGCGAATCCCCAACAATTTCAATACTGAAAGTGCGGTATTAATCGCTGCCAGAGGTTTATTTTGTGCTGTATAGGCTTGAATTTTGACTTCATAGACTTTTACTTTGTCTAGCAATGAAGTAGCTTGTTGAAGCACAATGTCAGCCAATTTTTCCATTTCCTCAACGCGGTTGCTCAAGATGGCAGCTTCTACTGTTTCCACGTACAGTGCCAAAGTTAGGTCATACTTACGAAGCCAACTATCTGCACTCAAGCAATTTATACCAAATTGTAAGTAATTCCAGGTAGGTTTCCAAGCTGCTGATGCCTTCGCTTTTTGGGCAGCAATCAGATTTAATTGAGCAAGTTTATCTTTTTCTAACTGAACGTCAACTGCTTCAATGCCTAAGTTAAGTTGATTGACAATATCAAAAATATTTTGTTTGAGATTCTGTGGCGGTGTATTTTGCAATAACAGTTGCCCGACTTGCCAGTGAATGACTTGCTTCTCGCCTGGGGGAATTAAGGAATAGGCTGCTTGCTGGATGCGATCGTGAGCAAATTTATAAGTAATTTTTAATTGCTTTGTCTCTAAGTCGGTTTTCAGGAATTTGTAATCATCGCCGACAGGTAATATCAATCCCGATTGCATGGCATCCCACAATTCATTTGCCGCTGCTTTTGGAGAACTTTCATTAAGAATTGAAAGGGTTAGCAAATCAAATCGGTTGCCAAGACAAGCGGCTAATTGTAAGATTTTTTGTGCTGGTTCTGATAAGGTTTGAATTTTATCGGCCATAAACTCAACAACATTATCAGTAATATTTCTAGTAATGATTTGTTCTAAATTCCAATTCCAAGCCCAAGCATTAGTATCAAAATTCAGTAGTTTTTCTTGATAAAGTGACTTGAAAAATTCTTTAATAAAAAAGGGATTTCCCTGCGTTTTTTGCCAAGCCAACTCGGCTAATTTTTGCGTAGAGATGCGATCGGTTTTCAGCGTGTCGGCAATGAATTCATTAACCTGGTTTAAATTTAAGTGTCCCAGGGAAATATAATTAATTCTTGTTCCCTGCTTTTTGAGTTCAGATAAATTCAGCATTAAAGGATGAGTTGGACTGACTTCGTTATCTCGATAAGCTCCGATTACCAGCAGATGTTGAGTAGTAAAATCGGTGATTATCAACTGAAGTAATTGCAGCGTAGCGCTGTCTGTCCACTGCAAGTCGTCTAGAAATAGGACGAGGGGATGCTCTTTTTTGCAAAAGACTTGAAGAAATTGTTTAAATACTAAATTAAACCGATTTTGTGCTTCTGCTGGAGGTAATTCTGGGACGGGATGCTGTTTGCCAACAATCAGTTCTACTTCGGGAATAATATCAATAATAATTTGTCCGTTGCTGCCTAATGCCTGTCGAATCTTATCTTGCCACTGCTGTAATTCGGGTTGAGATTCGGTGAGCAATTGCCCTACCAATTCTTGGAAGGCAGCGACTAATGCTTGATAGGGAATATCGCGCTGGAATTGGTCAAATTTACCTGCAATAAAATAACCCCGTTTTTGAGTGATTATCTTATACAATTCCTGAACTAAAGCAGATTTACCGATGCCAGAGTATCCGGAAATAAGCACGAGTTCAGTTTGTCCGTGTACGGGACAATTTTGTGACTGAGTTGTGGTTGCGTTGCTTGTCGCTACTTGCTGCTTTTCAGGAGAAGTTACGCGCATAAATGCAGCCAATAAGGACTCTATCTGCGATTCTCTGCCGTACAGTTTTTGAGGGAGTTGCAATTGAGGAGAAATATCTCGGTATCCCAAGGGAAAAATTTTGATTTTATTAGTTAGATATTGTTCCAGGCAAGTTGCTAAATCTGCCTCGATTCCCCAAGCACTCTGATATCTATTTTCTGCCATTTTTGCCATTAATTTTATGACAATTCCTGAAAGGTTTAAGGGTATTTTGGGATTGATTTCATGAGGCGGGATGGGTTGTTTGGCAATATGACAATGGACTAATTCCAGGGCATCGACTGATTCAAAAGGCAACTGATTGGTTAGCAGTTCGTAGAAGGTAACGCCAAGTGAATAGAAATCGGTGCGGTAGTCGAGCAAGCGATTCATCCTTCCTGTTTGTTCGGGAGAAATATAAGCTAATGTTCCTTCTATAAGATGAGGATTTTTGAGACCTGGATTTTCTTGGGATAAGATGGTAGATAAGCCAAAGTCAATGATTTTTAATTGTTCGGTTTGAGTATTCAAGACAAGGTTAGATGAATTGATATCTTGGTGAATAACTTTTTTTTTGTGAATTTTACCTAACGCCTTGGTAGTTTGGATGGCGATGCGGAGAAACTCCGATACTGAAAATGTACGGTGTTTGAGAATTATTTTTAATGATTCTCCGCCAAAATCTTCTAATAAGATTAGTTGAGTATTTTGGTGTTTTCTCAACTCGTAAGCTTTAATTGTTTCTTCTAGGTTGAGATTGCAAGTGATTTCGTATTCCTGCTGGTAGCGGTAGAGTTCGGCTGGTGTGGGGTAATCTTCTTTGAGGAGTTTCAAAATCACTGGTTGCCGATTTTGATTAATTATGCCCCGGTATACGAGGGAATTAGCGCTTTCGTAGATTTGGTTGAGAATTGTGATGTCGGGCAGTGAAATCATGTTGGGAATTACTGCTGTCTAAAAGGGTTGGTATATTAATAAATATAACATGGGGATGAGGGGGTGAGGGGGCTGTAAATTGGCTCGGAATATAAATTATTGCGTTGCGCACTGCAACTTCCGATCTTTTATTGTTACTTTTTGGCTCTGAAATTACTTGCGCTGTATGTAGCGTACAATCTTAAGCTGTGGTGCATTTAAATTATGTGTTGAGGGCGGGGTTGCGGGGCCGCTTCGCCAGATTGAAAGTTTGTTCTACCAGATAGTTTAAATGCGGATTGGGATCGAAAACTTAATAACTTAAACACCTCGTACAGTCTTCTCTCCTGTAAGTTGCCAGATAAAAGGAGGCAGAGCCTCCGGATCTGCATTACCAGGCAGAGCCTGGTAACGAGTAATTAAATTCTAAGTTATTAAATTTTCATTCCTTAGCTTGCTGGCGCAGCTTCTAGCTACTGGGCATCGCCCGAACTTAAAAATCTCGGAACGCACAATAATTAATGATAAAATAGCTTAAGGATTCAGGGCCTTAATTGTGATAATCTGAGAAGAGTCCACTTTCATTCTCGATCGAGTGCAGCTATGCGAATCGGTAAAAAAATACAAAAATTTCTGCTGTTAACTGTAGCGTTTTTTTTTGCAGCTACTGTGTTAATTAACGTTACTAATTTTCACAATTATTTCGGTATCAACCGCGCCGATACCGGAGAGAAAGTTGTTGCCCTCACCTACGACGACGGCCCCTATCCTCCTTATACAAATCAGCTTTTAGATATTTTAGACCGCTATCAAGTTAAAGCGACTTTTTTTGAAATCGGCCGCAATATTGAGAAACATCCAGAAATTGTGAAAGCGATCGCCGCCAGGGGAGATGAGTTGGCAAATCATTCTTATTCTCACAAGGATATGATGTTTAAACCCCGCGAGTATCTGCTGTCGGAAATTGAAAAAACTGATAAACTTTTGCTGGAATTGGGCGTTAAGCAGGACAGTATTAGTTTTCGGCCTCCTTGGGGACGGAGATTTATAGGTTTGTCTTATTTGGTTTCCCAAATGCACAAACAATTGATTATGTGGGATGTTGATTCTCAAGATTATGAGAAAACTCACACGGTAGATGATATCGCAAATCAGGTGATTGACAATGTGCGATCGGGTTCGATTGTGGTGATGCACGACGGCGGGGGCGATCGCTCGAAAACGGTAGCAGCAACTGAGATAATTGTCAAGACTTTGCAGTCGAAAGGTTACTCGTTTAAGACTGTTTCTGAGCTGTTGAAATAATAGAGGATTTGATTAAACCGCAGAGGAAGCTGAGAAAGAAAAGAGAGAATTGAATGATGCTGATGCTAACTGATACCAAAGTGCAGGCGCGGTTTCAACTGCCGAATCATCTTAGGCTAGAACATTTGTCACAGTTTGCAGAAATGACAAAAATTCGGTTGTGGAGATTTTATGCGTGCAGGATTGTGGTTGCGATTTATTTTAGGATCGAAAACTTAATAACTTAAACACTTCTTACATTCCTTTCTCTTGTAAGTTGCTTTCCTCAAAGGAGGCAGAGCCTCGCCTATCTGCATTACCAGGCTCTTCCTGGTAACGAGCAGCGAGCAGTAGCGCACTCCGACTAAAGAAAAAAGGAGGCAGAGCCTCCGGATCTGCATTACCAGGCAGAGCCTGGTAACGAGCAAAAACCCGGTTTCTGACTACCCATATTGCTCTAATTTAGATATTTTGCGATGTAATTAGCAATTTTGAGGCTGCCTCCTGGTGGGCCCATTCTTTCTAAACCGTTTTTTACGGAAGTTTCTAAATATTTACGATCTTGCAATGTACGATCGACTGTCAAAGCAGCTTTGTGAAGAATGTCAGGATTTGCTGGTTGCGTGCCAATAACCTGTAGGGAATCACCTAACAGCCGATTTTGAGCTTCCGCAAACCGATAGGTAAATGATGGGCCGTTGCCGGGGATGGTAATTACGGGTTTTCCCAAGCCGACTGCTTGTTCGATCGCACTTCCTGTCATCCCGATTACTAAATTCGACTGCTGCACAATGTCGGCGAAAGCGTCTGAATAACAAATTACTTCCACGGTTTCTGCTTCTTCGCTATTCTGCTGTTTGATTCCTGAAAAAATGAGTTTTGTCGATCGCGCTTGCCACCCAGCTCGCACCGCGATATCATCTAATTCAAGCATCAAACTCGGAACCAAAGCCGCCCGAAACTGCACCGGTACAGTAGAGTTAGTAGCAATTTCTTTCGCCAATTCCAGCAGCAAAACGAGGTTGTGGGTGGCTTCCGGGAGGCGAGAACCGGGGAGAAGGGCGATCGTCCGAAATCCAGGTATTAATTGCAAATCTTGGCCTGTAGAATTGAGGTTGTCCATCACAGGATTCCCCACAAACTCAGCTTTCTTTAAACCCTGTCGGTTTAAGTCAGCCGCAGTCAAAGCATCTCTAGTAAAAACAGCTACACAGTTCTCTGAGGCAAGCAACTGCCACAAGATTAAACCTAAGTTGACTCGCCCTTCGTAATAACTAGAATGAGCTGACAGAAAAATTATATAGGGGCGCGACGTTGAATGGGCGATCGCCGCGGCGACAATATCTCCAGTGGCCACCACCAAATCGCAGCGGCGCGAATGCGTCCAAACAGCCTGCAATTGCTGCCAAGTCAAGGCAATTAGCCCCGCCCCAACATCTTTGAGGAAAAACAGGGGATTCATGTAAAAAACTCCCCCAGACGGCATTTGACTGGTGGGCCCAATAATGGGCGCGGCCGATCGCGCGTAAGCAGCGCCGTCACCGACAATCGGCATCGCCGAAACATCAACACCGGCAGCAGATGCTCTCAAAGCTTCGATAATTTGACAGTTAATCGCGTCTTCCCCGTGTCCGTTGCTGAGGAAAAGTACCCGCTTCGATTTCATAGAGTCCAATCAATATCAGGTTTTTTCAACTGATTTGTGCGCTCGCGACCTGCCGGCAGGCTACGATTTTGTTACTCTAATTTAAATACATTGTGGAAGTGAAACAGCGTGAATATTGAAATTGGGCGGGGCAAAAGCGCTCGCAGAGCTTACGGCATAGATGAAATCGCGCTGGTACCCGGACAGCGCACCCTCGATCCGAGTTTGGCTGATACCAAGTGGCAGATTGGCGGGATCGATCGAGAAATCCCAATTATTGCTAGCGCGATGGATGGAGTTGTCGATGTGCGGATGGCGATTTTGCTGTCGGAATTGGGAGCAATGGGCGTGCTCAACCTAGAAGGAATTCAAACCCGCTATGCCGACCCCCAACCAATATTAGAGCGCATCGCGAGTGTCGGGAACCACGAATTTGTTTCCCTGATGCAGCAACTCTATGCAGAACCCATTAAGCCCGAATTAATCGAGCTCAGAATTAAAGAAATTAAAGCTGGAGGAGGGATTGCTGCTGTCAGCGGTACACCGGCTGCCGCGAGCAAATACGGCCTGGCGGTTGCTAAATCGGGAGCAGATATATTTTTTGTACAGGCTACTGTAGTCTCGACAGCTTTTCTTTCTCCAGAGTCGATCGAATCCTTAGACTTGACCCAGTTCTGTCAAGAGATGCCAATACCAGTAATTTTGGGCAACTGCGTGACCTACGAAGTCGCCCTGAATTTAATGAAAACCGGCGCTGCAGGCATTCTCGTGGGCATCGGGCCGGGGGCTGCTTGCACGTCTAGGGGCGTATTGGGTGTCGGCGTTCCTCAAGCCACAGCGGTAGCAGACTGCGCCGCGGCGCGGGACGACTACTATCGCGAAACTGGCAAATATGTATCGGTGATTGCTGACGGCGGTTTAATTACCGGCGGCGATATCTGCAAGTGCATTGCTTGCGGTGCCGATGGAGTGATGATTGGTTCGCCCTTTGCTAGGGCCGCCGAAGCTCCAGGCCGGGGCTTCCACTGGGGGATGGCGACTCCGAGCCCGGTTTTGCCGCGGGGTACTCGGATTCGTGTCGGGACTACGGGTACTGCGGAGCAAATTTTGCGGGGGCCGGCCCTGCTAGATGACGGCACGCACAACTTGCTCGGAGCTCTGAAAACTAGCATGGGCACTCTGGGTGCGAAGGATATTAAGGAGATGCAGCAAGTGGAAGTGGTGATTGCTCCTTCTCTGCTGACTGAGGGTAAAGTCTATCAAAAAGCTCAGCAGTTGGGCATGGGTAAGTAGATTTACCGATCGAATCCCAGCAGACCTTGACAAAATTTGTTCGAGAGTCTCGAAATTTACAGAATATTGTGGAATTATCGAAAAGGAGATGTCACAATAGAGGAAGCGGAGACAAATGTTTCCGTTCACTCCTCACACCACACTCCGCCCGGACTACTGTTCGGGCGGTTCCTTTTGTAGTGCCGGCGCTCTTGTTTGCTTGCGGGGTACGGGGTTAAGGCTGTTTGCTCCGGGTGGTCGGGGAGATTGGGGAGAGCGGTTTTAAGTTTTGAGGTGAAAGTATCTCTAATTCTGCGCCGTACCCGATCGCCCCAGCACGAATGTCTTGCGCCCTTAACATCAATCCTTTCGATCGGTTAAATCCGTTACAACAGTCGTTGCCGAACTTCGTTCTATTAAAATCCTTGATGCAAGTGGTTACACTATTTGCTAAACTTGTTAACCAAGAAATAGTATTTACAAGGATGGCTAGGGATGTCAGCAGCCGCGCAAGTAACCGACTCTTCCTTTAAGCAGGAAGTGCTCGATAGCGAAGTTCCAGTTCTAGTGGATTTTTGGGCTCCTTGGTGCGGGCCCTGTCGGATGGTGGCACCCGTCGTAGAGGAAATTGCCCAGCAATATGAAGGCCAGGTGAAGGTAGTAAAAGTTAATACCGACGAAAATCCTAACGTCGCCAGCCAATACGGTATCCGCAGCATTCCGACGCTGATGATATTTAAGGGCGGTCAGCGGGTTGATATGGTGGTTGGGGCAGTTCCCAAAACTACTCTGGCCAACACTCTGGAAAAGTACATTTAACCCAACAGAAAAGCACCATTGTCAATAAGCTTTTTAGGGACGGGCAGGATGCCCATCCCACAAGAAATTCACTCTTTGTGGAACGGGCTTCTAGCCCGTTGCTGACAATGGTGCAAGATATGAGTTTAACCCAACAGAAAAGCACCATTGTCAATAAACCTTTGACGGGCGGGCTCTCCTGCCCACCCCACAACGAAAATTCATCTTTTGTGGAACAGGCATCTTGCCTGTTCTTGACAATGGTGCAGGATGTAAGTTTAACCGAACTGCGAGCCGTTTAGCGCTGTTTTTTTTGCAGCGAAAGCCGCGCTCGCTTCAGAACGGGGCAAAGCTACTGGAAAAGTTATTAGCGGCCAGCAGGGCGATTTGCTGGTGGCTGTGCTTCTAAAATTTGGCTTGCCCCTTAATTTTTTATAGTGACAAATTGTTACCGTTTCGGAAAAATTCATGGTTCCTTCTGGTCAAGGTTTTGAATCCCTCCAAGCTGATGTGATCGAATCCATCGCTCGCCTGCCAATGTTGAAGCACTCAGAGTGGATCGAACGATCGCTCTCTACTATAGTGCAAATGGCCGGAGAGGATTTCGACCGCCTTGACTGGAAAATTATCTCGTCGTCTCTGCGAGATATGGAAAAGGCTTTCTCCATGTTTTATCCTTACCGCCACGTTCGCAAAATAGTGATTTTTGGTTCGGCGAGGGTGTCCCCGGAATCGCCGGAATATTTGATGGCCAGAGATTTTGCGCGGGCGATCGCCCAGCAGGGATTTATGGTGATTACTGGCGGCGGCGGGGGGATCATGCAGGCGGGGAACGAAGGGGCGACTGCGGAACGTTCTTTTGGCCTAAATATTCAGTTGCCTTTCGAGCAAGGTTCCAATCCTTTTGTTGCAGGCGACTCCAAGTTGCTCAATTTTAAATATTTTTTCACTCGCAAGCTATTCTTTCTCCGGGAGAGCGATGCTTTGGCTTTGTTTCCGGGCGGTTTCGGCACTCTGGACGAGGCTTTTGAGTGTCTGACTTTGACTCAAACAGGCAAGTTCGGGCCTGCTCCTTTGGTATTGCTCGATCGACCGGGAGGAGATTATTGGCTTGACTGGAATACTTTTGTGCAAAAACAATTGCGAGACCGGGGTTTTATTTCAGCCAACGATCGCAGCCTGTATACGATTACTGACGATGTAAACGTGGCTTGCGAGGCGATCGCAAGTTTTTATCTGGTTTATCACTCCTGCCGCTACGTGCGCGAAAAACTGGTAATTCGCTTGAAAACTGAGCTTTCTGAGGAAAATGTCGATCGGCTAAATACTGATTTTAGCGATATTGTCGTCACCGGAAAAATCGAAAAAAGTCAAGCTCTGCCTCCAGAAATAGGAGATGAAACCTTTGATTTACCTCGCCTAGTTTTGCATTTCAACCAGCGGGATTCGGGGCGGCTTTATCAGCTAATTGCTGCTATCAATGAAATGGGGGCGACTTCGCCAGCGGCGGCTCATCCAGAAAAAAAATAGTCAGTAGTCATTAGTCATTGGTAATTAATGTATGGCTTACAGCGACTTCAGTTTCTACTTGTTATATCGTTTTCGGTTGCATCGGAATGATTTAACCACAGAGAACACAGAGAACACAGAGAGAAATGAATACAGGACGATGAAGAGAGGAATTGATATTACCAGGCTCTGCCTGGTAACGAGTAGAACGAGTAAATCACTTAGGATTTCTATATCAGCCAAAATATTAAACAACCTGCCATTGATACTGTTGCACATTTTTGGAAAAATAATCTAACTCAGGCGACAAATAAACCCGCCCCTTTGATTGAGATAAAATTTAGATAAATTTGACAGGCTGTCTTTTGACAAAATCGAGAGGCTGCATTTATTATTGTCAGCAGTCATCCATCAATCAGCAGTTAAAAAACTAATGACGTGAAAGCTAACTACTGACTCAAAATGCTAGACCTCCTGCTAATTAGCACTGTCGGATTTCTCGGCAGTTTCGGACACTGCGCGGGAATGTGCGGCCCGCTGACAGTGGCGTTTTCCCTGTCGGCGACTGGCAAACAAAAAGCTGCTTCCCTGCGCTTTCACCTGCTATTAAATGCGGGAAGAATTGCGGCCTACGCCTTAGTTGGTGCTGCAATTGGCGGACTGGGTTCGGTATTAATTGCTGGCGGACAAATGGCTGGGACTGGTAGCGGATGGCGGCGGGCGATCGCACTTCTAACAGGTACAATGCTGATTTGGTTCGGCACAGTCCAAATTAAACCAGATTTGCTGCCCAGATTGCCGCTGTTGCACCCAATTTCGCACGATCGAGTCGGACAAGCAATGAACAAGCTTTCGGCGCAAAAAAAATGGTGGGTGCCCGTCGCTTTGGGCTTGCTTTGGGGTTTAATTCCCTGCGGTTTCCTCTACGCCGCCCAAATTAAAGCAGCAGAAACCGGAAATGCGGTTTTGGGCGCGGCAACCATGCTGGCTTTCGGATTGGGAACACTCCCAACCATGCTGGGAGTAGGTTTTTTCGCCGGCAGGTTGAGCGCTGACACGCGCAGTCAACTGTTTCGGATGGGCGGCTGGGTGACGGTGGCGATCGGGATTATTACCCTGCTGCGAACCGACGAAATGGTCGATTTGACCGGCCACGCAGCCCTGCTGTGCTTGATGCTAGCACTGTTGGCGCGTCCCGTTAGCAAGTTTTTGCCGGCACTGCTGCGCTACCGCCGCGCTGTGGGTGTCGGCGCGTTTATCCTAGCAGTCGCCCACACGTTTTATATGCTGGATCATACGCTGAAGTGGAATTTTGATGCCGTGTCTTTCATGTTGCCGCAGCATCAGTGGGGAATCCTAGCTGGGATGCTGTCGCTGCTGTTGATGGTACCTGCAGCGGTAACAAGTGTCGATCGCCTTCAACATTATTTAGGCAAACTCTGGCGAATGCTTCACCTGTTAACCGTCCCCGCTTTTTTGCTGTCCGCTGTACACGCAGCCCTCATCGGTTCCCACTATTTCGGCGGCTTTGAATCGAAGTTGCACCATCAACTGCTGACCGCCGTTTTAGCCGTAGTTGCAGTATTAGTTTTGTGCGTGCGATCGCGCTTATTTTGGTCAATTTTATCACTGGAGAATTTTTATGTTGCGCCTGTCAAACCAAAATAAAATTTTGGGAATATTAGTTTTTTTAGGATTGCTCATTGAAGCAGCAATTCCCACAGCACCACACTTCAATTCAACTTCTGTTCTGGCCCACGAAGTCGAAGTTTCCGGCGATGTAGCCGCTACCTTTCACCTAGAACCCAACCACAACCCCCGCGCCGGAGAAACCGCCAGAGTTTGGTTTGCCCTGACTCGCAGGGGCGGTCAAATAATCCCACTAGAGCAGTGTAACTGCAAATTAGCGGTATATCCGAAACAACACAAACAGGGGGATAAGCCCCTGATGCAGCCGCCTCTTAAAGCCATATCTGCCGAGAAATACAGAGGCATTCCGGGAGCCGATATCGTATTTCCCAAAGCTGGCATTTACGAACTTCAATTGAGCGGAACAGCAAAAACCGCAGCTAATTTTAAACCCTTCAAACTGAGTTATACAGTCACAGTTCGCTAAGATCCTCTTTCCATCACCGAACATAAATATTGTAGGGGCGGGTAAACCTGCCAATAAACGCCTAAAACCCAAAATCTCATAAACCCGCCCCACCCAACCTTCGGTAATATCATATACCATCTTCATCAGAATTATTCGTCTCTCTCTTCTCTTTCTCTGCGTTCTCTGCGTTCTCTGCGGTTAAATAATTCCGATCAAATCTGTATAAAACCTTAAAAATTGCCAACCCTACAAAATGTCACAAATTTTTACATTACATTATAACCAGTGTCAATTCTGGAAATTGTTCAAACTAACCTCTCTTGAACTGACTAAAGGATATAACAATGGATATCTTATCAAACACCGTCGCGCTGTCGCGGATGCAATTTGCGCTAACGGCAATATTCCATATGCTGTGGCCAGTTCTGACTACCGGAATGGGGATTTATCTGGTAATTGTTGAAGGAATGTGGCTGAAAACTCGCAATCCCGAATACTACCACCACGCTCGTTTTTGGTCGAAACTCTACGTCCTCAACTTCGGGATTGGAGTAGCTTCCGGGATTCCGATGGAATTTCAATTCGGCACAAACTGGGCCCCATTTTCGGAAGCTGTTGGTGACTTTTTTGGCAGCATTTTAGGCTTTGAAGCTTCAATGGCATTTATGCTAGAAGCAGGCTTTTTAGGAATTATGCTATTCGGTTGGGAGCGCGTTCACCCGATCGTCCATTATTTCGCTACAATCATGGTAGCCTTCGGCGCAAACCTTTCCACAGTCTGGATTTTAGTCGCCAACTCTTGGCTGCAAACTCCAGCGGGCGGAGAAATGGTCAACGGGAAGTTCATTGTCAGCGATTACTTTCAAGCAATTCTCAACCCCTTCGCATTAAACAGCATTCTGCATATGTTTTTTGCGACGTTAGAAACTTCACTGTTTGTAATTGGCGGGATTAGCGCTTGGTACATTCTTAACAAGCGCAACCAAGCCTTTTTTTCCAAATCATTAAAAATTGCCATAGCCACAGCAATCGCCGTTGCACCTTTGCAGATATTCATCGGACATTTGAGCGCCGAACAAGTTTATCGCTATCAACCCACCAAATTAGCTGCGATTGAAGCTAAGTGGGAAACCTCCCCAGCCGGAGAGTCAGCCGATTGGACTTTGCTGGCTTTACCTAACGAAAAAGCTCAAAAAAATGACTGGGAAATTAAGA
Source organism: Microcoleus sp. (assembly GCF_049646505.1). GTDB lineage: Bacteria > Cyanobacteriota > Cyanobacteriia > Cyanobacteriales > Microcoleaceae > Microcoleus. The sequence goes on from NZ_JBARVX010000073.1 coordinate 56,366, forward strand.
TTCCCAATGGCTTAGGATACGTTCTGGAATTCAAAGAAAAACTATCCGAACCAGTTCTCGGATTAAAAGAATGGAAGCCCGAAGATAGACCCCGAATGGTGGGTTTAATCTACTATTCTTTCCGCATCATGTCCGGGATTGGATTCTTTTTTCTAGGATTGATGCTATTCAGTATAATTCAGTGGATGCGAGGCAAACTTTCGCCCGAAAATATTAGCAATCAAGCTTGGCTGATGCGCGCTTGGGTATTAGCTGCGCCGCTGGGATATATTGCTGTAGAATCCGGTTGGATAGTGCGCTGTGTCGGCCGACAGCCCTGGGTTTTATACGGGCAAATTCGCACTGCTGATGGTGTATCGAACATCCCCGCTAGCAATGTTTTAACTTCCCTCATCTGCTTTGCCGTTATCTACAGCTTTTTGTTTGTTTGTGCCTTGTATTTTGGCAGCAGAATTATCCGCAAAGGGCCGAATTTAAATCTACCTGTGCCGGGATTAGAGAATGAACCCGCCATCGAAACTCAACCCGCAGAACATATTCCCAATCAACGTCCAGCAGAAGCACAACAATAGGAGATTTTATGCAAGCTTTGGAGCATTTTCTCCCGCAAGTTTGGTTTATAGTCTTGGCTCTATTTCTACTCCTTTACGTCATGCTAGACGGTTTTGATTTGGGAGTTGGAATTTTGTCTTTGACTGCTGACGATGAGGAACGCAGGGGCATTTTAATGACCAGTCTGGGCAACGTTTGGGATGCTAACGAAACTTGGCTGGTTTTAATGGGAGGCGCTTTATTTGGGGCATTTCCCCTCGCTTACGGCACGATTTTGACTGCTTTGTACATACCGATTTGCATGATGCTTTTTGGTTTGATATTTCGGGCTGTCGCCTTTGAATTTCGCGAGCATTCTAACCGGAAAAAATTCTGGAATTATGCTTTTGGTGCCGGCAGTTTCTTAGCTGCTTTAGCTCAAGGATTTGCCCTCGGTGCGGTGCTCGAAGGCATTGCGGTGGATGAGGCCGGGCATTTTGTGGGGACAACTTGGGATTGGCTGGATTGGCGATCGATCTTGGTGGCTTTGACGCTGGTTCAAGGCTATGTTTTGATCGGTTCCACCTATCTAATTATGAAGACTGACGGAGAACTGCAAACAAATCACTATCGCACTGCTAAAATTGCAGCAGTGACGACTTTAATCGGAGCAGTTTTAATTACGATCGCCACTCCGATTTTTTACGAAAGTACCAGGGAGAAATTGTTTGAAAAACCGCTAGTTTATGTGTTTGTAGCGATTCCTTTGCTGGGATTGCTGCTGGTGGGAATGCTGCTAAAAAGTTTGGCAAAAAAAGAAGAAAAAACGCCGTTCGTGTGGACAATATTGATTTTCCTGCTTACTTTCCTGGGCTTGGGATTAATTGTTTTTCCATACATTATTCCGACCAAAATTACGATTTACCAAGCTGCGGCTTCCCCCAGCGCGCTGGTATTTATGATTGTGTTCATCGGCTTCCTTATCCCGATCATGATTTTTTACAACATCTACAATTACATTGTATTTCGGGGTAAGGTTACTGGCGGCTACGGCGAATAAAATAGGTTGGTAGTGAGGACTGAACTCCTCCTAAAAATTTAAGGAATCAAGTCTTCACTGCGAACGAATGGGTCGATAAAAGCAGGATTTGTAATAAAAGCTTCATCAGTTAAACTGTGCAAAAAAGCCAACAAATCGCGCTGTTCTTGCACGTTGAGTTTGAAGCCAGAAACAAAGTTACTTTTGAGCGGATTTTCGCTACCTATTCCCGCAAATTCTCCTTTTTTAATAGTTCTGCCACCCGCTTTGTAGTGGCCGATAACTTCTGGCAAGGTTTTGATACTTCCGTCGTGCATATAAGGTGCTGTCAAAGCAATATTTCGCAGGGTTGGTGCTTTGAATTTGCCCATGTCCGAGGGTTCGCTGGTGATTTCGTATACTCCAGTATTTTTGGGCGGATAAGCGCCTTTGCCGTCAAGATTGTACAATCCTGTATTGTGAAAGGCTATTTCTTTGAAAGCTAGGCGATCGTGCGCGATCGAATCTGAGAAGTTTAGTCCGCCGTGGCAGTGAAAGCATTCTAAACGTTCGCTGTTAAATAATTCTTCGCCCCGCTTGGCTGAAGCTGAAATCGCACCGGAGTCGCCGTTGTAGCGGTATCTGTCGTAGGGAGAAGTCAGGGAAATTAAAGTGCGTTCAAAAGAGGCGATCGCCTTTGCTAAATTGCTAATATTAATAGGATTGGGTTCTTGACTAAAAGCTGCTGCAAACATTTTTTGGTATTGAGAATCCGATCGCAATATTAGCAAAAGTTCCTGTTCTTTCCCTACCATTCCCATTTCTACGGGGTGTTCGCCAAACAAAGGTACTAATAGCTGAGATTCTAGTTTATTTTGTAGCGGATTTGCCCAAGTTAGCACGGAATTGTAACCAATGTTGGCTAAACTCATAGCATTGCGCGGGTGTTTTTCTCCGGTTGCGCCGACTCCTACTGTTTTGCCATCGGTGAAAGCTTTCGCTTGAATGTGACAGGAAGCGCAGGAAAATTCTCCTGTGACTGACAGGCGTTTTTCGTAGAAAAGATATCTGCCTAATTCAACTTTTTCTTGGCTGATTGGGTTGTCGGCTGGTACAATTGGTTTTGGTATTCCAGCGGGAATGTTCCAATTGTAAGTAGGATCGGGTGGATTTGCTAAACTGGAATTTGTGGAGGATAATACTGCACTCAAACTCATTGCTAGGAAGCATGATAAAATGCAGATAATAGTCAGAGTTGATAATTTTTTCCGCTTCATTTGATGTTTTGTAAGTAGCCGGCGGTTTGACAATTACATAGAGATTGAGGTGTGTCATAAACAGAGGCAGAGCCTCCGGATCTGCATTACCAGGCAGAGCCTGGTAACGAGCAATTTCACATTACCACAAGACCTCTCTTCCCTCTTCTCTCTGCGCCAAGAGCGCCCTCTGCGGTAAAAAAAAGGCGTTGCTGATTCATGGTATGAATCAACTTTGCGCTTGATGTTACAAAGCTCACCATACTTGGCTTATAGCAATTGGGAAATCTTGAATTCATATTTGTATTCAGCAACGCCGCAATTTCAATGCGCGACAGCTTATTACTTAACTTGAAAGAAAGTTTGTCCCGCAGCAGGTTTATTTCCAAATGGCAAACCTAAGTTTTTCATAATTCCGGCGCAGTCGCCGTCATTCGGTTCCGACATACATCCGGGCGGAGTATTGGCTTGATTTGCTGTTAAATTAGTTTGAGAAACTAGGGATTTTAGGTCAGCAATAACTGTATTGTTTGTCGGATCGAAATTGCTAAAAATTACTTGGGATGTGTTAGGAATTGCACAAATATTCGGCTTTTGATTGTTGCCTTCAGCTTTGCATCCCGTGCTGCCTAAATGAATCATAAAACCCTGCAATCCGCCACCGTGACTGCCGCCGCGATTGCCTGCGCTGTGAGCAATTTGACTGCTTTCTTTGCCAGATTTGCTGCCGGGATTTTGGTCAGCAATTTGATTTTTTATGTCAATCCTCAGAAATTTGTAGCCGCCGCGCCAGTTCCACCACAGGGATGTGAGATTGAGGGGCGAAGGTGCGAGACTTGCGTCTTCGTGATTGAGGCTAAAAGGTACGCCGAGGGTGAATTGCAGGCCTTTGTAGTTGCCTTTAGGTATTGTGCCGATTACTCGATCGCGAATTTCGGCTGTTCCGTTAGCGCAAGCACCGGATTTGTTCTCAAAATCTAGCAAAGCGACGTTTTGATGCTGCCATTTGCCGTCTTGTTTGAGAGTGAGCGGTACTGCTTTGCCGCTACCGTCAATTAAACCAACTTCGGATATATAAAAGCGGAAATCTGTAGGGGTAACGGTAGCAGCAGAAGTGCCTAAATTGCTGTAGCTTTCGCCACAGTTAAAGGATTTTTCACCTACCGCTGCGCTAAATTTAATTTCGATTTCTTGAGTTTCTGCGGCTGTGGCTTGATGCCTGTCAATCGCCCAAAAGCTGCCCAAAATAGCTGTGCCTGCAAAGGTTGAGGCCAAGATTAGTTGTTTTTTCATTTAGGGATACTTAAAATACCAACTCAGGTAATTCCGGCCTGATTTTTACACTTTTTGCTGCAACTGTCAAATGACGGCTTGTCAAACTTGTAAATAGCAAAGTTTATGATTAAGCCTTTCTAAAGAAACGGTCGATAAAAAGCCTTGATGATGTATTGTCGATCGATAATTAATTACATTAGACCTCTTGCAAAAGTCCTTTTAATCAAATTTTGGGACGGGCTAGAAGCCCATCCCACAAGAAAAAAGATTTTTATGGGATGGCTTCTAGCCGGTCCTAACTATTTTTGCAAGAAGTCTATTATCCCTAAAATCTCAAACCTAAAATCTAAAATCCTATGAATCCTCTGCCGAATTACCGCCCCAAGCAACTTTCTCTCGGCCCTTTGGAGGCTGAGATTTTAAATATAGTTTGGGAGCTAGAAATTGCTACAGTCAAAGACGTGCACGATCGCATTTTAGCCGATCCCGATCGCGAATTGGCCTACGCTTCAGTCACAACAGTGCTGCGGCGCTTGACGGAGAAGGGTTGGCTGGTTTGTAACAAAAGCGAAAGGACATTCACTTGGCAACCTTTAGTTTCTGGCGAAGAAGCCCGATCGCTGTTTGCTTGCGATCGCTTGCAGAAGTTCCTAGCAGTTAGCAATCCCGATATTGTAGCAGCATTTGCTGACAGCCTCGACCAAGCAACAGTCGAACAATTACAAGAAATTTCCCTTCGCATTCAAGCTGTCCGCCAAGCTAGAAAGGAGAAAAAATAATGCACTTAATCCTAATTTTATCGGCGTTGATTGCTGCTAGCAGTATGAGAATTAGATGGTCTGTTCATTCAGGAAATTGGGCCCGCCGCTGGCAGCGATCGCTCTTATTTTTCTTGTTTCCACCGCTGCTGTTGCTCGCGACAGCTATCGCAGTGATTTTTATGGGAACTCAGGGACAAATGGTAAGATTTTGGGACGGATGGTTTAGCTATTTTCTAGCTGTAACTTTTTTGAGCGTAGCTGCAATTTTGTGCGTCAAGCTAGCGGTAGACGGCCATCTATTTTTAAAGCAAATTCGCACCTGTCCTCAAAAAAAGATAGCCGGAAAAAATATCAGAATTCTCGACACGCCTGCTCTATTTTCTGCTATAATTGGTTTTTGGAAAACCGAATTTGCAGTCAGTACGGGATTGTTGAAAACCCTCGACTCAGCTCACCTGCAAGCAGTAATTGCTCACGAACAAGCGCACTACTATTATCGCGATACGTTCTGGTTTTTCTGGCTGGGATGGCTGCGAAAAATTACTTTGTGGCTGCCGAATACACAAGCTTTGTGGGAAGAGTTATTAACGCTGCGGGAATTGCGGGCTGATGCCAAGGCGGCGGCGGGAGTGGATGGTTTATTGTTAGCAGAAGCTTTGCTGTTAGTGGCGAGTTATCCGCACCGAAATTTTGATGTAGATTGCGTGGTTGGTGCTGTCGGTTCGCAAAATAGATTGGGAGAGAGGATAGAGGCGCTGTTGGCAGAACCTGAATTAGTTTTAAAGGTAAATAAGTGGTTTTTTGGTTGGTTGATTTTAACGCTTTTGCCTTTATTGACTGTGCCGTTTCACAGTTGATTGCAGTGGCGACGATGGAAGAAACAACTGGTTTTTAGGCGCTGACGCTCTTGAGCTAATGTCAGTTGCTGCATTGCCTCGGCACAGGATTAGGTGGGCTCTGCCTCGCCTGTGTGTCTTGTCAGGCAGAAATGGAGGCAGAGCCTCCGGATCTGCGTTACTTTCGCAGAGCCTGGTAACGAGTAATTATGTCTGCAAGACACATTTTTCATAGCGGAAGCTCGATCGCAAATTCCGTCCCTTCACCCAAAACCGAAGTGCAACTCAAGGCTCCGCCGTGTTTTTCAACAACAATTCGGTAGCTGATGGATAACCCTAAACCGGTGCCTTTACCCATCGGTTTTGTAGTGAAAAATGGGTCAAACAATTGGAGGCGCACGTCTTCTGTCATGCCGGTTGCATTATCGGCAATCCTGATGCAAATACTATTTTCGTTAAGGGCTTCGGTGCGAATGCTGATAGTTGGTTTCCAGTCGCCGCCCGTTAGCGCAGCCTTCGGAGAGGAACGCTTTTTTTGGTTGCAAGCATCTTCTAGAGCGTCAATGCTGTTGCTCAGCAGATTCATAAATACCTGATTTAGCTGACCTGCATAACATTCAATTGAGGGAACTTCGCCGTAATTTTTAATTACTTTTATTTCTGGAAATTCTGCTCTGGCTCGCAGTTTGTTATGCAAAATTAGCAGCGTGCTGTCTATACCTTCGTGAATGTTGGTAGACTTCTTTACCGAGTCGTCTAAACGCGAGAAATTTCGCAAACTCAAAACTATTTCTCGAATTCTATCGGCTCCCATTTTCATCGAAGATAATATTTTTATTAAGTCTTCTCTCAGAAATTCTAAATCGATGTTTTCAATGTATTCTTGAACTTCTACCGTTGGCTGAGGATAGTATTTTTGATAGAGTTCCACAAGCTGCAGCAAGTCTTTCATGTATTGGGTGGCGTAGGAAATATTGCCGTAGATAAAACTGACAGGGTTGTTGATTTCGTGAGCCACTCCCGCTACCATTTGACCGAGACTTGACATTTTTTCGGTATGAATTAGATGAGATTGGGTTTCTCGGAGTTCTTTGAGAGCGATTTCTAGCTGTTGGGCTCTGTTGTTGGCGATCGCCTCGGAGAGCCGCAAAGCATCCTCCGCTACTTTGCGCTCTGTGATGTCAAAAATAGCGCCGTTGAGCGATAAAATTTGACCTGCTGCGTTGAAAATGGCTTGACCTTTTTCTGCAACCCACCGCACGTTTCCGTCGCTGTGAATCAGGCGATATTCGATCGCGTAAGGTTGTTTTGTCTTAATCGCCCGATCGATAATTTGCTCGCTCGGCTCCGCGTCATCGGGATGAACTAGACTAGAAAAATCCTGCACCGGTTGAATCATAAAGTTAGCTGCCGGATAGCCGGCAATAGCTTCTATGCCGCTGCTGATAAACGTTACGCTCGATCGCCCTGCCGCGCTGCAACGATAAACTGCACCGGGAATGTTAGAAACTAAGGATCTAAATTCTTGTTCTCTTTCCCGCAAAGCTGCTTCAATTTGCTTGCGGTCGCTAATGTCGCGAGCAAAGGCGCACTGATATTCTTTACCGTTAAATTCCAAATGGTCGATCGTAATTTCCACCGGAAAAACTCGACCGTACTTAGTGAGGTGGTGAACTTCAATATTAACCGAACCGCAGCGTTTTAAGACTTTCCAGTGCAAACTCCAAGCTGTTTCGGGAAAATCTGGATTGATGTCGTGCACAGTCATCTCGAGCAATTCTGCCGCCGAATATCCCAAGGAAGAGCAAGCAGCGTCGTTGACGTACAAAAATTTACCGTCGGAACCCATCCAGAATACCGCATCTGCCGATCGGTCGATCGCCAGTTGAGTCAGTTGCAACTTTTCTTCAACCCGCTGGCGGTCGGCAATTTCTTTTTCTAACTGTTCTTCAAGCGAATTGATAGCTAAAGCGCGATCGACAATAGTGTCTGCAGTGGCAAGGGCGATCGATTGTTTTGACAATTCTCCTGTCTGAAGATCGGGATTTTCCCCATGTTCTTCTAGTTGTTTTAACGGCAGTTGTTGCAGATTTTCTGTTGGATTAAAACCAGATTCGGCAAGTGCTTTCGGCATCAGGAAGATCGCCACTGCGGCTGAGAACAAAAAAATCGCCGCACTTGCAGCTTTGAGAGTTACCGACAGCCAATAAATAGAATGCCAAAGCGCCCAAACTTGCGTCAATTCAGCCGCGCCGCAGGCAAAAAAACCAACAGCAAACAGCCGTCCAATCTTGCTGCGATCGCCCTGGCGGGTAAAATAAACCAAAGATAGCGCCACAGAGAAATAAGCCAGTGCCGCCAGCGAGTCAAAAACAGCGTACAGTCGCAACTCCTGCGGCGCGTCGCAGCCGACTGCGGCAGATACAGGAAGTGTTGAAAAAAAAATTGTTAATTGTTCTTGCATAAAGTTCAAGAAAAAAGTTATTTGCACCAAGGCAAACCCCATCAAATATCATTATTTGATTTCGGTGGTTGAAATATTTACATAATTATATACTTTTTTCATTTTTTAGGAAACAGCTATTTTTTCAGGGAATCTGAAAACTGTGTCGGCCGATCCCCGGCAAGCTTTCCCCAAGTACGAGCGATTGCTTTCCGGTGGCTGGCAATGCTTACTTGCCGGGAAGTGAGGGAATACATAAATTTGCCTGCTTGTTGTTTCGGGAAAAATTATTTTTTCAATTATGATAATAGACCTCTTGCAAAAATAATTAGGACGGGCTCTCCGGCCCGTCCGATCAATTGATGAAAAGGATTTTTGCAAGAGGTCTAATAGAGTTTTATTTTACAGTCGCAGACCCATAAATTTTATTGTATGTAAGCTCCCAGGTACGCTGCGCCTGACTTTGATTGCTGAGAACTTGCATTCCGATCGAACTAATCTAATTCTTGTAGTTTTAGCGGACAGAAACTCAATCGGCGATCCAGGGGTTTCGTACCCCTGGAATATTGATGCACTAGCGGACTTTCACAGCAGCGAAAAAATCAATTTACGCGCCAACAATCCACAATTAATTAAGCGCCGCCCAGCGCCCAGTGCACCAAAGTCCGAACTCCAAAACCAGTGGCTCCGGGGCCGTTGTAACCGTTTTCTTTCTCGATCCAAACCGGGCCGGCAATATCTAAATGCGCCCAAGGAGTATCCTTGACAAACTGCTTCAAGAATAGCGCCGCCGTAATCGAACCGCCGGGACGCGGCCCAGTGTTTTTCATGTCAGCGTGCAATGCTTTCAATCCCTCAAAATATTTCTCTTCCATCGGCATCCGCCAAAACTTTTCGCCTGCCAATTCTGAGGCGGCGACTATTTCGGCGGCGACGCTATCTTGAGGACTCCACAAACCTGCGATATCGTCGCCCAAAGCAATTACGCAAGCACCGGTCAGAGTTGCTAAATCGACAATTGCGTCAACTCCCAATTTATCAGCAAATACCAAAGCGTCAGCCAGGGTTAAACGGCCTTCTGCGTCGGTATTGTTGACTTCAATTGTTTTGCCGTTGGAAGCTGTAAGGATGTCTCCAGGGCGCATGGCGCGGCCGCTAATCATGTTTTCGGTGACGGCGCTGATAAAGTGAACTTCGACATCTGGTTTGATGTGTCCGATCGCCTTTGCGGCCCCAAAAGTAGCAGCAGCGCCGCCCATGTCTACTTTCATGATTTCGATGCCGCTACCCGTTGGCTTGATGTTCAAACCGCCGGAATCAAAGGTTAATCCTTTGCCGACAATCGCAATTTTGCGGCGCGGTGTACCTTCGGGTTTGTAAGTTAAATGGATGAATTTAGGCGGCAAATCGGATGCTAGGGCAACGCCGAGAAAGGCTCCCATGCCGAGTTTTTCACAGTCTTCCCGCTCCAGTATTTCTAATTCTAAACCGCATTCTGCAGCTAGAGTTTGAGCGGTTTCGGCCATTGTAATTGGGGTGACATAATTTGCCGGCGCTGCGACTAATTCCCGTGCTAAAATGACTCCGGCAGTGATTTTGCGGGCGCGGGCGATCGCGCTTTCGGTACCGGCAAAACCGAGCAAGTGAATTTGTTCGACCTGCGGGGTTTTATCGTCGGGTTCCGATTTGAAACGGTTGTCTTGATGCAGGGAGAGTTCTACACCTTCGGCGATCGCGCTTGCTGTAGCTTCCGGGGCGTTTTTCCAGACAGGAAAGCTAATTCCGAGGGTTTTACATTTCTCTTTTTTGGCTAACTTGGCGCAAACGCCCGCAGCTTGCCGCACGGTGTCTAATTTTAAGTCCTCTGTTTTGCCCAAACCGACGATCGCAATTTTGCGGATCGGATTGTTGCCGCCGACTCTGGCGATCGCGCTGGTGCCCGTTTTGCCCTTAAAATCTACTTCCTGAATCAGCTCTTTCAAAGTGCCTGCCAGTTGTCGATCTAATTGTGCCAAGTCGCCTGTGAGTTCCACGGCGTCCTCAAACAGACCAATTGCCAGAGCATCTCCCGTCCAAGCAGAGCGGGGTTTATCGGTGACTAGAAATTCCATGTTTTGATTTACACTTTAGATTTGAGATTTTTGATTGTACTTTGTCATTGGTGGTTTGTGCTTGTTTTGCAGGTGCGGGTAAATATGTCGGCCGCACAAATTCCACGCTCCACATCAAAATAAATTCTGGTACTATATCAGCGTGGAACGAGTTCGATGCCTGCGATGGCGTGGAACACCCCTCCTGGCTGTGATGGCTCTTGACAAGAGATCGATTTTCTATTCTTAATTATCTGAAATTTTCCCATGCTAAAGCAACGTAAAACCCAACTTTCTATTTTAATCAGCGTTTCAGTTTGCGTGATGGTGCTCGGCTCTTTGGTGGCGGCAGCAAAATTGATGGGTGTCGGCCCGTTCCAGAAGGCTCAGCAGCCCCTAGATGCAGGGAATTCCGCATCGTCGTCGGTTAAGATGCTCGTATCGCTCTCACCGGGCGAGCGATCGGCGAAATTAGTTGAACTCGCAGCCCTGCAGCCTGCAAGTACCAATCCCCAGCAGGAAGTCTCCCCTCAAAGCCGCGCCCGCTACCTGCTTGCCAGCGATTTAATCCAGCAAGGAGATGCCACCAAAGCATTAAAATTATTGGACAATTTAGAGCAACAATATCCTATTTTAGCTTCTCATATTGCCAAAAAACGCGCCCGAGCTTACGAATTAAGCGGGGACAAAGGCAAAGCACAAAAAGCTTGGGAAGAACTGCTAAAAAATTATCCCGACGACCCAGTAGCTGCGGAAGCTTTATATGTTTTAGGCAAGTCAAAATCGGAATATTGGCAGCAGGCAACTACTAAATTTCCCGCTCATCCCCGCAGCGTAGAAATTGCCATGAGCGAGTTAAAACAAAATCCAAACCAACCAAAGTTAATGCTGTTAGTAGCAAAACACGGTCATTATGTCAAAGATTACGGTACATTATTAGAACAACTGGTACAGCAAAACAGCGCTAGTTTGAAACCAGAAGATTGGGAAGAAATTGCCTTTGGGTATTGGGAAAAACAGGATTACGGCAAAGGAGCTATTGCTTACGGAAAAGCTCCCCGCACCCCCCAAAATCTTTACCGAAAAGCTCGCGGTTTGTGGCTGGGCGGCAAAATTCCGGAATCGAGAATTGCCTATCAAGAATTAGTGCGGGAGTTTCCCGATGCCGAAGATAGTGGTTTGGGTTTAATTCGGCTGTCGCGCCTGAGCGAACCCAAGGATGCGATGGTTTATCTCGATCGGGCAATTAGCAAATTTCCCAATTATGCCCCCGAAGCTTTGCTAGACAAATCCAAACTTCTCGACAAAGCAGGCAGCGCTCAATCCGCCTCAGATACCCGCAAATTGCTATTGACAAAATACAGCAATTCTGATAAAGCCGGCGAACTCCGTTGGGCGATCGCCCAACAATATGCCAAAGCCGGAGATTTAAAATCAGCTTGGCAGTGGGCGCGAGAACTAACCACCAACAATCCAGACAGCGAACAAGCTCCAGAAGCAGCATTTTGGGTAGGGAAATGGGCAAAGCAACTCGGCCGCGAACAAGATGCCAAAACAGCATTTGAATACACAATTTTACGCTATCCAGAATCATATTTTGCGTGGCGTTCGGCCGTATTTCTCGGCTGGCCAGTAGGCGACTTCACCACAGTCCGAGATTTGTCTCCCAAAGTAGTAAGACCCCCCCAGCGCCCCGAACCAACCGCCGGTTCTCCAGCCTTAAAAGAACTCTATCAATTAGGTCAAGATCGAGATGCTTGGACGCTGTGGCAAACAGAATTTACCAACCGCCTAGAACCGACTGTTGCCGAACAGTTTACCGACGGTTTAATGCGAGTTGGAGTCGGAGACAATTTAGACGGTTTGTGGATGGTTGGGAGCCTGCGGCAGCGCGAAAAACCCGACGATAGAACCGAATACCTCGCTCTCAGACAGCAACCAGTTTACTGGCAAGCACTTTATCCTTTTCCTTACTTGGAAAACATAGTCAAATGGTCTCAAGAACGCCAAATTAATACAGTATTAGTAACAGCATTGATCCGGCAAGAATCGCGGTTTATGCCTGCTATTAAATCAGTAGTTGGCGCGACAGGTTTAATGCAAGTAATGCCAGAAACAGGAGAGTGGGTAGCTGAAAAAATCGGTCTCAAAAAATATTCATTGGAGAATGTGGACGACAATATTAAACTCGGTACGTGGTATTTGGATCACACTCACGACGAATACAAGAATAACTCGATGTTGGCTGTGGCGAGTTACAATGCCGGGCCGAATGCAGTAGCAGATTGGTTGAAGAGGTTTGATTTTAGCGATCCGGATGCTTTTGCAGAAAAGATTCCGTTTCCTGAAACGAAAGGATACGTGAAATCGGTGTTTGAGAATTACTGGAATTATCTGCGGATTTACAATCCAGAAGTTAATCAGTTAATGAGCGAGCATTATGAAGCTTCACAGAAAAAAGCAAAGCCTCAGTAATTCTGGTTTATGCTGTCAGGAACAGGCAAGAGCCCCGTTCCACAAAAAAGTTGATTTGTTGTATTTATTGATTGTGGGGTGGGCTTCTAGCCCGCCCTAAACGGGCAAGAGAGCCCGTTCCACAAAAAAGTTGATTTGTTGTAAGCTGTCGCGCAAACAAACATTGCATATTCAGGGCGGGCTAGAAGCCCACCCCACAAGAGCTTTATTGTTTTTTGACATACAGTATAAATGCTCCCACAGCTTATTGATTGATTGTGGGGTGGGCTTCTAGCCCGCACTTAAACAGTTGTAGGGTGCGTCAGCAGCGCGTTATTTTATCAATAATTGACGGTTGAAAGCTGACGCACCTACTAACTAATGGAGTTCATCGGGATCGATATTTAACTCGCGAAGTTTTGCTGCTAGTCTTTGAGCTCGCTGTTCAGATTCAGCCGCTCGCTGTTCAGATTCAGCCGCTCGCTGTTCAGATTCGGCCGCTCGCTGTTCAGATTCGGCCGCTCGCTGTTCAGATTCGGCCGCTCGCTGTTCAGATTCAGCCGTTTGTTGTTCAGCTTCAGCCGCTTGTTGTTCAGATTCCTCTTGCGGAGTCAGAATTAACTCCCCTTCGAGTGTAAACCAGCGCAACCAAGTGCGATCGATCTTTTCATAAATTCCCTGCCACAAACCCAAACTCAATCCTAACTGAGGAATTGGCAAACATCCGCCGATAAGTTCTGCCTGTTCGTAAACGCCAGCCACCAAGCGAAATCCTAAAATTTCATTGGTTGTGCCACTAAAAACAACGTAATAAGGAACGCGCAGAATCTGCTCATAAACATACCATTTTGTCGGTGGTCTTCCTGCTTGGCTAACTGTACGACCTAAATCTTCATCTGCCGTACTTGAAGATAGCAATTCAACTATAACAAACGGGCTAACTTGCTCTTGCCACATCACGTAACTGAGACGAAGATTTTCACCTTCGTAGAGTCTCGAAACGCCCAAAACAGCAAACCAATCAGGACGTTTGTACCAATTGGAATGTTGCCAATCGTAATAAAGATTGAGGTCAATACCAACAAAAACCCGATCTAAATCAACATTGACAGGCCGAAAAGTGTGCCGCAATAAAGGCGACTGGTAGCAATGATATTCGTCAGGCAAACCAGGTTCCTCCGGGTCTTCGCTTGGTAAATCATACATTGTAGGCAGAATTTGCCGTGGCGAAAGTGGCGGGTCAGTCTGAGGAAAAAAACGAGTTTTTTCAATCATATTTGCACTCATAACTCATAATTTGACTGCTCTCCAAATTTAGAACTTGCCAATGATTGGCAAGCACTAAATAAATCAGCGGCATCCCAAGGAATCGCGAGTAGAAATCCCTGTTTGAGAATTAATTCCGCTGGCTTTCGCGCACAATTCTTTAACTTGTGCGCCATCCATAATTGCGTCAGTAAAATCAGCGCCGGTGATATCAACTCCATCAAAAGTAGAGCGCAACAAAATTGTTTCTGTTAAATTTGCATCGCTTAAATCTGCCTTAGTAAATTTAATTTGATCGATCATGGCATTAGTTAAATTTGCTCCGTGCAAATTTGCCTGAGTCATCACCGAAGCGCTCATAATTGCTCCCCGCAAATCGGCATTAGAAAAATTAGTTGAGTCCATCTTAGCGTTAGAAAACTCAGCGGCCCGCAGCATTTGACCGGAAAAATCGCGTCTGCTAAGTTCGGCGTTGCTAAAGGACAGCGGGGGATCGTAATATTTAGATTGAGCCAGTGCTGGCCGCGGGAGGATGAAGATAGTTAGCGCTAAGAGGAATGCTGCTAGTTGCCGGAGTTTCATAAGTCTGATATTCTCACAAGGTGGGTATTTTGTAGTGTATCCCGAACTTGGGTCGATCGACCAAACAGTTACAATCTCAATTAATAGTGATGGAGATGAAAAAAACGATATGCTAAGTTTTTTCTTAACTTGGATAGTAGCCGCAGTTTCGCTCGTGATTACAGCTAACATTGTACCAGGTATTGCGGTAGTTAGCTTTCCGGCGGCGATGGTGGCTGCTGTGGTTATCGGATTGGTGAACGCGGTTGTCAGGCCGATCCTGACACTGCTGACGCTGCCTTTGACTATTATTACTTTAGGTTTGTTTTTGTTTGTTGTGAATGCAATCTCGCTTTCTCTAGCTTCCTGGTTGGCGGGTGCGTTCAGTATCGGCTTTGCGGTTAACGGTTTTTGGCCGGCTTTGTTTGGTTCGATTGTTTTGTCATTTGTTTCTGGTTTGATCGGTCGATTTGTGAATGCCGACACTTTGTCTCAGTAATAGATTATCCCAGATACTCGATCGGGCAAACAGCAACCGCTACTGTAACAGAGCCTAGGTTTTTTTGCGGTCGAAAGATTTTTTTGGGAACTAAGAGGGGATGGGAAACAGCCCCAAACGCAGATAAACGCGGATGACTGATGGATATCTGCGTTTCTTGATGTTGGCGGGCGGTTAAAATTTGGGCGATCGCACAAAGTGCAGCGGCTTCTGCTACACTTTTAGTCCCGACTTTTGCCGCTACCACATTTGAAGGATTCGGAACTTCTACAGAATTTAAAATATCAGCAGCAAAGGTTTTTAACGGCCAGTTTCGCGCTGCACAAAGCTCCAGCAAGCCGACTTCACCTGCTTTAGCGTCTATTGTAGCAATACCTGCGATCGCACTTTCCGCTAAATGATAACCGCGACAGACATTTTGAATCGCAGTTTCGATTAATTCCCGTGGCGTTCCGCCTTCGCAACCTATCCCTACCCACAACACTCGCGGGTGCAACTGAACCTTTGGCAAAGTAGATTCCGGTGCAAATCTTCTCTGGGTAAAACTAATCCAAATTCGCCCTTTGATAGTTGACAGATTTTCCCCTTCCCAATACAATGAATGATTTTCTGGCAGACGGTTTTGCCACAAAGTAGAACCAACTTCTTGAATTACTTCTACAGTTTCTCCTCTCTTCATAGCAGCCGCCACTCCAGCCCAGTCGCCTTCCCCGCGCTGCCAACCGCTGGGAATGTCTAATATCCCTAACATAAATTCATCGTTCATTATTCAGTTATCTACTCCGCAGTTTCACTGCGACTGCAATCTTAATTTTTTTTTAACACCGTTAATTTTAAAAATTTGTATAATCGTAGCACAAACTGCAAACAAGAAAACATTTAATATGGTAGAACTGAACCAGTTACTGTTAAAGTTTGAAACCAACCTCACATGGGAAGCTGTGACGCAAGAATGGAAAGAACGTCGCGACAGTTGGGTGAGAGAAGTGCAAGCAGCCGTAGAACCGTCACAGCTAGCAGAATATCTAATTGAATTGGAATCAGACATCCAGTGGGAAGCAGTGCAAAATTACTGGAAACTTTACCGGAAAAGTTGGGTAGAAGACTGTCATTCAGCATCGACTATGGAAGAAGTATCAAGTTTGTTGCTGGAACTAGAAAGCAATACAACTTGGGAAGTATTGTCCGATGAATGGCAGGAAAATCGGGAGAATTGGGTGCAGCAAGTGTACGAGTTTAACGACGAGTAATAATTCACTCAATCAAAATCAACTTTCATGGTGAATGATGTCCCTCCTGTGCGGTTGATTGTCTCGCTTCCCTCAATTACTTTAAATCCACAGCGCTCGTACAAACTCAGGGCTTGATTTGAGCTTCTGACACTCAGCGATACCGAGCGATAAGATGCTTTGGCTGCTGACAACAGACGATCCAACAACTGCGTTCCTATACCCTGATTTGTATATTCTGGAAGAAGCGCGATCGCCAATTCCGGGATAGTATCGTCTACCCAGCCAAATCCCTTGTCATCCCCTGTAAATAAACGCAGCCAGGCCGCTCCTATAGGCTGACTGCTGTTGCAGGCGATCGCTGCGAAGCCCAGATCGTTTGCACGTCCCCAATCCTTGACATATTTAGCAATTAAAGGATGATTTACAACAGCTTCCACCGTTGATTCGCCTTCTTCTGTCATGTGCGCCGCTTCATACAGCATTTGCCACAAAAAAGGCTCGTCTTCCTGCGTTAGCGGCCGAATATAATAGTCCAAAACTTTGCTCATAACAACTTTTCCCTGTTGCCCTAATTATTCATCCTTAATTAAAACGCCGTTCAGAAAAATATCTGCTAATCCTTCTGCCATTTCCTGCATTTCTTGCGGAGAAGCATTCGGTTCTCCAATCGTATTTTGACTGAAACCGGCTACTGCAAACATTCCCAAAAATACCTGAGCGACAATCTTCGGATTCATCTTCCGATACACTCCTTTTTCCATCGCCGTTTCAAAAAAAGCCTCAGCTACAACGCTCATTTTTTCGATGACTTCTAACTGAATGCGATCGCGCAAATCCGGGTGAAACTGAGCCTCCAAAAAACACACCCGCATCATATCGCTATTCTCGCGGATATTCAGCATCCGCCGCCGCATCACCTGAGCCACTGCTTTGTAATTGCCCATCTCGCTCAATTCTGTTAGCAAATCTGTCAGTATTTCCACCCATCCTTCCGTCGCCACCTGAATCAAAATCGCTTTTTTATTATCAAAATGCCGAAATAGCGTACCCTCAGCCACCCCCGCCGCCGCTGCTAAATCGCGAGTTGTCGTACCGTCGTATCCGCTGCGGGCAAACAAGCGCACAGCCGCTTGTAAAATCCGCTTTTTGGTTTCTGTTTCTGAAGGAGGAGACTGATTAAAAATTCGCATGGCTTTGCAATCGGTAATTGGTGACTTGGAATTGCGGGTTTGGGACGGGCGGGCGAAATAATGTTAAGTTTTAAGTTGTGCGCGGCTTTAATCTTAAACTTCAAACTCCTCGCCGAGATCCAGATTCTTTTTGAGATTGGCTGTATCAGCCTAACATCTGCGGCGCAACAGATCGCTTATGCCTCCAAAAATCTTTATCCTTAGAAAAGCATCCCTGGCATCGATCGCCAACATTTATTTGTTTGACAATCCAAAATCCCCAATCTAAAATCTAAAATCGAATGATCCCGCAGTTCCCAAAACCACGCGCGGCGAAGCTATTCCCTAGGGAATCGCCCCGCCCAACTCGATTCATCGCCTCCCTGCTGGCTGCTGTAATGCTGTGGTGGGGAATTTGCCCTCAAATCGCCTCCGCCCGCGAGAACCCCGCTAACGGCTCTCCAGCAATGTCTGTTCAACCGTCGCTCGATCGAGTAATCGAGCAAGTCACCGAATTCAAGCTCGACAACGGCATGACATTCGTGGTGCTCGAAAGGCCCCGATCGCCCGTAGCATCGTTTTTGATTCACGCTGACGTAGGAGGCGCAAACGAACCCGACGGTCAAACCGGAGTCGCCCACTACCTCGAACATTTAGCTTTTAAAGGCACGCCAAAAATCGGCACTACCGACTACAAAGCCGAAAAGCCGCTGCTAGAAAAACAAGACGAACTCTTCGAGCAAATGCAATCCGCCAAGGCGATCGGCAAAACCGAAGAAGTCGCCAAATTTAGAGCAGAATTGGACAAAGTTGAAGCAGAAGCAGGGCAATTTGTCAAGCGCAACGAATTCGGCAAAATTGTCGAACAAGCAGGCGGAGTCGGACTAAATGCCGCTACTTCTACCGACTCGACAATGTATTTTTACAGCCTCCCAGCTAACAAATTAGAACTGTGGATGTCGCTGGAATCAGAGCGATTTCTAGAACCTGTATTTCGGGAATTTTACAAAGAAAAACAGGTAATTTTAGAAGAACGGAGGCTGCGAACTGAGAATTCTCCGATCGGACAAATGGTCGAAGCTTTTGCCAGCACAGCCTTCTCCGTTCATCCCTACCGCCGCCCCGTCATTGGCTCCACTGAAGACATTAAAAACCTGACACGAGAACAGGTGCAGAAGTTTTTTGAGACTCACTACATCCCCAGCAAGCTAACAGCAGCGGTGGTAGGAGACGTGAAAGCCTCGGAAGTGAAGCGGCTGGCTCAAATTTATTTCGGCCGCTACAAAGCGAAACCAGCACCTCCAGAATTGGAAATTGTGGAGCCTCCGCAAACGCAAACTAAGGAAGTCACGCTGAAGTTAAAAACTCAACCTTGGTATTTGGAAGGATACCACAAGCCGGCGATGAATCATCCCGACAATGCGGTTTATGAAATCATTGGTTCTTTGCTCAGCAGCGGCCGCACTTCTCGGCTTTACAAGTCTTTAGTAGTAGAAAAGCAGTTAGCGCTGGCTGCTCAAGGTTTCAGCGGCTATCCGGGGGAAAAGTACCCGAATTTGATGTTATTTTACGCTCAAACTGCTCCGGGCAAGACGGTTGATGAAGTAGCTGCGGCTTTGAGCAAGGAAATCGATCGCCTAAAAAATGAGCCGGTTTCTGCTATGGAATTGGAGCGGGTGAAAACTCAGGCGAGAGCGGGTTTGTTGCGATCGCTCAATTCTAATATGGGCATGGCATTTGCGCTGGTGGACTATCAAGTAAAAACTGGTTCGTGGAAAAATTTGTTCCAGGAATTGGATGCGATAGCGGCTGTTTCTCCTGCTGACATTCAGCGAGTTTCTCAGGCAACTTTCCGCCCGGAAAACCGCACGATTGGCAAGCTTTTGTCGCTTTAAGGAAGTCATTAGTCATTAGTCATTAGTCATTAGTCATCAGTTATTAGCTCGTTTCCAGGCTCTGCCTGGAAATGCAGATCCCGAGGCTCTGCCTCGTCTAATTTCAAATCAGCGAGGCAGAGCCTCTAGATATCGGTTCCCAGGCAGAGCCAGGGAACCAGTTAAACCAGTTAAAAAGTTAAAAAACACTCGTTTCCAGGCTCTGCCTGGAAATGCAGATCCCGAGGCTCTGCCTCGTCGAATTGTCAACAGATTACACTTAGGAGAAAGAATGACAAGGACTAAATTGAAACTAAAAAAAGTAAAGTTATTTCTGCTATCGCTTTGCATTTTTACTGTTTCATTGGGCACGTTTAATTTGTTGCCTTCCTTAGCGGCAGGGCCAAAACATTATGACGAATTAACATTCCCGGCGGTGCCAGAAATTAAACTGCCTAAATACACTCGCTTCGAGCTAAAAAATGGCATCCGAGTTTATCTGATGGAAGACAGGGAACTCCCGCTAGTCGGGGGAACGGCGCTATTTCGCACGGGCGATCGCTTTGAACCTGCGGATAAAATTGGATTGGGAGGTTTGACGGGAGAAGTGATGCGAACTGGCGGCACGAGCCGGCATACGGCTGATGAATTAAATCAGTTGCTAGAACAGCGAGCAGCTTCGGTAGAAACGGGGATTGATGTTGCTTCTGGCACTGCTAATTTTAGTGCTTTAGCTGAAGATTTGGCACCTGTGTTTGACTTGTTTGCGGAGGTGATTCAAGAGCCAATTTTTGCTAAGGAAAAGTTGGATTTAGCGAAGAATCAAACTCAAGGTGGAATCGCCCGCCGCAATGACGATCCTAACGAGATTACCGGGCGCGAGTTTCAAAAGTTAATTTATGGCGATCGCAGTCCCTACGCCCG
>NZ_JBARVX010000074.1:0-2808 GCF_049646505.1 Microcoleus sp.
TTTAAACAGCGGGAAGAAGAGTATTTGACTGGTTGGCGGGAGATTGTGAATCGGGTAGTATGGGATTATTGCGATCGCCATTCCTTGAAACGCCCCAATCGCTGCACAACCGTGCAACCATCGGGTACAAAATCTCTGCTCACAGGCGCTTCCCCCGGCTGGCATCCGCCGAAAGCCCAGCGTTTTATTCGCCGGATCACTTTCGGCAAAAACGACCCCGTAGCCCTCGCCTGCATCGACTACGGATACAACGTAATTCCGTCTCAATCTGACAAAGATGAAAACGGCAATTTACTCAACAATCCCTTCGACGAACGCTGCACGGAATGGCTGGTAGAAATACCCGTTGCTGTAAGTTGGGCAGATTTGCCCGGTGCCGATGAAATTGACATTAACAAGTTCTCGGCAGCCGCGCAAATGGACTTTTATATGCAAGTGCAAAAGTTCTATGTCAGACACAACACTTCGGCCACAATTGAGTTGCGGGAAAATGAAGTAGAAAGTTTGGGTACTCGGATTTACGAAGCAATTCGCGATGACGAAGGCTACATTTCCGCCGCACTTTTAGCCAGGTTTGATGCTCTAGAAACATTCCCGCGCTTGCCCTTTGAACCGATTAACAAAGAAACTTACACCAAAATGGTGGCAGAAGCTTTATCGCGCCGCGATATTGATGTTTTCCACGAGGCTTTGAGCCGTTACGATTTGGGTGAAATGATGGATTCTGGGCCGGCGGGCTGCGATTCTGATAAGTGTTTGATGCCGGAAACTAAGGCGATGTAATAGCCTTGAAGGAAATCCCCCGTTTGGGGGATTTTTTATGTTTTTAAAGGCTGGTTCAGCAAAAATCGTAGGGCGGGTTTTACCAACCATAATTGCCTAAAATTAATAATCTCGTAAACCCGCCCCCACCCAACGACTCCCTCCCCGTGTCCGGGAAGGGGTTATTTGAAAATTACCGATCGAATGTTTTGTCGCAAGTGTCAGCTTGCTGCGACTGTAGCAAGTCGGGGTTAAATATTACCACGAATTTTCCGCAGGGAATTAAGCGGTGGAGAATCTCTAGATGACCATCTGCATCAGAGCGAGTGCGGAACTGACCAACTGTCAACCGCTGCATTTTGGGAAGCAAACGAACCAGCACCCAAGGGTAAAGTCGTTCTTTGTAAGGCATAATGAACTTGTCTCCATACGTATGGGAGCCAGAGCCAGTGCTGATAGGTTGGTAGCCGGGACGCACTGGCTTTCTGACGAATGTGATGTTCTCCTCTCATACTACGGACAAATTTTGGTTAAGTCAAGTTAACCATAGGAATTCTGAAATCGGTACAGTGAATGAGTAGTGTGGGAGAAAAACTCAAACAGCGACGCCAATCGCTTTCTTTGACGCAGCAGCAAGTTGCTGATGAATTGGGCGTGACTGTAACAACTGTGAAAAATTGGGAAGCCGGCCGACATATTCCAAAACTCTATCTCGAACAGACGAAAGCATTGTGCAACCTCTTGAAGCTTTCCTTAGACGATTTGGTAGATTAAATATTTGTAGGGTGCGTCGCTACGAGATTTTTAAGCCGAGCCGCAGATTATCGACAGCGACGCACCCTACGGTATCTACAGAACTTCATCAGATACAATTCTGAATTAAACGGAAATGATATAACAGCCAGATCGTACAATTAAAACTAGCTTGTTTTTTAGAATATGAAAATTCGCTGCATTGCAAACGAAGGGGCTTATTTGCCGGCAAATTACCTAAACCCACCGTTAGACATCACCACAGAAACTGAATTTAAACTGATAGTAGGTAAAGAGTATATTGTCTATGCTATCTCCCAATGGCAAGGGAATTTATCCTACTATATTTGCGACGAACGCTATACTTATTATCCCATACACAATCGGGCCCCGTTATTTGAGATAGTCGATGCCAGATATTCTCGGTACTGGCAAGTGCAATTAGCAACTAACGGTTTGTTAGAGATTGCTTTTGAGCATTGGTTTGACCTACCTTATTTTTACGATAAATTAACTGACGGAGAAGAAGAAACTCTTTTGATTTTTGACAAAATCAAAGAACTCATGGACGCTGAAGCAGCAATTCCTCAACCCAAACCTTTTTCAGTTGAGGAATTGCTGGCGATGCCTCCATTGCAGCCGGATAAACTAGCAAAAGTCCCTGGTTGAAATTATGTCAGAACATCAAAATGAACCTAGAGAATACGATGCAGTTAAGGGCGGTCAAAATCCACCCCCGATAGGTGCTGCTGTCTTAGGAGGCATCTCTGGCCTTAAAAGCCGCTTAGCCTCGCCCGCTGTCTACGTTAGAGCCTCCGCACTCCCCGAAGCGCTGAAATATGGAGAAGCAGGCTTGGATTTGATAATTCAAGCATTGGACGATCGGATAATGTCCGTGAGATTTGCTGCATATTTGCTGCTGAAAGATCGGGATGAGGAGAAGATAAAACAATATTTACGAAACTATAATACATCTGACTTTGATGTCATCATAGAAGATGCTTATGGGGAAAAAAACAGCAGCGGTAACTTATTTGCTGTTTTCTTCCCCCATCTAATGCCAAAATCCCCGACTTCTTAAATAAGTCCGAGTTCTCACGAAAAATACCGAGAAGAAGTCGGGGATATAATACCCAGATGACCTACTTATTTGAAAATATCTTTCCGCTTTTGCAGCAGCAAAGTTACGGTTAAATAAACTGCTGCGTGCAGGCATAAAATTCCCCAATTCAAAGCTAAGTTTTGCCAAGTCGGTTCGTAGACTGCGCTTTTCTCGAATAGCTGCGGTAAGAT
>NZ_JBARVX010000075.1:0-20233 GCF_049646505.1 Microcoleus sp.
AAGAGTTTCAATCCCTAGTAGGGAGTGGAGTTGATTGCGGCCCGTTTGTCTTTCTCTTATGTACTAAGAATAGCGGTTTCAATCCCTAGTAGGGAGTGGAGTTGATTGCGGCTCATGAAAGATATAAGCTACAAAGGACATACTCTGTTTCAATCCCTAGTAGGGAGTGGAGTTGATTGCGGCTTTACAAAAAGCTATAGGAGTCTTAAAATTACTTTCGTTTCAATCCCTAGTAGGGAGTGGAGTTGATTGCGGCAGAGGGGGATAAAGTCAAGTATAGGGGAATAAAAGGTTTCAATCCCTAGTAGGGAGTGGAGTTGATTGCGGCAGGAATTACTCAACACTGAGGGAAAATCTACGCTAGAAATAGCGTTTCAATCCCTAGTAGGGAGTGGAGTTGATTGCGGCTTATCTTTAAGCTCAATTCGTTCAGGAAGAGTTTCAATCCCTAGTAGGGAGTGGAGTTGATTGCGGCCGCCGGTGTTTGAAACCGTTGCTCTATTTGGTTTTCAAGGTTCAGTTTCGCCAACCTCCTCACAGAATACCATTTCAGCTTACGCTCTGTCAATACCATAGATCGCACCTCAACTTAAAATCCTTATCCAGCAACAGTCCTAGCGATTTCGCCAACCTATTTTTCAGAGAGGGAGCATCAAACCCTTACTCTATATAGATTATAGCCCAAAAATTTAACCCCCCAAATTTTACACCTACAGGTTGGCGAATTTTCAAACAAAGAAAATAGTTCGATCGCCCCGGACTACCCCGCCAATACCCTCAATTTTACCCTGACAGCAAGCACACAAGGGAAAAAACAAAGGGCTGGTTTAGGCTGTAAACTTTAATACAAGGGAGTTTAGGACTGCGGCAAAACTCGCCTTCCTAGGTAAGATTTATTCGCACATATTCTAATTATAGGATTTTTTGACGAAAATGAATCAGTACAAGTTAATTATTTTCGATTTCGACGGCACCTTGGCAATTACTCACAAAGCTATTGTATATTGCTTTACCAAAACTTTTGAAAGTTTCAATATTGAGCCGCCGGCTGCAGAGACAATTCAAGCAACTATCGGGATAAATTTAGCAAATAGTTTCAAAATCCTGCATCCGGCAATAGAAGAAAGCGCAATTCCCCAATGGGTGGAAACTTACCGCTCTTTTTATCGGACAGAAGGTGAAAAGCAGCTCGATTTATTTCCCGGAACCAAGCAAGTTTTGCAGTTGGCAAGCAAATCGGGATTGAGTCTGGGAGTTTTGAGCAACAAGCACGTTGGTTTTGTTAATTTATTTCTAAAGAAATTGAGAATTCACAGTTTTTTTGATTTGATTGTAGGTGATGACGGACAAATTATTCAAAAACCCAATCCGAGTGTTTTTCACTCGATTATTAAACCGCTGTTCCCCGATTTGGATAACAGTCAAGTTTTAATGGTTGGCGATACGGCGGTTGATTTGCTGTTTGCGAAAAATGCTGGGATAGATGTTTGTTGGGCGGCTTACGGATACGGCGATCGCGCTGAGTGTCTCGCCCTAAAACCGACTTTGGCGATCGACAATATTTCGGAACTTGCTGCGATAATTCAAAATTAATCTTGAGTCGGTTTGTTTCAGGAGAAGTTAAATCATTTTTATTAAATAAAATATACCCTTTCAAGCGAAAGATGAGGTACTGTCGGGCATAGGGCATAGGGCATAGGGCATAGGGCATACCTCACTTTTTTAAGAAAGGGTATAATTACAGCACTTAATATCAATTCCGGTTGCACTCATACATGATGTTAACGGTTAACGGTTAACAGCCAACAGCCAACAGTCAACAGTTAACAGTTAACAGTGAATTTACTATTCCGATGAAAAGAGGATTTGATATGACCGGCAATTTCAAAATCCGTTGAAAAGTTCAAGCTACGAACAAAAAACTATTTAAAGAGAACCGGAGTTTTTTTTGTTCGTTATAAACAATTAGCGGCGCGAACCGGTAAGCCGCGCGAAGCCTGCCAAGCAAACCATACCAGAGATAGAGATATCTTAGCAACAAATATTATAAATTAGCAGGTAGGAGCTGTTTGAAGGCACAAAGCAAAACGCTCAAGGCAGAAGAAAAGAAAAATGAGGGAGACTAGATTTTTTCTCTAGTAGGATTTACGGTCAAAATTCTGCACGATCGCCTTCTAACTCCTGCCTGCGAAAAATAGGGCAATTCTGTTAAACTTTGGGGTGCAGTCAGTCGGAACAGACAATAAACTCAATCTATAAAAAACTCATGCAGATCGATAATATAAGTATTGCTTCTGAAACGCTATCGCCGACTCGCACTGGTGGGAATGCACCGAATTTAATAGAGGAAGTATGGAGGCTGTACGATCGCGCCCTAGGAGCTACCAGCAACGGCATCGCGATCGCGGACGCTACGGGGCCAGACCAACCAATAGTCTACTGCAACCCGGCTTTCGAGCGGATTACAGGCTACTCTAGCAGCGAAATCATCGGGCACAACTGCCGCTTCCTGCAAGGCCCGGATACCGATCGCGCAGCCGTCGCTAAAATCCGCGCAGCCCTGAAAGAACAACGCGACTGCAAAGTAGTTCTGAAAAACTACCGCAAAAACGGCACCCCTTTCTGGAACGAACTCACGATCTCGCCGGTGCGCGACAGCAGCGGCACCGTCACCCACTTCATCGGAGTCCAATCTGATATCACCGATCGCAAGCAAGCAGAAGAAGCGCTGCAACAAGCCGAAGCAAAATACCGCAGCATCTTTGAAAACGCCACCGAAGGCATATTTCAAACCGCCCCAGACGGGCGCTACCTCAGCGCCAACCCCGCACTCGCCCGAATGTACGGCTACGATTCCCCGTCAGAACTGATCGCAAAATGTTCGGCAAAAAACCTCTACACCGATCGCACCCGACGCGCTGAATTCATCGCCGAAATCACCCGCACCTCGTCCCTGAAAGAGTTTGAGTCCTGCGTCTGCCGCGCTGACGGCAGCACTACCTGGATCTCGGAAAACGTGCGCGAAGTCCGCAGCAAAGCAGGCAAACTCCTTTACTACGAAGGAACAGTCGCCGAAATCGCCGATCGCAAAGCAGCCGAAGCAGCCCTGCGCGATCGAGAATACTGGCTGAAAACCGCGATCGATGCCGTGCCCGATGCCATCAACCTCACAGACAGCGAGGGGCGCTGGCTGATTGCTAACGACTGCGCCCTCAAACTTTTGGGCTGGGAAACCGCAGATTACCAAGGCAAAACGACTGCCGAACTCGCAGCAGCAGCCGAGCCCAGAGTCAGAGAAATCCTGTTAAATTGGCAGGAAACCGACGAAACCACCTGGGAAGCAGGCACTCTTACCTCCACCAGCCAAATTGTCCCCTTACCTACAGGCTGCAACAATTTGTTTGAAGTGCGGAAAGTGCCGCTGTTCAACCCCGACGGTTCCCGCAAAGGCATGGCAGTGGCGGGGCGGGACATCACCCAGCAAGTGGCAGCAGAAGCAGCTTTGCGCGAAAGCGAACAGCGGTTTCGCGCAATTTTTGAACGCGGTGCGATCGGCATGGCAGTCGCTACTCTCCAAGGTGTGGCGATCGCGACTAATCCGGCATTTCAAGCTATGCTGGGGATCTCGGAAGCCGAACTCCGGGGGGTGGATATCGACGAGTGCGTGCACCCGGAAGACGCACAAGCTTCGCGCCTGTTGCGCCAAGAGTTGGCGGCGGGCGATCGCCAAGCTTACCAAATCGAGAAGCGCTATCTCCGCCCTGACGGCAGCATCAGGTGGGGACGCCTCAGCGCCTCTGTCATCGACAACAGTCAGGGAACGCCGCAGTTTATTTTGGAAATGGTGGAGGATATTACCGATCGCAAACAAGCCCAGTCAGCTTTATTGCAAAATGAGGCCAAGTGGCGATCGCTGATTCTCAACAGTTCCGACATCATTACTATTCTCGACGAGGGCGGCCGCATTGTTTACGAAAGCCCTTCTGTAGAAACAGTTTTGGGCTACGAACCAGAGGAACTCATCGATCGAATGGTTCTCGATTTCATTCACCCTGACGACATTCCCTCGGTGATGTCCGACGGCGAAAAACTGATCGCAAATCCAGGCGATCCGATCGCCGTAGAAGGTCGGTTCCGGCGCGTTGACGGTTCTTGGTGTTTTCTCGAAGGAGTCGGCATTAACCTGCTAGCAGACCCCGCTGTGAGAGGAATTGTGGTCAACTCCCGCGACATGACGGCGCGCCGGCAAGCAGAATACCGCCTCAGCAAAATCAACGAGTGCTTTTTGGGATTCACCACCGATGCTGCTGACAATATCCACCGCCTGACAACCTTAGCCGGCGAGCTTTTGGGCGGAACCTGCGCCGTCTACAGCCACGTCGGTGACGGGCTGCTGCGCGCGATCGCAACTTGGCAAACGCCGCCCGACTACCCGGAGGTCGATCGCGCCGAGGGCCACGTCTGCACCGACGTATGCCAAAAAGCCAGCGATCGGGCTGTGGCAATTCCTGACTTGCAGAACACGATCTACGGCCAAACCGATACCGCTGTCATCCGCTACCAACTGCAAAGCTATCTGGGACAAGCAGTGCGGCTGGGCGACGATTATGTCGGTTCGGTGTGCGTTGTCTACACCGAACCGATCGCGCCTTCTAAAGCCGATTGCAAGCTGATCGGAATTATTGCAGGGGCGATCGGAGTTGAGGAAGAACGGGCCGCCTCCGCAAAGCGCGATCGGCAAAAATCCCAAGAACTGCAAACAGCTTTGCACAATTTGCAGCAAACTCAAATGCAGTTAGTCCAAACCGAAAAAATGTCTTCCCTCGGACAAGTCCTAGCAGGAATTGCCCACGAAATCAACAACCCAGTGGGCTTTGTCGCCGGCAACCTCTGCCACGTCCGCGACTACGTTCTCGACTTGTTAGATATCGTGCAAGTGTATCGACAAGAATACCCAAATCCCCCAGCAAAAATTCAGCAACAAGCCGAAGATATAGACATAGAATTTCTCGCAAAAGACTTGCCAAAATTGCTCAATTCGATGCACACAGGATGCGATCGCATTGTAGAAATCATTCAAACTCTCCGCAATTTTTCCAGGGCAGACGAAGCAAAAATCAAGTCTGCCGACATTCACGAAGGTTTAGACAGTACCTTGTTAATGTTGAACAGCAGGCTGAAAGCCAAAGCCCACTGGCAAGGCATTGAAGTGATTAAAGAATACGGAGAACTGCCGGAAATAGAATGTCATCCCGGACTATTAAATCAGGTATTCATGAATGTATTGGCAAATGCAATGGACGCATTAGAAGAAAGCAGCAGCCCAGGAAAAAACACCGCTGATTCTAGCTTTCCTACGATCGCAATTAAAACAGAAACAATTGATAACAAAAGCATTCGCATTCGGATTAAAGACAACGGCCCCGGCATTCCCGAAGATAACATTGTGCGTTTGTTTGATCCGTTTTATACCACAAAACCCGTAGGTAAAGGCACCGGCTTAGGTTTATCAATTTCGCACCAAATTGTCGTTGAAAAACATAACGGCAAATTGCACTGCCTCTCGGCACCCGGTAAAGGTACCGAATTTATCATCGAGATTCCAATTCGCTGACATCAGGACTCCGCCGATCGGGATATCATCTCAATTAATTCAGTAGTCAGCAGTCAGTAGTCATTAGTCATTAGTCAGCCGTCAACAAAAACGATATAATTAATCTGCGTTAATCTGTGTTAATCTGCCTCCATCTGCGGTTAAAAAAAAGAAAATTTCTCACCGCAGATGACAGTGGATAGACGCCGATCAACGCAGATGCACAACAACAGTCAACAGTCAACAGTCAACAGTCAACAGTCAACAGTCAACAAAATCGCTCTAATTCATCTGCGTTATATCGTTTCCGGTTGCATCGGAATGATTTAACCGCAGAGAACACAGAGGACACAGAGAGAGAATAGAGATATGAATACAGGACGATGCTACCGGATTTGATATAATTCCGATGTTCACAGATTTGATACGAGTCAGGTACTCTCCAGTTAGCACCCCATTACCCATAATTAATGTGTACCTGACTCAACTGAAAAATACAATTAGGTTGAACTAAGTCCTAATTGAGTTAAAAACTAAACTGCGTCCGCAAATTACCTACAAAAATTGTCGGGTTGTTATCGAAATTATTGGCGTTGCCGATCGCATAAAATGCTGGCACAATCGAAATATGGTCGGTGAGAGGCAAATAATAAGTTGCCTCAATTTCGTACTGCTTGCCACCATTTCCCCCGCCCGAAACCAGAAACCTCCGACCGCCAGTAACATCAAAAGGTACTAAAAATGACAGCGTAAACTGGGCTCCTTTTTTCAAGAAATCGGGAAGTGCAAATCCTAACTGATAAGATTGAGTTTCGATCTTGCCGTCCGGTCTGTTAGTCTTGGGAAATATATTAGTTTCGGCGTAGCCGTAGCGACCGAAAAGACCGAAACGGCGGCTGACAGACCAATCGAAATTAAAGCTAAAAGTATTCGCAGTAGCATTGCCCAGACGGCCGCCGAAACCGTCATCTGCTAAACCGTTAATCGGCTTGCTATTAGGCGATCCAATTAGCCCGCCAATTTGCTGGATGTTGGAACGGCTGTACAGAAACCGCAAATTTGCCCGATTGCTAGGACTGAATGTTAGTTCGGCTGTACTCGTATTCGTCCCGCCAAACAAGCCTTGAGACGGATTGGAAGCCGAATTAAACACCGAAGTGGGCAAAAATTCCGTACTCTCGCCCAAATAACCCAAACGCAGTTTCAATCGGCGGCTGATATCCCACAAAACCAAAGCACCGGCACCGCGTCTGGTAGCGCTTAACAAAGGGCTGTTGTTAGAATTAAAGCTGCTCGCACCGTCCACGAAAAAGTTAAAGTTATTGTTGTCAAAATAGCGGTAGAAATTAATTCTCGGCCCGATTACTACTTGCAAGCTGTTGCTAACCGGAAACCGATAAGAAAGTTCCCGCAGGATAACTTCATTGGGATTTACCCCAGCAGTTTGGTCGAGAAAAGGAGTGCCAAAGGTATTGAACAAACCCGCAGAAGTATACTGATTGGCTGGTGAATTTCCGTTGCCTACAGCTAGCTGTGTAATCAATTGGTCTTTCCCTGTAAAAGAAGTAGTGAGGGTCAACCAAACTAACTGGCTGAAAGTGATTTCTGGATCGTCGTCAACTTTCTGCACGATCGGTCTGTTAGTAACTGGATCGCGTCCGGGTACTCGATCTAAGGGAGCAGCTTTTCCATTTGTTGCTTCAACTCGGACTCGCTCGCCCGCAAAAGCTCCAGTCAGGTTAAACCAAGCAAAGGCGTTAAGTTTAGTGGTAGTTGAAAATTGGTTGGCTTCCAATTCAGCAGTGCGAGCTTCTAAAGCATCTACTCGACCGCGCAATGTAGCTAATTCTGCTGCAAATTCTTCTTGCAATCTTTGCAGAGATGCTAAATCTTCTCGGCTGACTAAATTGCCAGTGGAACCGCTAATTTGTTTGGTAATTTGATCCAAGCAAGCGTTTAATCCGGCGGCGAATTCGTAGCGAGTCATTGCCCGATTGCCTCGGAATGTGCCGTCTGGATATCCCGCAATGCAGCCGTATCTTTCTACGAGAGATTGCAGGGCTTGAAATGCCCAGTCTGTAGGGCGCACGTCGGAGAGTTGGGAAACAGAGGTGACTTGTGCTGCGTCTTCTTGTATGCTGAGGTCTTCAGCGGTGCTGCTATCGCTGCTGATATCGGCAATTTTGCTGGCTTCAGCAACATTTTGAGATGCAGGAGTGTTGGCAATTTCTAACTCCTGTGGGGGTAATTGGCGAATTGCCTGCGTTATTTGTGGGGCGGTTGCTGTACGATCGACCGTTGCTGCATCAGTTTCGGGTAAAGTACGATCGACCGTTGCTGCATCAGTTTCGGGTAAAGTACGATCGACCGTTGCTATATCAGTTTCGGGTAAAGTACGATCGACCGTTGCTGCATCAGTTTCGGGTAAAGTACGATCGACCGTTGCTGCATCTGTATCTGTTTCGGGTAAAGTACGATCGACCGTTGCTGCATCTGTATCTGCTGAGTTAGTCTCTGCTAACTGAGGCATTTCAATAGACGCAGCAGCCAGCGCTGCATCTGCGGTAGCAGCAGGGACAGCACTCGCCTCTAGCGCAACTTCTGGAGTTGAGCTATCCTGAACTTGAGCTATGGCTGCGATCGACCCCAAAGGCACCGCCGCACCAGAAATCAAGAAAGACAGCCAAAAAGCTTTAACGGAGGTTGAATTATTCACCAAAACACTCACACCACTTGTTGCAAATTAAATTTGGCCAATCTTAAACGATCGGATTGCTTATAAATGTATTTTGTTTAACAAATTCTTATAAATAGTTAAAATTATTTGAGGAAGCAATCGCTCGTTAATCACTGATGACTACTGATTTATTCCCAAAATGAAGTTTTTGTTAGTTACAGACTTAGACAACACGCTAGTCGGAGATGACGAAGCAACTCAAATTTTCAACCAGCGCTTGCAATCAATGCGATCGCAAATTTGTTTGGTTTACGCTACCGGGCGTTCTCAGGCTTCAACTGGCGAATTAATTGCCCAAAAACAACTGCTAGCGCCGGACTATTTGATTGCAGGTGTAGGTAGCGAAATTTATCGAGACGGAACCCAGGATTTAGATTGGGCCCAATATCTTTCTCAAAATTGGGATAAAATGGCGATCGCCTCTTTAGCTCAGCAGTTTAAGCAGCTCAAACCCCAACCCCCACAAGCACAAAATCCTTGGAAAAGCAGTTATTGTCTGGAACCAGCAGCAGAAAACAGCTCAATTGTCCAGGCATTGCAACAAAAATTAACTGCATCGGGACTGGCAGGTCAAATCATTTTTAGCAGCAATCGCGATGTAGATATTTTACCGAAAACCAGCAATAAAGGTAATGCCTTGACTTATTTACAAAAGCGCCTGCAAATTCCATCTGAGTTAACATTAGTCTGCGGCGATTCTGGCAACGATATCAGTATGTTTGAACAAGATGTTCGGGGAGTAATCGTCGCTAACTCTAAGTCCGAACTCTTAGCATGGCATCGCGAATGCGGCAGTAAAAACCATTATTTAGCTGCTTCTGCTTGCGCTTGGGGAATCATGGAAGGAATGGCATATTTTGGGGAATTTTGATAGTATAAAATCCGGTTTTGTTCCCAGTCAGGATGACCGTCCTCATCGGGAGCATCTGTATTTTGCATTGAAAGCCTGCGAGCACCTAAGTGATATCAATTCCGTCAGCATCGGAATCATACATCTTTCTTCTCTCTCTGTGTCCTCTGCGTTCTCTGCGGTTAAATTCATTCCGATGCAACCGGAAACGACATGAGTGCGATACAATCAGCGTATATAGCGGTTCTCAGAAAGATGAGGTATGGTCTATGCCCACCCTTCGACTTCGCTCTTCGGGCAAGTGCCCTATGCCCTATGCCCTATGCCCGGTTTGGCCTATGCCCTATGCCCAGTCGTACCTCACCACGCTTGAGAAAGGCTATAGTAGCTTGCCACACCGCCACATGGAACAAAATACTTTACCAGTAGAATTAATTCTATCTCACCCCCGCCAATCTTTAGGCAGCATTCGGCTCGATTGGACACCGCAACCGGGAAACTATCTAGATTTCGAGGAACAAACCTATGCTGTTTTGGAACGCCACCACCGCTATCAACTCAAATCCGGCCGCTACCAACTGCAAAAAATTGCCCTGTACGTGCAGTCTGTCGCGCCGCCGACGGAAAGAACATTTGTCAGCGGCATCTGGGTTGTCGGAGATGCTAGCTGCCGCTTTAACGCTCGATCGGAAATTCTCCGCTGTGCTGTCAACCCCAACGGCCCCTGCGAAGGCTGCGGTGATTACCAACAGTGTTATATCAATTCCGGTTGCACTCATACCGGAATTGTTGACTGTTGACTGTTGACTGTTGACTGTTGACGGGCGGGTCGAAAAACTGAACGGTTGAGCGTTAACTGTTGACTCTATTTTATGATTCCGATGCCACTGGAAACAATATTAATCGCGATCGAGCTTTAGACAATTCTACTAGCTCGATCGCCCAACCGACGAGAGTGCCGACCGTCGGCTCGGCATCTCCCTAATTGACAGCAAACTATCCAAACCAACTAGCAACTCTCTCAGGGGATTTCACTTGTTCCCAAACGCCGCAATCTATCTTCTGATAGCTGTACAGCAAGTCGCAAATCCCAGTATGAATCAAATTTTCTATATGCAGCAACTGCTCTGAAGAACAGCGAATCTGCACTTTTTGGTTGAGAGACTCACCGGAATCGATCGCAATATATTTATTAGGAACTCGGCTCAGCACGTAAGCAATCAAATCCTGCCGCAAGCCCCAGGACGAAAAAGCTTCTTGGTACGGATATTTGGGATAATGCCCCAAGATAATTTCTACTTCCTCCGTGACTAAAGCCAAGGTAATATTCACAAGATTTTTCTGCATTTTCCCTTTCCCTGTCCCCAAATACTACTTAACTAATATCTTTGTTGCGCCAGTCGAATTGCTCTGATTTTTCCTAAAATTTAGCAGGCTAATACCGCACTTTTTTGTGGGAACCAGATCGAACTCGCAACTTACCTCTTCTATCACCCGCAGCACGTAGCACGGAATCTTGTCCGATAAAATAGCACTTGCCACCGTGCCAGTGTGAATTTCTAAGACTGCTTCTGTCGCAGCTTCAAACATCAGTCGCTGTCCCGGAAACACCACTCTTTCAAAATACCAATTAGCAATGTTTCCAATCCGAACCACCTGAATTTGGTTGGTAACATTGGCTCCCATAGCACAGAAGCTGGCTGTTACCTTGATAAGATAGCCGATCGGACATTTGAAAAATCTCCAACGAATCTTTAAAAAACTTGCTCAGACTTAGCGGGGGGCATTTTGCCGGGCCCAACTCCTGACTTATTTAGGTTTGTTGTGCTGTCGCGGCAGTTAATCGAAAGTACCGCCACACAGCCGAACCCCCCCCTGACAACAGGCTTGTTCTGCAGCAGCGGGATGCTGCTAAAAGTGCGACCTTTAACCGAACAACCTAGAACAAACAATATCTAAAAAATCTGAGAAAATTATGAAGATTATCATTTTTTTTGATGAATATGCTTTTGCCGGAGCAGGCACTACAGCACTTAGGTAGAAGCGAGCATCTCACTTTTAGGGCCAAGCTATAAATTGGAGTTTTGAGGCACTCGGCAGAAGGAAAAAGGAAGAAACAAGGAGTTAGAAGAAGTGTTTTTGCAAATATGAGATGATCCTAGGCAGAAACTGGGTTTTTTACCAAAAAAATTCGCTGCATTCTAGATTATTGGTGAAAAAGCCCGATCGAACCCGACAAGTCTCCGTAATTTCAAGACAGTTGATAAATACTGTAGTTGCTGGCGATCGACTTTATGCGCCACAAAAAAACCCGATTCCCCGAGGTGATCTGTGGAATTTCAGGGGAATCTGGGTTTGAAGTAACCAATCACCCGATCGATCTCAAAGCTAAATCAAAAAAATGAGGAAATTCTGAAAACAGCCGAATTAGGATTTTCCTGGACGCAGAAACCCGATTTATTAACATAATCGCGTGATTTTTGCCAGGAAATTACCGCGATTTGAGCGGGTTTTGCCTTGATATTGTCGCTTTTTTCCGAGATTGTTAGCTAACTTTTTTCCCCTTCGCCTGCAAGCGGTGCAGGTACGGTGAAATAGAAACTGCTGCCTTCAGAGACAACACTTTCGGCCCAAATTCTGCCGCCGTGCTGCTGCACAATGCTGCGACAGATAGCCAAACCCAAACCCGTACCTCCTTTTTGGCGGGAGTCAGAAGCATCCACCTGTTGAAACCGTCCAAAGATAGTTTCTAGTTTATCAGCAGGAATTCCCCGACCCCGATCTTTAACTTCAAATAAAACCCGTGAAGCGCAGCTATCCCGCAGGGAATCGCCCAAATCTTCAACCCTGACAGTTACTGTACACCCCGGAGCCGAAAATTTAATCGCATTGCTCAACAAATTTATCAGCATTTGAACGATCCTGTCCGGGTCAGCCCAAACTTGTGCAGAAGAGGGCAAAACCGACAAATTAATCTCATTTTCAGCAGCCACAGACAGCACAGCTTCCGCAGACTTCTCCATCAAAACCTGCGCGTCGCACCACTGCTTGACGATCGTAATTTGGCTCGATTCGAGCCGCTCTAAATCGAGAATATCGTTAACCAAACGCACTAAGCGTTCGCTCTGACCAGACGCGATTTCTAACATCTTTTCGGCAGTTTCCGGTCGATCTTTGAGCACCCCAGCCGCCAGCAAACCTAAAGAACCGCGAATTGAAGTAAGCGGCGTTCGCAGTTCGTGACTGACAATCGAAATAAACTCATTTTTCATTTTTTCAATTGCCCGACTTTCTGTGATATCTGTGACTGTGCCGACGTGACCGATTAGTTGATTTCGGTCGGAAAAAATCGGAGCTGTTTTTAGCCGGCAAAACCTGATTGTTCCGTCGGGCTGGATGTGGCGAAATTCGCAGGAAAATTCCCCGTCTAGCGATCGCGATTCCGACCACTCAGACCGAATTAGTTTAATGTCTTCCGGGTGAACAAACCGCATCCAGCCGTTTCCTAAAGCTTCTGCTGCGGTGAAGCCGCCAATTGCTTGACAGCGCGGATTTGTATAGGTACATTTCCCCCCAGCATCGATTTTGAAAATGCCGACGGGGGAACTCTCGCTCAAAGAGCGAAATAAAGCTTCGCTTTCCTGGAGTTCTGCTTGAGAAAAATCTAGTTCTCTGGTTCGCTGCAAAACTCGCATTTCTAACCGTTCGTTGAGCTGTTGGAGGGTGACTTCAGCAAGTTTTCGTTGCGTAGCTGCCGCCACGGCATCGCTAATGTCGCGCTGCACGGCAACCCAATGGGTAAACCCACCTTTTTCGTTGGTTATGGGAACAATACTCAATTCTACCCAAAATTCCGTCCCGTCTTTGCGGTAATTTATCAACTCAACCCGCACCGGCTGCCAATTTTTCAAAGCTGTCCGAATGCTATCTAGACTTGCTCTATCTGTTTTTTCTCCTTGCAAGATGCGCGGCGTTTTGCCCAAAACTTCTTCTAGCGTATAGCCAGTCATCCGCGTGAAAGCTGGGTTGACATAAACAATTCGCGGGCCCGGTTCGCCAATCGGTTCAGCTTCGGTAATTAACACCGCGTCGTTAGTCGTGGTGACTGCTGATTCCAGCAGCCGCAACTGTAATTCTCCAGCTTTGCGATCGGTAATTTCTCTAACAGTCCCCACCATCCGCACTGCATCGCCCGTTTCGCTGTAAAAAAACTTACCTTTCCCCTCAATCCAGTGAATGCTGCCATCAGGCCAAATCACGCGGTGTTCGTGACAGAAATCTGCCCGCTGCACTCGCGCCTGATTCACAGCATTCTCCAAACTTTCTAAATCTTCTGGGCAAACGCAGGCTGCAAAACTTTGATAATCTCCCGCAAAAGTTCCAGGGGCCAACCCGAACAACTCTTCGTGTTCCCTCGACCAAACAATGCGATTGTTCTGCACGTCCCAGTCCCAAAATCCGATTTTGGTAGCCGACAAAGCTAAGTTTAGCTGCTGGTTGATTTTCCGCAACTGCATACTAGCAATCGCCACTCGCAGTTCTCGCGCAATTTCAATTTCGCACTGCTGCCAAGGCAAAGATTTTAACCTCACAGTTTCTTGCCACAAATCAAAGGAAGTGCGAGGAGACATCAACGGGCTGCCGTCCGGCTTAAATTTAATTGGCCAGTCTGGTTGACCTGCCCAGTTGACAGTTTGAATTGCTTCGGGACGGAACCACAAAATGTAAGAATTTTCCATCTCGGACAAAACCAGCACCAGCAAACCGCTAGCTAATTCTTTAAACTTATCGGCGGGCGGATACAGTTTTGAAAGACAATCTGTCTGAAAAACATCATTATTCTTTTGAGTTTTTATCCAAGCAATTAACTTTTCGATTTCTGCCAATTCCGGCGCAGTGCCGAGCGCGATTGTATTTTGATTGGCACACACAACTCCACCAGTAGCACCCACCAATGCCAGAAATTCATCTCGGTATTTAAGCAAACCTTCTACAAAGCAGTTTTTTTCAGAAATTTCCGCGATTAATTTATGGGAAA
Source organism: Microcoleus sp. (assembly GCF_049646505.1). Classification (GTDB taxonomy): domain Bacteria; phylum Cyanobacteriota; class Cyanobacteriia; order Cyanobacteriales; family Microcoleaceae; genus Microcoleus. Next base: position 14,219 of record NZ_JBARVX010000075.1, read on the forward strand.
TCTGTTTTAAATAACTTGCATATTCCCGGTCTTCGCTATCTTGTTTGTAGTTGAGTTCTAGATTCACAAACTTTGCTAGCAATTCGCAAGCCGTTCTTGTTTTGTAGTTGACATACTTTGGTGTTTGGTGGTGACAAGCGATCAATCCCCAGAGTTTTTTGTCTTTCATTAATGTCACTGTCATGCTAGCGCCAATGTTCATATTTTTGAGATATTGAACGTGGCAAGGGGAAACTGTTCTCAACCAGGAGCAGCCCAGATCCAGGGGGCGACCGGTCAGCGGATTGCTGTGAGGAATTAGTTGTACGGGCTGATAGTGAAGGTCGGGAATAAACCGAATTAAATTCATGCTGAACAGGATTCTTGCCTGCGGGGGAATATCTGTAGCCGGATAGTGCAGTCCCAATAAAGGAGCCAAACTTTCTATTTTGTCTTCGGCGACGACTTTCCCGGCACCGGTGGCATCAAATTGATAGACGATCGCCCGATCGAAGCCGATCGCCCTCCGCACTTCTTCAACTGCTGTCTGACACAGCATTTGCAGGTTTGGCGTGTTGTGGATTTTGTCGATCGGCTCTTGAACCAAATCATCAGAAGTGAAACAATCGCTAGCTTTTAGCTCCACAGCCTGCTCTAGTTCCACAATTAATACTGAACTCGACGGATGCAGCGTTCCCTCAAAAACAAACTTGCGATTTTGACTTGTGAATGACAAGCTAATGTGATGAGGTCGATCGCAGTTTTCCACTAAAACTTTTTCAATAGCCTCAATTTCCTCGCTCTCAACAAATTCCTGTAAAAACTTGCCCAAAAGTGCTTCCGGGTAAATGCCTAGAGCCTCAAAAATATTGTTGCTAACTTGCAAAATTTTCAACGCAGGAGATTCCAGTACCAACAATATGCCGTGAGGTTGAATGGAACCTGGGGCGTAAATTAATTCGCCGTCGCTGTCATTGAGAGAAGCTGTTTCTGATGGTAATACCATTGCTTTCGTGTGGTTGTAAATACTTTTTTAAATTAGCCTGTGTTTTTGCCGATCGGGCAATTTTGGTTTCACTAGCGGGCTAGGGCGTGTTTTCTTGCCTCTAAGATCCCCCCCGGCCCCCCTTAATAAGGGGGGAGAAAGAGTCTCAAAGTGGGTCTTTTTAAGGGTGATGCGAGGGGGGGTTCTTTGAGAGATTGGGTTCATAATCAGTAGTTTGAAAACACACCCTAGGAGTGCCCAACCCCTACAGCAATCCTCGCATCAGTTGTACAAATATGTAGGGGTAGTGCCCCGTGCCTACCCCCGCGCCGTTGCTTAGCGCTGCGTCTGAGCCAGTCTGTGCCTGAGTTGAACCCGCTCCAAACGATTCAGGATGCGAGCAATCAATTCCGGTTCCACGATCGGCTTGTTAACGTAATCGTCAGCACCCGCAACAAACATTTGGCGCACTATTTCCGACTCGGAATGAGCCGTCAAAAACAAGATGGGGAGCTTGCTCCAGCGCAAATCGTTCCGCACCGCCAAACACAGCTCGATACCGCTGTAACCGGGCATCTGCACATCTAAAATTAGCAAATCGGGACAAATGGTTTCGAGTACCTCCCAGAATTTTTCGGGTTCATCCAATGTTGTTACTTGAAAACCCCAAGGTTGCAGAATCATTTTCAGTGCAGCCAATAGATGCACGTCATCGTCTACCACCATAACTTTAGCTTCACCAGCAGGGTCTTTCTGGTCTAGAACCTGATTGACTGCTTTGAGTATATCTGCTGGGGCGATCGATTTGTGCAAAAAGCCGGAAGCTCCCAAACGAGCAACTTCAATTCGATCGCTCAATTGATTGTTCGCGCTCAAAACCATCACCGGAATATCTGGTTTTTCACGGAGGATCTCGGCTAGCAGAGTAATTCCGTTTTCTTGAACTTTGGAAAAAGTCAAATCCAGCAAAATCGCGTCGGGAGGCTGTTGAGAAATCGCACTTCTTGCCGCTTGTCCAGAGTTGGCAACTTCTATCTGGAAGCCGGAACCGGCTGCTGCTATTTTCAGTTGCTCGATCTGAACATTATCATCATCAACGATCAGCATCCGGCGCTGCTGGGAAACCCGATCGACCAAATCGCTTTCAGGTTCCGGCGGGCGATCTAAGATTTGTTTGAGCAAATCCAGAAATTCCTCAATTTTCTGAGCATTCCCCGGTTTCAAGACGTTTTCAGCACCGAGCAAATGTTCGATATTGCGCGCGGCTTCCGAACCTTTCGGCAGCCCTAGAGTTCCCAAAGAACCGACTAATTTGTGAGCTTCCCCCTGAGCTTCCCGCCGCAGTTCGCCCTCCAGGGTTCCGGTTTTGATTTGAGCGATCGCGCGATCGAATATTGCCACCTTTTCGATAAAATTAGCTCTTAACTTGCCCCGAATTTCTGCAACTACAGTCAGGACTTTGAGGCGGCGCTCTTCATTGTTTAATTCCAGGATCGACCCGCTGGATTCAGATCTAGTTTCTGCCGTTTCCCGCGCCGCTTTTGGGTTCTCAATATCCTCCGGCAGACTTTTGAGCCGGTAGCCCAATCCGTACACGGTTTCCACTAAATCTACAGTCATCCCGGCTCCTTTGAGCTTGTGCCGCAACCCCTTGATGTGAGCGGTAACGGCTTCTTCTTGAGGAAATTCGCCCGCCGACCAAATGCGATCGAGAATGGCGCTGCGGCTGAAAATGCGCCGGGGATTTCTCAGGAAAAGTTCCAGCATATTGTACTCTTTGGGAGTCAAATGCAGCACTTTTTGGGCATAAGTTACTTCCGTAGTGTCCGGGTTGAGTTGCAGTTTTTCCCAAGTCAAAATTGTACTCGACAAACTTGCCTTTCCCCGGCGCAGCAAAGCCCGAATTCGAGCAATTAATTCTTCTAGATTGAAGGGTTTGACCACATAATCGTCTGCACCGGCTTCTAAACCTTCGACTAAATTGCTGCTGCTGTCTAGCGCTGTCAGCAGTAAAATCGGCATTTTGCAGCCGGACGATCGCAATTTCCGACACAAACTAATGCCGTCGAGTTTAGGAATCAGCACATCCAAAACAATCAAGTCGTAATCGTAGGCCTCTGCCAACTGCAAGGCTGTTTCGCCGTCGGCTGCCGCATTCACATTATAATTGTGAGAATTCAGCAATTGAGTAAGCAAATTGACTGCGATAGTATCATCTTCTACTAGCAGAATTTTCATAATTTTCACCTGTTAATTAACCAGTTCTTGTAATATTTTTTATCGGTATCTCGGATTTACACAGCCTTTCTCAACTCTAATTTAGCAGCAATAACGCTGGGGCGATCGCCAACCGGGAAAAGAGCGACTAAAATACGCGCGTTGCAGCCCGCTCTTTGGTTAGACTCCAAGGCGATAAACCGGGTTTTTCCCTTGAATGCGCCTTGCCGGCAACAACCGCAAAAACAATGTTTAATCTTTACTAGCTTCAGTAAAATAAATAGCATTATTGAAATAGTGAAACAGTCAATCAATATTTTTATCTTTGTTATTTATCTATAGCAGTTCTCAAGCCCTGTGTCCTATGCCCTATGCCCTATCCCTCCGCTTCGCTCCGCCCAATGCCCTATGCCCTATGCCCTATGCCCTATGCCCTGCGCGGGACGCGGAACCCGACAGCACCTATATGAGAACTCGAAATGCTATATCCAGCTATTTAATCGAATTCGCAGTGGAATTTCATGGTTTTTTTGACTTCAGCGCCTGCTGAATTTTTTCGATCAGATATTGCGATGAATTTTGCTGTTTAACTATATCCTCCAACTCAGAAACCGCCACTTCTGCGTGTTCTATGTCTTTAACTAAAGAATGGGCGCTAACACTTTTTTGGACTTCCAGTGGAACTGAGTTGAAATCTTTCTCCGATATTAATTCCTCTAACTCTAACAGCGCCATTTCCGCGCGATCGATCTTGATGGTCACGGATTTAGCCACATTAGCACCCGCTCTTGCAGCCTCTGTGAGCTCGTGAACCCGCAGTTTGAACCGGCTGGCAATTTGCTCCATTTGAGTCCCCAATTCAAAGGTTTTACTTGCCAGCCTGCCAATTTCCAGACTCACTTGGCTCAGACCGCTGGGCTGGCTTCCCATTTGATTGGTAACTACAGCCACCTGTACTGCTAAATGCCTGACTTGTTCGATCGCCTCCCGGATAGTTCGAGAAGTGCGGTTAACCGTTTCTAAATCGTTAGCTATTGCTTTGCCAACCCCCAAAATTTTATCTGTATTGTTGCAAATAGAATTAGCACCTTGAAAAGTAGCTTGAAATGCTTGGCGACCTTCGGAGGAAATCAGCTTTGCAATCCTCACAAATCGCTGATTCATTTCAGCAATTTGTTCGGCTTGTTTGACGAGTGCCACTTCCTGGAAACTCGGAGTGTTCTGCGATTTTTCTGATTGAATAACTTGGGATTTTAAAAGTTCGCGGTATTCGCGAACTTTTTCCTGTTCTTTTTGAATTATCACCAGATGTTTTTGTCTTTCTATTCGGTATTTTTGAATAATTTTGTAAGCTTGCGCTAAATGTTTTGATTGGGCGGCGACCAGAGTTTGAACGTCCAAAATGCGGAGGCTGTGGTTTTCCATTACCACAATAATTGGTTCGTATATCAAGTCTTTCTGCCTGTTGAGAGATGCTTGCACGGCATCGTCAATTTTCCAGTTTTCCTCCATCATTAAAGGTGGAATTCTAATAAAATCTAACAAGGAGCGAATCGGGTGCTGCCCGTAAAATTCTGCGCGATCGGGAAGAATCATTTGCTCTCGAAATTTGACGCGAGAAATCATGCCCAAAACCTGTGATTCGTGAGTAATAATGACTCCCGGCAGGTCGGGTTCTTGCTCGAATTTTTCAGCCACTACCTGTCCTGGAGTTGCAGCACTCACTTGGAAGTGGTGAGACGGCAGATGTCCGATCGTGAAATCGGGGGTGAGTTGAGTTGGATTGCTCATTTACCCGGATAGTGTTAAGTAGAAGTTAACAAATTATATATTGATATTATACTGGAATAAGATTGTTTAAAGTAATCACAACTATAGGGAGCAATGTCCTCTCCCACTCGCGGGCCTGACGAGAGCCTGCCTTCAGATTACTTCGATCTCAAGTCTTTGGGAGCGATCGCCTTTGCTGCGCCCCGGTTTCGTCCCTAAAACATCGGTCTCGATTTTGTGTTCTTGAAAACAACCGGAAAAATACCTAGATTGAAACCAAAAAGCTTAAATCGAACTTTGCCGCTAGCAACCTTTGAGGCTGCTTACCAGTTGTTACAGCAAATGGCTGAACTCCCTGGGGCGATTTGGCTGGCCGACGATGCGATCGCGGATGCTGAAAATGGGGACAACTCGTCGGAAAGGTTTGCAGCAGTGGTATCAGATCGGTTTAGCGCGCTGCTGCGGGGCAAGCTATTAGATAATCTGGCAACAAACAAACACAAACACAGCGAAAAAGATATCTATTCGCAATTAAATGTGGAATTGACCTTCGAGCCAAGGGCGATCGCCAATTTCCTCTCTCCCCTCGCCGAAAAAATTGCCGAAATAACCCCCGCAACCAAGAGAAAAATTGACCTTCGCGCCCTCAAACAAGCAATAAAAAATATACAGCCCAACTCGGCAGTTATTCAAAGCGAATTTACCCTAAATTTGCTGGATATTCTCGCAATCGATGCCAGCAAAAACAGTCGCCAGCCCCTACATACCCAAACAGAACTAGAGGAAAATTCTGCGCCAAAACCGATCGCTCCCGAAACGCTACAGCACGATATTGCCGAAGCAGTCGCTCGCGCAGAAATTCCCACTTCCTGCATTCCATTTTGTCAGCCAGTGGAAGATGCTTTGCAGCAACAGCTCGCACAAGAGCGACTTCTGAATCAGGTGACAACTCAAATCCGCCAGACTTTGGAATTGCCTGTCATTTTGTCAAAAGCAGTTTCGAGAGTGCGAGATTTTTTGGATGTCGATCGCCTGTTAATTTATCAATTTGAAAAAGTGCCTGC